>NZ_BAABDK010000021.1:0-262892 GCF_039539585.1 Hymenobacter glaciei | reverse complement strand
ACTTTATTTGCGCGGACTCAAAGCCATGCACTACACTTTGACCAAACTGGCTGCGTAACATCAGAGACTTAGTCGCTTCTATACGAGATTCAAGGTGATTCAAGCTCTTTGTGCCCCCAAAGGAAATATTCCCTCCATGTGTTGCTTCGCCGTTATTGTTAATGCCATCTGAAGGTCCAGTTTCACAGTCTTGTGAGTATTGATACTCTGCACCCAAAACACCAGTTTCAATTTCACCTCCAGCACTTATCGTGGCCTTATTATCTTTTGTCATGTAATCTCCACCAACCGAAGCACCCTTGCTTGTGCCAAAATCAACGCTCGCTTTACCTAAAGTCACAGAGCCAGCATTTACGTCTACTCCAACACCCGGCTCAACAGCTATTCGCGCTCCTATGGTTACTTGACCTTGTGCTGTACCGTATAGCTCATACCTGTTTATTTCTTGTTTAATATCTTGTTTAGCATCAGAAAAGAAGGCCGCTGCGGCATTAAAAAGCGCATCGGTAAATTTTTGAAAAGCATAATTTGCTGCCTTATGACCGAGATTGCTTAAGAACTTTCCTATACCATCAATTGGTCCCATACCATCCGGGTCGATAAACCTAACAGGATTATCGAAGGCATAATTATAAGGTGAGTAACGACGCATTTTATCGGCGAGTGGGTCAACAGCATGCCAACTACCTAACTGCGCATCATACATTCTAGCCCCGTAATCAGACCAGTTTAAACCTAAGTCATTCTGCCTTTCTTTTCCATTAAACTGGTACTGATTCAACGGTTTGATTCCTGGCGAATTAAAGTCCAAACCGGCCAAGTTTATTCCCCACGGGTCGTACTGGTTTTCCTGCACTTGCAGGCCCTGGCGGTGCTCAATCGTCACGTCGTCGAAGTACACGTCCGCCGCGCTCTCGTTGCCCACGTACACGCTCACGTAGCCGTTCTGCTGCACCACCAGCGGCCCGCTTTGCAACGCTTCATAGTTGTTGAGCGCGGCGGCCGTGAGCTGCACCGTGCGCTGGTCCACCAGCACCGAGTCCTCGTTAAACGAGAGCACCCGCAGGTAGCCCTGGGGCACGCCGCCCGGCAGCCGGGGCAGCGCCAGCAGCGCGGCCGAGCTCAGCCCCACCTGCAGCAGCGGCAGCCCGCCGCGCCGCGCGCCGTCCAGGCGCGGGGGCGTGCCAGCCGGAGTCGGTTGCAGCAGGGAGGCGATGAAGCCCGCCAGCGAAAAGGCGAACGACTGGTTGCTGGTCGCCTGCGGGTAGAGCCCAAAGGCCGTGGCGCGGACGGTGTCGCCCTTCTGCACGGCAAACTGCGTGAGCGGGCCCAGCGGCTGGGGGGCCGCCCCGCCCGCGTTGAGCCGGGCCACGTAGCCGCTCGTGTGCGCCCGCGCCGTGGCAAAGGCAATCGGCGCACTCACGCTCAGCGAATCGAATTGCTGCGCCTCGCGGGCATGCGTTTCCCGGTCTTGTTCCAGCGTTGCGCGGTACGTATGCACCTGCCCGAGCCGGTAGGCCAGGCGCAGGTTGCCCAGGTGGTCCTTGAAGACGAACTCGCGCTGGTAGGTGGTGAAGGACGGCGCCTTGGGGTTGAACGGGGGGCGGTGGAAGAACACCAGCACCCGGCCCTCGGCGTGGGGGAAGAAGCGCAGCGAGTCCTGCTCGTACTGGAACGGGCCCAGGTAGTCGGTGCGCTGCACCGGCTGGCCGGTCTGGTACACCATCTTGGCCACCTTTTGCCCGGCGGCCGTGTAGCGGAACACGAGGCTGTCGGCCCCGACGCCGAAGTGAATCTGCTTCGGCAGGTTCAGGTGGTTGTAGGCGATGCCCGTGATGCCCTTGTTGCGGTCCTGCGTCAGGTTGCCGTTGGCGTCGTAGAGGTATTCTTGGTTGAGGTGCGAGCCGCCCTCCTGGAAGTCGCCCGCCAGCGAGGCCGGCGCCCCGTTGTAGTTCAGCGGGCGCGGCAGCTGGTTGGTGCTCACCTGGTCGTCCACGGCCTGCAGCCGGTTGCCGGCATAAGCGTAGGTGAGCGCATCCACGGGCCCGAATTGCTTGGCCTTCGCGTGGGTGGCGTTGGCCAGCAGGCCCCGGCGGCGCAAACTCAGGATATTGCCGTTGTCGTCGTAGCTGACGAAGCTCATCCGGTAGTTGTCCTCCTCCGCTTTCCACAGTCCCGCCGTATTCGGCGTGGCCGGGGCCGACGCCGTGCGGGCCACGAAGTCACCTTGCAAGAGCCGGTTCAGCGGGTCGTACACGTAGCCGTACGCCCGCTGCACCCCGTCGCGCCCGCTGCGCCAGGTCTGGCCCGTCAGGTTGCCGTTGTACTGCTCGTAGCCGGTGCTGAAGCCTTCGTTGTAGTGCAGGCTCAGGTTAAACAGGTTCTCCGCCTTGGGGTAGTACGGGTCGTTGAGTTGGGTGAGCCAGCCGCGAATGTTGTAGGCGTAGTCCACCTCCTGCTTCAGCCGGCCCGAGGCCAGCGTCTTGCGCGTGGCCTGCCCGATTTCGTTGTACTGCACCGAGTCGAGCAGCGCCGCCCGCGCCTCGCCCGGCAGCTGCTGGCGCGTGCTCAGCAGCCGGCCCGTGTGGTCGTAGGCGAAAAACTCGGCCACCGTCAGCGGGTCGTGGTTCGGCCCTTGGTGCACCGCCACGCTCTGCACCACCTTGCCCGTGAAGTCGAGCTGGGTGGTGAGCAGGTCGAGCCCGCCCCGGGCGTTGCCGGTCTGCACCTGCACGGGCCGGGCCCGTGCGTCGTAAAAGGTCGTCGTCACCAGCCAGTCCGCCCCCGGGTCGGTATCGGGCTTGTTCAGCACCCGCGTCATCGTGCGCGTGGTCATTCCGGTGGTGCGCAGCGCATCCGCCACCGGCGCGCCCCCGGCCGGAAACCGCGCATCGGTGGTCGTGTTGTAGCTGACATCGGCCGTACCGGCCGCGTCGTTGTCGAAGTTGTAGTCGTCGTAGTAGGTGGCGCTGAGCACCAGCCCCGCCTCGAAGCCCTGCTGCCCCAGACGCGGAAACGCCTGCGTCGTGCTGTAGTGCTGGTAGGCCGTGGCCGCGCTGCTGCGCACCTCGTACTGGTGGGCGGTCGCCGTGTCGGCATCGGCCAGCGCCTGCAGGCGCACCTGCCCGGCCGTGTCGGCCCGGCTCACCAGGCCTGCGAGAATCACCCGGCCCAGCGCGTCGTACTTGGTCCAGCTCCACTCCTTACGCCCCCGCTGGGCGGCGTCCTGGCTCAGCACCGGCCGGTCCAGCTGGTCGTACACCACCAGGGTCTCCCCGTCGGTGCCCGGCACCTGCTTGGCAATCTGCCGGCCCCGCCCATCGTAGCGGTAGCGGAAGCAGAACGGCCTGGCCCCCGCTGGCAGCGCCGCCGGGGCCGCCCGCAGGGCCAGCACCCGCTTGGTCGCCTCGGGTTGCAGCACGTACTGCAGCCGGCCGAAGTCGTCGTAGGCGTAGGCCGTGCGCAGCCAGCGGCGCGGGCCGGCCGCAGCACTGTCGCGCCGCCCGGTTTCCACCTGCTTGAGCACCACCCGGCCTTCCTTGTCCGTCCAGTCCAGGGCCCGGTAGCCGTGCTCGTCGGTGCGCTGGCTGCCCCACAGCTCCCCCGCGGCGTAGTAGCCCTGGAAGTCCGGGTCGAAACGGGCCGGGTGGTAGCCCGGCGCGAAGCGCGGCACCGAGTCGGTGGCCACGTTGGGCCGCTCGGCCTGGGCCGTGGCGTGGCCCCCGGTCAGCATCCCGGCCTCGCCCGGTGCGCCCTGGCCCACCACCCGGTTCAGGGGCGAAGGCTCGAACAAACGTTCGCTGTAGGCCACGCCCGTGCGGGCCACGCCCCGTACGGCATCGTGCGGTTCCAACGGCCCAATGCCGCCCCCGCGAGGCCCCGTCCGCCGGTAAAACACCTGCTGGTCGGCCAACGCCCGGTAGTGGTAGCCTTGGGCCGTCACGCTGGTCGTGTCCACGAAGGGAAGGTACTGGCGCGGCTCGCGGCCCAGCCCGTCGTACGCCTGTGGCTGCACCACGTCGCGCCGCCCGGGCGAAGCCTGGCGCAGCACGGTCTGTACGGGCCGCCCCAAACCGTCTAAGTAGGTCGTGCTCGTGGCCACTGAGTCCACCGGGGCCAGCGGCACGCGGGCTTCCCGCGTCTGGGCCTGCCGCGGCACCCAGGTGCGCACGAAGTTCATGTCACGCCCGGTGGCACTGGCGTCCGGCGCCGTCGGCGGCGTCAGCAGTGCCGGGCCCACGTTGGCGTCGTTGGGGCGGTTGCGCGCCAGCGGCGGGTACGGCAGCACATCGAGGTAGCGCGTGGGCGAATAGAGCGTCACCCCCACCACCCAGCGGTTGGTTACCCGCGTGCGGTAGCGGCCCGCGTCGGCCGGCGTCACCGCCCCCCAGGTGCGCGTGGCCAGCGTGTCGCCGGGCAGGTCCACCCATTGCTCCGCCACTTCGCGCTGCCACTGGTAGCGGTTGTGCGCCCCGCCGATGGCCCCGGCCAGCGGCCGGGAGGGCACCTGGCCGGCCCGCACTTGTAGTGTGTCGGTCCCTGCCAGCGCGCGCTGCCCGTCCCAGAGTTGGTACTGGCCCGGCACGTTCTGGTTCGGCTCGAAGGCATCGAAGGCCAGCAGGTTGTTCCCCACCCCCAGGAGCAGGTTTGGGTAGCCCAGCGGGAACCCAAAGGCGGGCAGGCCCGTCAGGTCGTTATCGCCCAGTTGCAGTTGATTTGTCACCGTGGTCCCGTAGCTGGCCGGCACCGTCCCGTTCAGGTGGTTGTGTCCCAGGTACACGAAATCGGCGTGCAGCGAGTCGGGCAGCGTCCCGCTCAGCTGGTTATAGGAAAAGTCCAGCCGAATCAGGTGGCGAAAGCCCTTGTAGCTGGCCGGAATCGCCTCGGTCAGGTGATTGCCCCCGGCTTCCAAGTACAGCAGGTTTCTCGCCTGCGCCAGGCTATCGGGTAAGGACCCGGCCAAGAGATTGTAGTTCAGAAAGAGCTGGCTTAGCCCCTGCATGCGCCCCCAGGCACCCGGAATCCGCCCGCTGAAGCGGTTGTTGCTCAGTGACAACATCCACAGCTGCTGCAAGCGGCCCAGGCTGGCCGGCAGCACGCCCTCAAAGGCGTTGTGGTCGGCCCTGAATTGCTGCAAAGCCGCCAGGTTGCCCAGGCTGGCCGGTAGCGGCCCCGACAAACGGTTATGGCTGATGTACAGGAGCACCAGGTTCTGGCATTGCCCCAGCGATTCCGGCAGCGGCCCAGTGAGTGCGTTACCGTGCAGATAGAGTATCTGGAGGCCGTGCAGTGCCCCAAGCGAGGAGGGCAGCGTGCCTTGTAGGCCATTACCTTGTAGAAATAGGCCCGTCACGTCGCCCCCGCTCACGCCCACGCCGTGCCAGGCGGCCGCGTCCGCCAGCGTCGTGCCGCTCAGCCAGTTGGTGTGGTTCGTCCACTGCGGCCCGCCCGTGGCTGCGTATAGCTCGCGCAGCACCCGCAGCTCCGTCGTGTCGGCCACCAGTCCTTGGCCAGCGGGCACCGTTTGGGCCTGGGCGCGCCCGGCCAGCAGCAAGGCCACCACGAGCAAAAGGCGGCAAAAGGAAATAGTAGAAACACGCATAGCGGAAACGAACTGGAAGCGAAAAGGCAATAATGGATAAGGCCAGGCGGGCCTAGGGGCGGGCGTAGTGGTACTGCTGCTGCGAGAGAATGCGCCCCTGCTCGTCGCGGGTGCGCACCAGCCTCCCCAGGGCATCGTATTCAAACGTGATGGTGCGCCCGCCCGGGTCCGTCTGCGACGTTACCCCCACCAGCGGGTCGTGGGTGTAGCTTGTCACCTGGGCACCCACCGGGGCCAGCCGCACCTCGTCCACCAGCACGTTGCCCCCGCCCGCGGGCGGCCCCAGCGCCACGCTGCCGGAGCCGCTAAGCTGGAAGCGGGCGCGGTACTGCCGCCAGCCGTCCGGGCCCGTGGCCACCAGTTGCCACGTCCCCCCGGTGCTGCCCGCCGCCAGCGTCAGCGTGGGCGCGGTCGGGCTCCGCGCCCAACACAGCAGCCCGTAGTCGCCGGCCGGCATCCCCGGGCGGGTGGGGCCGCTCGTGCCGTCGAGCCGGTAGGCCCAGCGGCCCGTGCGCCCGCCCGCTACCCGGTGCGTACCCGTCGAGTCGTAGCGCCAGCGGCCCGTCGCAGCGGGCTCGAAGCTGGTGCAGGCCAGCTGCTCGTAGCCCGCATTCGTCGCCTGCGCGATGACCAAGGTGTGGACGTTGCCGGTTAGGTACGCGGTAGCCGGGCCGTGGGCCGGCCGCTGCTCTATCAGGTCGCCCGAACTCGTCGCGTAGCGCGCTGTCCCCGTGGCCTCGTAGCGCGTGTCGCTCAGCCAGCCGGTGTAGCGCCCATTGGCGCGCGTTTCCTGGTTCGGGCCGCTCACCGGCCGGTCCAGGCGCAGGCGGTGGGTTTTCGCTGGGCTGCGCCAGCGCGGGTCATACAGCGTCAGGCTGCCCCCCGTCAGCACCGAGTCGGTCCCGGCAAGGGGGCGGTGCCAGCGCTGCGCCTCGATAACGGGGTTAAAGGTATTCAGCCGTAGCGCCGGGTCGAATACGGTGCTGGCGTAGTCGCTCAGGCGCTTAAACCGCTGGATGTCCCAGCCCGTGCTGGTGCTGGTGGCCGTGCGCACCAGCCGCTGCTGGACGTAGCTCGACAAGGTGGTGACGGTGTGGGTGCGGCCGTCCGGGTCGTAGCGCGTCTGCACGGTCTGCGCGGGGGCCGCAAAGCTGGCCCGCACCAGGTACAGGTCGCTGATGTATGTATCCTCTGGTATATATACACCGACCCCGGGGGTCAGCAGGTTGATTTTAACCGTCCGGCGCACCCGGATAAAAGGCAGCATTTGGGCGTCCTGCATATCGTAGGTATGTGCGGTACTCTCCGCCAGCTGCAGCTGATTATCCCGACTGCGCCGATACACCAGTTGCTGAAAGGGCACTACGTCGTTAAACTGCTCCCTCAGCTCTCCGAAATAGTGTACGGTCAGGCCATTGTCGGTTCCAGCCTCTTCCCGGACGCAGCTGTAGTAATGCACATTTTTGCTGAACTCGTCGCCCAGGTCCCGGTTATCCGCTGTCGTTTCCCAGAATTCACAGGAGGTAACGCTAAGGGCGGAGTGGTCACCGCTCGTGGGTAGCAGTTGGTAGTTAACTTCCGTATGTTGCTGGCGGTCAAAGTTTCGCCCGTAGTTGCGCAGCAGCGACACCCCCGAGCAGGAGCCATGCTCGCTGTAGCGGTACGTATGCACCAGCGGCGGGGCTCCGGCCGTTTGATGCGTGGTGCGCCACACCCGGATGCCCGGCCCCGGCAACCCCAGCTTGAAGTCGGTCGAGTCCAGATACGGCACGTAGATGTTGATGTCGCTTTGGTGTTCGGTTTCTTCGCAATGCACCCGGGCCACGTACCGCCCCGGTGGCAGGCGCAGCACGAACGTGCGGTAGGTCACCGGCTGCTGATTGTTGTCCAGCTGCCCGTCAAAGATGCGGTAGGGGCCGTTGGTGATGAGCGAGTCGCCGCTGGCCCGGCGGCGCCAGATGCTGAAGTCGCGCACCTGGTTCGTGCCGGCGGTGGCGTGCGTGCTGTCGTAGGGCTGGCGGTGCAGCAGCACCCGCACGTCGAAGCGGCCCGACTCATCGGAGCGGTTCGGCACGTCGAACTCCTGCGGCGGCGACGAGGTAGCGCGGTGCGTGAGGGGGCCGTTTTCCACCAGTTGCACCCGCGTGGGGTCGTAGCTGGCCTCCAGGTATGGCCCGCGCTCCCGAAGCGGCAGGTCTTCGGCTTGCACTGCGATGCGGTTGAGCTCATACTCCCAGTTCGCCTGGCCGCCGGTCGGGAACCCCACCGTGCGCAGTGCCCCCTGCCCAACCATCTCGAAATTAGGTTCCCGGTCCGCCGCCATGCCTTGGCGGCGCAGCAGCGCCGTATCGGCCAGCAACGCCGGGCGGGTGTCCTTGTTTCTCAGGTCGCCATTCTTCACGGCCCCGTTGAAATAGCCCCAGTAGTCCTGGGCGGCGCTGCCCTTCGTGGGCATGAGCCCAATCGGGAGATAGTCGAAGCGGTAAGCCGGTAAGTTGACGCCGTTGGCGCTTTCCCGCAACGAATCCAGGCACAGCCGGTAGCGCGTCCCGGGTATCGGGCCATTGGTGGTAGCTTCGTAAATGCGCGATTGAAACAACGTCCAGTGCCGAACTTCACGGGCTTGAGGCCCGGTGCTGAGCCATTGCACACTACGGATTTCCCGAACCGAATCAGGGCCGGCGGTTTCCCGGTTCACCCGTAGGCAAACGCCGCGTGCCGTAATGGACTGCAGGAACTGCGCCCGCACGTGCGTCACGCCAGCCAGGATGTTCTGAAACAGGTAATCAGCCGTCGAACCGCAGATGGTTCCCGGTCCCGCCGCGTTCACCGCTTCGCCAAGTTCCTGATACGAGCCGGTGTAGTAACGGCCGGTCGTGGTACTCATTTGCCGGGGCAGCAGCACGGTAGCGGCGGTGTAATGCAGCGTGAGCGTATCGGCGGCATCGGCCGAAATTACCCGGCTCAGGTGCCACGCCGACACGTGTATGTTCATGCCGTACTCTGCGCTGGGGGTGGTGAGTTCCCTTGCCTGGAACAGGTAGCGCACGCCGTCCTCGGTGCTTATCTGGAAACCGTCGACGGCCACCCGACGAATGAAAACCGGTTGCCGTGGCAGCAGCACCACGCTGGTGTCGATAATAACAAACCGGCCCGATACGCCCGTCGGCAGCGAAAAAGAATATACGTCCGGCCCCGTATCTAGGTCGTGGTTGAAGGCCCGCTTGAGGTACTGCACCCGGGCCGTGGCATGCAGCACCGAGTCGGGGTGGTAGCGCCGTATCGGAACGGCCGCCACCTGTTCGTCGACCAGGCCGTTCACTTGGCGGGTGATACTGGCCCCGGCCTGTAGGTTCCAGCCCAGCCCCACCAGGTCGTCGGGCTGACTTACCCGCAAGCCGCTATAAGAATAGGATAACGAAACCGGCAGCGACAGCGGGCCGCAGGTGACTTCGACTAGGGGAATTGAATACTGGGCCGCCCCGGAGTGCAGTTGCACCAGCTGTTGGGCATCAAATCGCGGCAGCGTGCTCACCGTAGGAGACTGCGGAATGTACTTGGCCGGCAACCAGGGCTTGTCCTTATCTATTGTAGTGGTCTGGGCGTGGGCGCTGCCCAATGTAGTTATCACCCACCATGCCCCCAACCACCGCCGTAGCAGGTTTCTCTTGAAACCAGTGGCACGAAGCCATATCAACGACACAGCCAGGCCTTGGGCAAGTGCGCCCCGGCAAGTAATAAGCAACATAGCAAGAAGGTAACAGTGGGCAATAAGCAGGCAAATGGCAACGGGTAGAAACGAACCCGCGCCAGAACTTGGCGCACGGTTTCGCGAATCATTGCGGCCATGGTGCGCCGCTCGTAGCGGGCAACACCAAAGTGCGCGGGCGGCACAGAGCCGCGGCGGAAACGCCGTAGGTGGTGGAAGCACCTAGAAGCGGTAAGATTTCCCCCGCCGGTGAAAGATTCGGCGCTACGGAAACACAAAGAAACTCCCGCGCAGCAGCAATATCCAAATACGCCGTGGTATAAAACAGGTACGCAACAGTCACCACGGCACGCAAGCACCTAGCCATCAAGCGCATCATTTTTATTGCACCGCCCGGCCGGCTCTTCAGGGTCGTCGGCACAGTTCTCTGGTTAGTCGTCCACATCGCCCGGATTCGCTTTCCCCTCATTTAGCTCCCCTCCGCAGGGCCCTGCGCATAAAAGCAGCTGCCGCCCCCGGCCCGAAGCTTCAGGACTCCTGCCGAAGCAAACGCATCGTGCGGGCAAGCGCCTCCCCCGCAGCCGCCCACTACGCCGCTTGGTGCGCGCCTCGCCCAGCTACTTCGGAACCACCACTTCCCAACCGCGTCTTCAGGGTCCATCACCACTTGCAGCCTTTCTGCTTACACAGATTCCGGCCCTGCAATATTTCCCTGCCCGCCCCCGTTCACCGTCCAAATCATTCTCCACTTAACCCTTTCTCCATCATGGCAAAAGCCACCAATGCCCTCACCCAGGGCCTCTCCGGCAAGGTCACCGGCCTTGTCTTCCGCCAGAACGCCAACGGCACCGTCTCCGTCGGCGACGCGCCCCGGCCCACCTCCAAGGCCCCCACGGCTGGCATGCTCGCCCACCGGCAGCGCTTCCAGCAGGCCGCCTTCTACGGCCGCGCCGTGCAGCAGGACCCCGCCCAAAAAGCGGCCTACGAAACCGGCGTCGACGCCAACACCCAATCGGCCTACATCGTCGCCGTCGCCGACTACCTCAACGCCCCCAACATCCAAAGCGTCGACTTCTCCGCCTACCGGGGCACCGTCGGCGATGCCATCGTCGTGCAGGCCACCGACGACTTCGCCGTCCACCACGTCCACGTCCGCATCCAGCGCCCCGACGGCACCGTGGTCGAAGAAGGCGACGCCACCGCCGATGCCGACGGCTACACCTTCCGCTACGCTGCCACGGTCAAAAACACCACCTTCGCCGGCAACAAGGTTATCGTTTCCGCCTACGACAACCCCGGCAACGAAACCACCCAGCAAAAAACCCTGTAGCCGGCAGCCTTCCCGGCACCGTGCAATTTCGGCGGCAGCGGCTACTATAGGCTGAGGATACACGAAGTATACACCTACTATACACGCCCCATTCCACTGCGGCCAGCGCGGCAGCTTCAAAAAATACTATTCCACTCAACCGCCCCGCTGCCTCCGCAGCGGGGCTTTTTGTTTAGAAGCTGTTTGAGTTAGCGTCTCTACACCGTTTTGGCGGACTTGCAACCTAACTCCAACAGCTTCTAAAGCAAGCAGGCAGCAGCCCGGCACCGGCCCGGTCCGACCGCCCTAGGCGGTCCGACCGGTTGCAGGACCAGCGGTTTTACCCGAACATCAATTGGTCGGGCCGCCCAGAGCCGTCGGCCCGGGCCTGAACGATTCCCTCTGGTCCCGTCCCTCCCACTACCTCCCACGCTCGCCTGTTTACGGCGCTCTTTCGCGAATGAAAGCAGCTCTCTGGCAATCCTTTCCCAACGTCAGGCACCCCTCTCCACCGGAGAGGGGCCGGGGGTGAGGCCCACCGCCCCCACAGGTCCAGGTGCATTCCGGCGGCCCGGGCTTCACCGCGTCGCCATCTTTACGGCCTAATCTCGCCCTTTCTTCGTCGAGTGGCTATTCAGCTGCCGACGGTTCTGTTATGCTCATGCCTGCTGCCCGCGCCCAAAAACTGCTGCTCCTGACCATGCTGGCCCTGGCGGGCGGCCTCAGTGCCTTTCGCCTGCAACCCACCGACGACGGCCTGCTGCCCCGCCTGGCCCGCCAGCTGGACAATTACCTGCAGACCGCCCGCCAGGAAAAAGCCTACCTGCACCTCGACCGCCCGGTGTACGGCACCGGCGAAACCATCTGGTTTAGCGCCTACGTGGTCGATGCCGCCCAGCACCAGCCCGATTCCCTCAGCCAGGTGCTGCACGTCGACCTCGTATCGCCCGAAAAGCGGGTGGTGGCCCGCCGCACCCTGCGCCTGAAGGGCGGCCGCAGCAGCGGCGACCTGCTCATTGCCGACACGCTGGCCCCCGGCACCTACGTGCTGCGCGCCTACACCAACTGGATGCGCAACGCCGGCGACGAGTACGTGTACAGCCGCCGCCTCAGCATCTGGCCGGCCTCGCCCATTGGCCCGCAGGAGGCCGCCGTGCCCAACGCGCCCACCACGCCCGCCGGCAAGGCCCGGGCCGCCGCTGCCGCCCGTCCCGACGTGCAGTTCTTCCCCGAAGGCGGCGACCTCATCGAAGGCCTGCCCGCCGTGGTGGCCTTTAAAGCAACCGACGCCAGCGGCCGCAGCCTAAGCGTGCGCGGCCAGCTGCTGAATGCCCAGAACGCCGTGCTGACTGCCTTTACCAGCCGCCACGCTGGCATGGGCCGCTTTGGCTTGGTGCCCGGCGCCGGCCAGCGCTACCATGCCCGCGTAACCCTGCCCGACGGCAGCACCGCCGACTACCCGCTGCCTGCCGTGCAGCCCAGCGGCTACACCCTGCACGTACTCGATGGCGGCGATAACTTCCTGGTAGAAGCCCGCTACCGGGGCCCGGCTGGCGCGGCCGCCCCCGGCCCCGTGCAGCTGTTCACGCAGGTGCGCGGCGTGGTGGCCTACCCCGGTCCCCGCCCGCTGGTGGGCGACATCGCCGCTGCCTGGCGCATGCCCAAGAAGAACTACCCGGCCGGCATTGTGCACTTCACGCTCTTCGATGCGGCCGGCACGCCCCGGGCCGAGCGCCTGGCCTTCGTGGCGAACGAGGCCGCCGGCCTGCGCGTGAGCATCACCCCCGACCAACCCAGCTACGGCGCCCACGCCCCGGTGCAGCTCACCGTGCGCGTGGCCAATGCCGCGGGCCAGCCCGTCGCCGCTACGCTGTCGTTGGGTGTGAACGATGCTGCCCTGGGAGCCCTCGACCCCAACGCCGAAACCATCGCATCCAACCTGCTGCTGACCTCGGACCTGACCGGCTACGTCGAAAGCCCGGGCTACTACTTCCGCACCCCCTCGGCGGCCACCGCCCAGCACCTCGACGACCTGCTGCTCACCCAGGGCTGGCGCCGCTTCGTGTGGAAAACCGTGCTCGCGGGCCAGGCGCCGGCCCTGCGCTTCGGCCCCGAGCGCGAGCTGAGCCTGGTGGGCCAGGTGGTGAGCGAGCACGGCCAGCGCCCCATCCCCAACAGCCAGCTCACCTTCTTGCAAACCCGGCCCACCAAGAATGTGACCACCGCCACCACCGGCCCCGACGGGCGCTTTGCCTTCGTAGGCATTCCGGTGGTCGACACGGCCATTATCTCGCTGCAGGCGCGCCGGGCCCAGGGCGGCTCCAACGTGCTCATCATTCCCGACAACGGCCCCGTGACCCCGGCCCAGCCGCTGCCCCTGCTGCCCTCGCTGGCCACCGCCCCGCCCGCGGTGGCCGCGCTGGTGCGCCGCAGCCGCCAGGTACAATCGGCTGAGCTCGACGAGCACCCCGAGCGGGCCGTGCGCAACATCAACCTGGCCAATGTGGCCGTAACCGCCAAGCGCGAAACCGTGCCGAGCGACGACCCGCGCCGCCTATACGGGGCCACCGGGGGCACTGTCATCAACTTCGCCAACAACCCCGGCATGCAAACCGGGGTCAACGTGCTACAAATGCTGCAGGGCCGGGTGGCGGGCCTCGCCGTCAGCGGCAGCCCGCCCAACATGACGGTACAGATTCGCAATTCGGGCACGCCGCTGTTTATACTCGACGGCCAGCGCGTCGACGCCGACGTCATCAGTACCCTCTCGCCGTCTGATATCGAGTCGGTGGAAGTTTTTAAGGGCAACGAAGCGGCCATCTTTGGCAACAGCGGCGGGGCCATTGCCATCTATACCAAGCGCGCCGACCCCAACTACAATGGGTCCAACAAAGGCCCGGCCCCAGGTATGGCCACCGTGCGGCTGCCCGGCTTTTATGCGGCCCGCGAGTTCTACTCGCCCCGCTACAGCGCGCTACTCACCAACCCACCCGCCGACCCCCGCACCAGCACCCTGTACTGGAACCCGCAGGTGCGCACCAACGCCAAGGGCGAAGCCGAGGTCCATTTCTTTACCGCCGATGGCAGCGGCACCTTCGAAGCCGTAGCCGAAGGCCTGGGCAGCGGCGGCCAGCCAGTTCGAGGCAGCAGCACCTTCAGTGTAAAGGGGAAATAAGCAAGAGGATACAACTGCAAATAACAAACACGTCATGCTTCGGCTGCGCTCAGCATGACGTGTTTGTTATTTGCAACCGCTAGTCGCGGGCGGCGTTGCGGGCGGCAATTTCTGCCTCAATGGTGGCGGCGGCTTCGTCGCGCAGCTGCCAGGGCGTTTTGCGGCCGCCGAGGCGCGAAAGCAACACGCCGGCAATCGCCACTACTGTCGCGCCGATGAGGGCGGCCCAGCCCAGCTCGGGGATTTCGCGCAGGCGCGCCACCCATATCCACACCAACGCCCAGGCCACCACCACTGGAAATACCATGTCGCGGAATATGCGGCTCATCAGCAACCCCAGTACTACTACGGCCACTATCAGCCCCAGCGTGAGCGTAACCGAAGCGCCTTCGGCCGTTTGCCAGCCCAGCGTGCGAATAGCAATGGTGAAGTTGATGACGGCCGCGACCGAAAGCCAGCCCAGCAGCAGCGAGAATGGTACGCCGGCTAATCGTGGGGCCGCCTCGGCAAAAATGCGCCGCCGGGTGCGGCCGTAGGCCACCGCCGTAGCGGCTAAAATCAGCAGCATCACGCCCGCGCTGGGCACCATCTGCTCGTGAGCAAACAATACAACCCACGCCCCCAGGCCCAGGCTGGCGACCGTGAGCGGCTTGGCCACGGCGTCGGGCAGCGACAATTGGCGCTGGGCCGGCAGCAGCTGCCAGCCCGCATAAACCAACAGGCTTAAAAAAATCCCCCCCCAAATGCTAAAGGCGTTGCCCGCCGGCGTGAGCAGGGTGGGGTATTTGGCCGACACCACTGCCTGCGTTTGCCCAGCAAAGGGGCGCAAAACCGAATAGGCATTCACGGCAATGGCCCCAACAATGGCCAGGGCCGTAAGCCAGCGCCAGGCCCGGCCGGTGGCCGAGTGGCGGGGAGGGGCGTAATGGTCGGGAGCAGTGACGAGGGGCATGCAGAAAAGGCTGTGCGTTCAACTACGTAAGCAGTTGGAAGTCGGATGGTGCGGTCCGGCACCGCGCCAAAGCAGGGCACCGGACCGCAACGTTACACCTTTTCGGCCAGGAAACGCGCCGTATGGTTGCTATCTTTCAATTTAACCATATTCTCGGGCGTGCCTTCGAACAGCAAATGGCCGCCGTTCAGGCCGCCCTCGGGGCCGAGGTCGATAATCCAGTCGGCGCACTTGATGATGTCGACGTTGTGCTCGATGATGAGCACAGAATTGCCCTGCTCAATCAGCGCGTTCAGCGCTCCCAGCAGCTTGGCAATGTCGTGGAAGTGCAGGCCGGTGCTGGGCTCATCGAAGATGAACAGAATTTTATCCTGCTGCAGCGTAGCGCCTTTGGTGAGAAAACTGGCCAGCTTCACCCGCTGGGCTTCGCCACCGCTCAGCGTGTTGGCCGACTGCCCGAGGCGGATGTAGCCCAGGCCCACATCCTCCAACGGCTTGAGGCGCTCGGCCACTTTGGGTTGGGTTTTGAAGAACTGCACGGCGTCGGCCACCGTCAATTCCAGCACTTCGTTGATGGCCTTCTCCTGGAATTTAATCTCCAGAATGTCCTGCTTGAATTTGTGGCCGCTGCAGCCCTCGCAGGTCAGGTAAATGTCGGCCATGAACTGCATCTCGATTTTCACTTGGCCCTCGCCCTGGCACACTTCGCAGCGTCCGCCATCCACATTAAAGGAGAAGTGCGAGGGCTTCAGCCCGCGCGCCTTGGCCAGCGGCTGCTCCGAAAACAGCGTCCGAATGGCATCGTAAGCCTTCACGTAGGTGACGGGATTCGAGCGCGACGACTTGCCAATGGGGTTCTGGTCGACGAACTCGACGTGCGACACCTGCCCATTCACGCCCGTGAGGCGGTCGAACTTGCCGGTGCTTTCGCCCGCGCCGCCGCCCAGCATCTTCATCAGCGCCGGCGCCAGAATGCGCTTGATGAGCGTGGATTTGCCCGAGCCCGACACGCCGGTTACGACAGTCATCACGCCCAGCGGCAGCTTCACGCTCACGTTTTTGAGGTTGTTCTCGCGGGCGCCGGTTAGCTCCAGCGCGTTGCGCCAGGGGCGCCGCACCTTGGGCACTGCCACTTCCATGCGGCCGCTCAGGTACTGGCCGGTGTAGGTGGTGGTGTCCTGCAGCAGTTCGGCCATGGTACCCTGGAACATCAGGTTACCGCCGCCGCTGCCGGCTTCGGGGCCGATGTCGATAATCTGGTCGGCGGCTTCCATCATCTTCTCCTCGTGCTCCACCACCACCACCGTGTTGCCGAGCTGCTGCAACGAGCGCAGCACGCCAATCAGCTGCTCGGCATCCTTGGGGTGCAGGCCGATGCTGGGCTCATCGAGCACGTACATCGAGCCCACCAGCGCCGAGCCCAGTGAGGTAGCCAGCGAAATGCGCTGGCTCTCGCCGCCGCTCAGCGTGTTGCTCAGGCGGTTCAGGGTGAGGTAGCCCAGGCCTACGCGGTTGAGGTAGCCCAGGCGGTTGGTGATTTCCGTCACGAGGCGCTCGGCCACTTTGGCGTCGTGCTCGCTCAGGCTCATGTTCTGGAAGAACGTCAGCGCGTCGGAGATGGGCAGCAGCACGATGTCGGCGATGCTGCGGCCGTCGATGCGCACGTACTGGGCATCCTTGCGCAGGCGAGTGCCGCGGCAGTCGGGGCAGGTGGTGCGGCCCCGGTAGCGGCTCTGCAGCACGCGGTACTGGATTTTGTGGGTCTGTTCGCTCACCCACTTGAAGTACTTGTCGAGCCCGTCGAAGTGCTTGTTGCCGGTCCAGAGCAGGCGCTGCTCGGCCTGGCTGAGCTCGTTGTAGGGCCGGTGAATGGGGAAGTCGAAGCGAATGCCGTTTTTCAGCAGCGGCTTCAGCCACTCGCCCTGCTTCTCGGTGCGCCAGGGCGCAATCGCGCCTTCGTACACCGTCAGGCTCTTGTCCGGAATCACCAAGTCTTCATCAATGCCCAGCACCGAGCCAAAGCCCTCGCAGGTCTGGCAGGCGCCATAAGGGTTGTTGAAGGAGAAGAAGTTGACGCTGGGCTCTTCGAACACAATGCCGTCGAGCTCGAATTTGTCGGAGAAGGATTTAGTTGTTAGTTGCTGGTTGTCAGTTGTCGGGCCAGTGCCGTTCTCGCTGACAACTGACAACTGATAACTAACAACCAACGTCCCGTGGCCTTCAAAAAACGCGGTTTGCACCGAGTCGGACAGGCGGAAAAGCAGGTCTTCATCATCGGGCCGCAGCACGGCGCGGTCAATCATGATGGACACTTCCCCGTTCACCTCGGGCCGGCCCTCGCCTATCAGGTCCTCAATCTGGGCGGTTTCGCCGTTCACCACCACGCGGCTGTAGCCTTTTTGCAGCAGCAAATCCAGCTCCTTGCTCATGGGGCGGGTGTGGTCGGGGCGGTGCAGCGGGGCCAGAATCATGGCCCGGGTGCCCTCGGGCTGCGCGGCCAGAAAGTCCACCACGTCGGCCACGTTGTCCTTGCGCACTTGCTCGCCGCTCTCGGGCGAAAACGTGCGGCCCACCCGCGCAAACAGCAACTTCAGGTAGTCGTAAATCTCGGTGCTCGTGCCCACCGTCGAGCGGTTGTTCTTGATGCTGACCTTCTGCTCGATGGCAATGGCCGGCGAAATGCCGCGGATGTAGTCGACGTCGGGCTTGTCCATGCGGCCCAGAAACTGGCGGGCGTAGCTGCTCAGGCTTTCCACGTACATGCGCTGGCCCTCCGCATACAAGGTATCGAAGGCGAGGCTCGATTTGCCCGAGCCCGAGAGGCCCGTGACGACGATAAACTGGTTGCGCGGCAGGGCTACGCTGAGGTTTTTGAGGTTGTGAACCCGGGCGTTTTTGATGAGGATGAATTCGCGCGGGTCGAGGTTGTCAATGGCGTTGTCGGCGGGGGCCGAAACTTGCAAAGCGTCTTTTTTGGGCATAAACGAACTAACAGCGAAACCGGGCCGGAAGGTTTCGGCGGGGCACTAGTTGCTGGGGGTACGAAGGTACGGCTGGGGTTGAAGGAGGATATGGGCGTGGTCGCTCCTGGCTAATATTTTTATTCTCTTCCGGATTTATAATGATAACTAAAATAGCGTCCCTCTCCCGTCAACTCTTTTAGAACTCTTGGGTCAACTGTGGTAGTGAGAGCATTGCTCCAATATACTACCCGAGCTATTTTCACCCTATCCCGGAGTTCCTTATCTGTCGAACGTGATGCATCATCAGTACTGGAGTAGTCTACAAATCCAAGCTTAAAATATTCAGTGGTGATTGGTTCTCCATTCTTAATAATATGCCCATTGACATACAATGGGCAATTAAACACAAGCGCATCGCCCGCCGGGATGGGAACAGGAGCTACAAAGTTTTTACCACAACTTGGAATATAAGTAGCATTGAATAGACCATGCGGCCCCGTTGCTACCCACGAAGCAGACCATTCACAGTTATACATGATAACATTACGAACGTGGTTGGTAGTGTTACGCACAGTCATTTTAGCGTAGAGGCATAAATACGGTGGCACATCCACTTCCACACCTCTAACATTGTCTTTGTATCCAAGCTCCCGACTATACCCCACAATCTCCGCCGTCACCACCAAATCATCCGGCGCGGTTTTCTCCGGCGCTTGCGCCACGGTTGGCAACGCCAGCGTCAGGCAAGCCAGCAGTAGTAGTCCGATTCTTTTCATAGCTGCTAAAGTTACGTGCGGGCACTTGCTGCTCCATAAGCTGCTGGCTGATGAGCGCGAGGAATATGACTAACCGCAGACTTTATACTCGGCACAAAGCAGAATGCGAAAACGAGGTAGGGTGCGGGGCTTGCCCCCGCCCGTCGTTAAACGGAATCGTCACAACGGTGCGAACGACGGGCGGGGGCAAGCCCCGCACCCTACTTGCAACGATTATAGCAACGATTATAGCAACGATTATAGCAACGATTATAGCAACGGAAGCAACGAACTACCATCCATTCAGTAGCTTCGCCATACTATCCTTCTTCCTGCTTTTGATTAGCTATATGCCCACCTCGCCCCGTCTGATTCTCCTCGCCGCTGCGCTCCTCCCCCTCGTCGCCCACGCCCAGGAGGCCCCGCGCCCCAGCCTCAGCGGCGACTGGAGCGGCGAAGTGGCCACGCTGGAGCTCGTGTTTCACCTCACCGACCCGGCCGGCGGGACCCGCTCGGCCAAACTGGATATTACAGACCAGAACGTAGCCGGCTTGCTGGTTGATTTCCAGGCGCCCGGCGACAGCGTATACCTGCGCCTGAGCAAGCCCATCACGGCGCGGTTTGCTGGGCGGCGCTCGGCCGATGGCCGGCAGTTCACCGGCGAGTGGCAGCAGGGCTTGCGGGCGTTTCCGCTCACGCTCGTGCGGGCCGGCGCGGGCGAAGCCACCGGCCCCAAGCGCCCCCAGCAGCCGCACGCGCCTTTCCCCTACCAGTCGGCCGACGTCACCTTCCGCAACGAGAAGGCCGGCATCAACTTGGCGGGCACCTACACCCTGCCCGCCGACATGGGCCCGTTTCCGGCCGTGGTGCTGCTCACCGGCTCGGGGCCCGAAGACCGCAACGAAACCTACCAGGGCCACCAGCCCTTCGCCGTGCTGGCCGACTACCTCACTCGCCAGGGCATCGCGGTGCTGCGTTTCGACGACCGCGGCGTGGGCCAGAGCGGCGGCACGCTGAAGGGCACCACCAGCGCCGACTACACCACCGATGCCCAGGCCGCGCTGGCCTGGCTGCGCGCCCAGCCCGGCATCCGCAAAAACCAGGTCGGGCTCATTGGCCACAGCCAGGGGGGCACGGCCGCCATTGGCGCGGCCGGCCAGCCCGGCGGACCCGATTTCCTGGTGCTGCTGGCCGCCCCCGGCCTGCCCGGCGACGAGCTGATAGTGCAGCAGTCGCTGGCCCTGGCCCGCCTGCAAACCACCGACCCCGCCCAGCTGGCCAGCACCGAAAAGATGCAGCGCGCCATGACCCAGATTATTCAGAAAACGCCCGACGATAAGCAGGCCCAGGGCCAGCTGCTGCTCTATTACTCGGCTATTAGTGCGCAGCTGGCAGCCCAGGTGGCACCCCAGCTGCCCATGCTCACCTCGCCCGACTACCGCCACCTGCTGGCCGACCGGCCCGCCCTCACCCTAGCCAAAGTGCGCTGCCCCGTGCTGGCCCTGGGCGGCAGCAAAGACGTGCAAGTGCCTACCACCCGTAACCTGGCCGCCACGGCCGCCGGCCTCAAAGCCGCTGGTAACCGCGACGTGACCGTGAAGGAATTGCCCGGCCTGAACCACCTGTTTCAGACAGCGCCTACTGGCGCCCCCGCCGAGTACGCCACCATCGAAGAGACGTTTGCCCCGGCTGCCTTGAAAGTCACAGGCGATTGGATAACGAAGCATACCCCTCGCTAATTTTTCTTTCCGCGCCGGAATCGGCTTTTGGAATTAACTGGTCTATCTGGCCAGAAATTTGAGGTAGCCAAGAGCAGCTAATTGGAGTTAGGGCTTCCGCACCAAATATCAGGCATTTTGCACTAACCGCCGGAGATACTCATTGTCATAAGCAGCTTGTTTACGCTTTCGTTTGAGGCTGATGGCTTGCGGGTCCTGGGCCAGCAAGTAGAGGGCGTTTTTGCGTAAGCTGTTGGCGTTAAGCGCGGCGTGGCCCGTTCGTAGGCGCGACTGGTCTTCTTTGAAGGTGAGGTCGAGTTGCCAGTGCAACTGGTTTTCCACCGCCCAGTGCCCCCGGATGAGCCGGGCGTAAACAGCCGGGTTGGGGTCTGTTAACGAACTGAGATAGAACCGCTGCGCATGGGTAACGCCCTGGCTCGTGTGCCGCTCGGTTTCGACCAGGACGAGCGTGTGCAGGCCGGGCCAGTCGGCGCACGCATCCAGTAGGGACAGGTCCTGGCAAACGCACACCGTGCGCCGCTCCCCCCGGCCGTGTCCTTTGTCCTGGCTGCGCCAGGTCGGCAGGTGGGCGGCGCGGGCCACCAGGTGCTCGCTGGCCTGCTCATAAAGGGTCTTGGCGTTCTTTTTCAGGGCAATCACGTAGTCGGCCCCGCACGCCACGACCTTGCCGACGATGCTTGGCTGGCAGGCAATGGCATCGATGGTGACGATGCTGCCGACGACATCCAGGGTGTCGAGCAGGGCCGGAATCGCCGTTTTTTCGTTCGTCTTCGCGCCAATTTGGGTCTGTCCGAAGCTCAGGTGGGCATCGGCCACCCATACGCTGACCGTGCGCACCAGGGCATGGCGCTGGCCGGCGGGGGTGGTAGCGCGGTGTTCCTTGCCATCGACGCAGAGCTGTCGCCCGGCCAGTGACCCGGCGCAGGCCCGCAACGTCTGCTCCAACTCTTTCGGGTTCAAGCGCCTGAGCAACCGCTCCAACGTATCCTCAGAAGGGATGCCGTTGGCAAATGCCAAGCCCAGTTCCGACCGCAAAAAGTCGAGCCGGGCACGGCCATAGTCACAAATCTCCGGCAAATCGTCACAGCCAGCTAACGTCCCGCAAAGCAATAGAGCCAGGATATCAGCCAATTGATGCAGGCACCGGCCCTGCACACGCGGGTCCGTCAAGTGGGTAAAAGAGGCGAAGTAGTTCATCCCCGAAACTAGCCGAGGACGAACTTACTTTTGGTGCGGAAGCCCTAAATTGGAGTAGCTGAAATTGGACATAAGAAACCTTTGCTGTATTTTTAAGCTTCAAAATGCTTACCACACCCTTCTTCCCAACTTGAAAACAGGCTAATTTCATGATTCGATTTATACTGAGCGCGTTATTTTTACTGAGTTATTTGCTACCTACTGTTGCTTTAGCAGCCGGCGACCCACCCACCGTAGTGCCCCTCAATGGGCAGTGGCGCGGGCCGCTGAAGATGCTGGGTGGCGAAATCACCGTTGTTATCACCATCGTGCCGCTCACCAACGGCAGCTACTACGCGGCCCTCGATGCCCCGCAGCAGCGCATCAGCCGCATGCCAGTTGAGGTGGAGCTGAAGGACGATAACCTGACCCTGCGCATCGAGCAGGCCGGCAGCAGCTTCGTGGGCAAGGTGCTCGATGGCGGCGCCACCTTTCAGGGCACCTGGAAACAGCCCGGTGTGACGGCCCCCATGACGCTGAAGCGCGCCGTGGCCTCGGCGGTGGCCGCCACCAAGTTCAAAGCCATCCCACCCTACCGCATAAGCGACGTCACCTTCGTTAATCCCGTTACCAAGCAAAAGCTGGCGGGCACGGTTACGGTACCAGCCGGCGAAGGCCCGTTTGCGGCAGCCGTGCTCCTCTCCGACTCGGGCCCCCAGGGCCGCGACGTGGACGTGAACGGCTACCGCATGTTTGGCCAGCTCGCCGACTACCTCACCCGCCACGGCGTGGCCGTGCTGCGTTTCGACGACCGCGGCGTGGGCAAGTCGGGCGGCACTTACGCCAACGCCACCACCGCCGACCTCGTGAGCGACGCCCAGGCTGCCATGACCTGCCTGCGCACCCAGCCCTTGATAGCGGCCTACCGCGTGGGCCTCATTGGCCACGGCGAGGGCGGCAACGTGGCCCTGCTGGCGGCGGCCACGCCCAGCCACGCGCCGGCCTTTGCCGTGTCGCTGGGCGGCTACGGCCAGACCGGCTACGACGTGCTGCTGCGCCAGCAGGGCGAAATTATGCGCCTGATTGGGGCCGACCCCGCCCAGGTGAAAGCCGCCCAGGACGTCTATCAGCGCACGGTAGCCACCATCCGCCAAACGCCCGACAACACCAAGGCCCGCCTGAAGGTAGCCACCCTGCTCAGCAACACCAACGCGGGCATCGATGCCGGCATGGCCCGCGCCCGCGCCGTGCAGCTTACGTCGCCCTGGTCGCGCTACTTCTTCGATTTCGACCCACTGGCCCAGTTGGGCAAGGTGCAGTGCTCGGTGCTGCTGCTCAATGGCACCGCCGATTTGCAGGTTTCGGCCAGGCGCAACATGACGCCGCTTTACCGCGCCCTGCGCAAGGCCAAACGCACGGCGGCTTCTTACAAGCTCGATGGCGTGAACCACCTGTTCCAGCCCGCGCCAGCGCAGTGGCCCATGATAAACGGCGCGCAGCAGCCGGTATTCTCACCCGAAGCCCTCAAGCTCATCTACGGCTGGGTTGCTAATGAAACCCGCGTGCCCGGTGGCCCCCAGCCCGTGACCGTGAAGCGCCCCGGCCCAACCAAGCCGGCCAAGTCCGGCCGCACGCCTGCCACGGCCCGCGCCAGCAGCTAGAAGGGCGTCTTTGCCTCTGCATCTCACATGCTTTGAGAGCCCTTACAACCAAGCGGGGGAGATGCTTCGCTCTGCGTAACAATCGAATTTTACGTATACTTACCGCTGCGGCGGAAACCGGCGGGTCTGGTTTCCGCCGCGTGCTTTTCCACCTGTTCTACCGTCGGCTCCGGCCGGTTCTACTGCGTTATGGCCGCATTGCCAACTCCGCCGGGCCCGCGCCGGCTTTGGGCCGCTCTGAACCCGTTGCGCTGGCTGCGGCGCTCCTTTGGCTATTCACGGGCCGAGGCGCGGGGTACGGTGGGCCTGCTGGTGCTCATGCTGCTATTCATTGTAGCGCCGCTGTTGCTGCGCCCCGAACTGCCCAGCTACCTGCCCGATAAGGACCAACAGGGGCTGAACGATATGGCCGCGCAACTGAAGGCGCATCGTTCAGTTGAGTCAGGTTTTGCGAGCCGCTACCCGAAACGGGAGTTCAAGAAATTCGAGCGCAAGGGTTCGCGCTTTCCCGTCGTGGCGCGGGTGCGGCTGGCCCCTTTCGACCCCAATGCGCTGACGGCTGAAGGGTGGGAGGCGCGCGGCGTGCCGCATTTCGTGGCCGCCCGCATCGTGAAGTATGGCGCAGCGGCCGGCGGCTTCAAAGCCAAAGCACAAGTGAAGAAAATGTACGGGCTGGACGATTCGGTGTACCAGCGCCTGGCCCCGTTCATGCAATTGCCCGACGAGGCGCCGAAACGTGAGTATGCTAACAACCGGCCCGGGCCCGACGGCAAATTCCCGCCCTTCGGCAATTCCAACGGCGAAGGCACGTCCGGTAGGTTCCCACGCAAGCCCCGCAGCCTCCAACCCTTCGACCTGAACCGCGCCGACACCACCCAGCTGATGCAGATTCGCGGCATCGGGTCGGGCCGCGCCAAGTGGGTGGTGCGCTACCGCAACCAGCTGGGCGGCTACCTGCGCGAAGACCAGCTCGACGAAGTATTTGTGCTGCGCGACGCCCCCGACCTGCGCGACAGTTTGAAGAAGTACACCTTCGTGGCCCCTGGCTTTGCTCCGCAGGCGGTGAATATGAACACGGCCACCTTCGATGAGCTGTACCTGCACCCCTACATCGGCAAGCCCCGGGCCCGGCTCATCGTGGCTTACCGCCAGCAGCACGGTCCCTTCCGCAGCCTGGAGGATTTGAAAAAAGTGCCCGTGCTGAAGCCGGAAGACGTGGAAAAGATGCACCCGTATCTGCGCTTCGACTAGTGGCTGTTGGGCCTGGAGCTGCGAATGTGTAGTGAGGTGACCGCATTTCTGCTTTGGCCATAATTGCAGCAACAAACTACTCTGCTGGGTTTGCTGGGGGGCATTTGTAAGCGCCTGGCTTTTCACTAGGGCGTAAATCTTATTAGGAATTCGAACCTGAAAGCAGCCGCAGGGAATTGCATTAGCGTAGTATGCGGTTGAACCAAGCAGAGCGGTGTGCGCCGCCGCTCGTTAACCAAAGCCTTTCGAGTCGGTTAGCTTTATCAATCCCGCCTCCTGCTACTGCTATGATGGATACCAACTCGCCCGACCAAGCGCCCACCGGCCAGCCCGAACAGGACGGCCGCCGCTCCTTTATGAAGCAAGCCGGCGGCTTGCTGGGCCTGGCCCTGGCCCCGCCGCTCATCAGTCGGGCCGAGCGCCTCACGGCCATGTCGAAGAAAGTAGAGGGTGTAACCGAGATGCGCCTCAAAGTAAACGGCGCTGTCCGCACCATTCAGGCCGAGCCCCGCGTGACGCTGCTCGATGCCCTACGCGAACGCCTCGACCTGACGGGCACCAAAAAAGGCTGCGACCACGGCCAATGTGGCGCCTGCACCGTGCTCGTGGATGGCAAGCGCGTGAACAGCTGCCTCACGCTGGCTGTGATGGCGCAAGGCAAAGAAATAACCACCGTCGAGGGCCTGGCCAAGGGCGAAGAGCTCCACCCGTTGCAGCAGGCGTTCATCGACCACGACGGCTTCCAGTGCGGCTACTGCACGCCGGGCCAGTTGATGTCGGGGGTAGCCTGCCTGAAAGAAGGCCACGCCAAAACCGACGACAGCATACGCGAATGGATGAGCGGCAACCTCTGCCGCTGCGGCGCCTACCCGAACATCGTGGCCGCCATCCGGCAGGTCGAGCAGAGTGGGTTTAAGGGGTAGTTGAATAGTTAAATAGTTGAACGATACTAGAACGTCATGCAGAGCGCAGCGAAGCATCTTGCCCGCGCAATGCAGTCCAATCGAATAGATTACTTCCCCGAGCAAGATGCTTCGCTGCGCTCTGCATGACGGGCTGACCAACGACTAAGAAGCTATGAACAACTTCAGCTACATCCAAGCTAATTCGGCCAAAGAAGCCACCGCCAGCCGGGCGGGCACGGCCCATTCGGCGTACATCGCCGGCGGCACCACGCTGCTCGACTTGATGAAGGCTAACCTGGAAGAACACAACCAGCTGGTCGACATCAACATGCTGCCTTTCAAAGGCATCGAGCAGACGACCGACGGCCTGCGTATCGGCGCAATGGAGCGCATGAGCGATGTGGGCGAGCACCCGCTGGTAGTGCAGAACTACCCGGCGGTGTCGGAGTCGCTGCTGCTGGCGGCCTCGCCGCAGCTGCGCAACATGGCCAGCATCGGGGGCAATATGCTGCAGCGCACGCGCTGCGGCTACTTCCGCGACGCGGCGTTTCCGTGCAACAAGCGGGTGCCCGGCTCGGGCTGCCCCGCCATTGCGGGCGACAACCACAACCTCGCCATTTTAGGCACCAGCACGGCCTGCATTGCCACCTCCTACCCCGGCGACCTGGCCGTAGCGCTGGCCGCCTTCGATGCGGTGCTGACGCTGGAGAACGCCAAAGGCAAACAGCGCCGCGTGCCCGTGACGGAGTTTTACGTGCTGCCCGGCAAAACACCGCAACGCGAAACCGTACTCGAAGCCGGCGAGCTGATTGTATCCCTTACCATCCCGAACACCGCCCACGCCCGCCGCTCGACCTACCTGAAAGTGCGCGAGCGCAGCAGCTACGCGTATGCCCTGGCCTCGGCCGCCGTGGGGCTCGATGTGCAGGCGGGCACCATCCGCTCGGCCCGTGTGGCGCTGGGCGGCGTGGGTACCAAACCCTGGCGCAGCCCCGAAGCCGAAAAGGTACTGACCGGCGCACCGGCCACTGAAGCCACCTTCCGAGCCGCTGCGGCTGCCGCGCTGCGCGGGGCTCAGCCCCAAGACGACAACCGCTTCAAAGTAGAGCTGGCCCAGAATACGCTGGTGCAAGCCCTGATGAAAGTAGCCAGCTAATCTGCTGGGTTGATTTCTGGTGCGGTACTGTCATCCTGAGCACAGCGAAGGACCTTATTAAGCCAGAACGAGCACGCAGAAATCCGAAGCCGCGCAGACGTGATAAGGTCCTTCGCTGTGCTTAGGATGACAGGCGAAAAAAGTAGCGTTATCCGCTTTAAGCATAAATCCCTCATGGATACCGAACCAAATTTCTTCGAAACCAACCCCACCGCCGGCGTGGTGGGCCAGCCGCTGAACCGTGTAGACGGCCGCGACAAGGTGATGGGCCGGGCCAAATACGCCGCCGAGTATAACCAGCTGCCAGGCCTGGCGCACGCGGTTATCAAAACCAGCGACGTGGCCAAGGGCCGCATCACGGGTTTCGATACTACGGCGGCCATGAAGCAGCCTGGCGTGCTGGCTATTCTCACCTACCAGAACATCCCCAAGCTCGCCAAAACGCCCAACGACGCCGACGGCAAAAAGGCGATTGGCGCGCCCATGGGCTACCTGCCCCTCACCGACGACCAGATTCACTATGCCGGCCAACCCGTGGCCGTGGTAGTGGCCGATACGCTGGAGCGCGCCCAATACGCCGCCGTCCTGCTGAAGGTGCAGGTGGCTGCCGAGAAGCCCATCGCCTCCTACGAGGACCCCAAGGCCCAGCTGTTCGACCCAACCAAGGTGCGGGACGGCAAAACGCCGCCTCATATCAAGCGCGGCGATGCTCAGTCGGCTTTCGCGGCCGCCCCAGTGCAGCTCACGCACAAGTACACACACGCCATCAACCACCACAACCCGATGGAGCCCGGGGCCACCACGGCGCACTGGGAAGCGCCCGACCGCCTCACCATCTATGAGTCGACGCAGGGCGTAACGCGCACCCAGAAAGCCGTGAGCACCATGCTGGGCCTCTCGGCCGAGCAGGTGCGGGTGGTGACCAAATACCTCGGCGGCGGCTTCGGCTGCAAGGGTTCGGCCTGGCCGCACACCATTCTCACGGTGCAGGCCGCCAAGGCCGTGGGCCGGCCGGTAAAGTTGTCCCTCACGCGCCCGCAGATGTTCACGGGCATGGGCCACCGCGAAGACCAAACCCAAACCCTGCGCCTCGGGGCCACTAAAGAAGGCAAGCTCACGGCCCTCATCCACGAAAAAACTTCGACCACTTCGCCTTGGGACAACTACGCCGAGTCGAACAGCAAAATCATCAACATGCTCTACGACTGCCCCACTTTTGAGGCCTCGTACCAGCTGGCCCGGGCCAATGTGATGACTTCGACCTTCACGCGGGCTCCCGGCGAGGCTCCCGGCTCGTTTGCCATCGAGTGCTCAATGGATGATTTGGCCTACCAACTGGGCATCGACCCCATTGAAATCCGCCTGCGCAACTACGCTGAGAAAGACCCCGCCACCGGCCAGCCCTGGAGCAGCAAAAGCCTGCGCCAGTGCTACGCCCGCGGGGCCGAGCTTTTCGGCTGGAGCAAGCGCAACCCCAAAAACGGCGCAACCCGCGACGGCCGCCTGCTGGTGGGCTGGGGCATGGCCACGGCCAGCTACCCGGTGCACAACTCGCAGGGCACGGCTCGCGCCCGCCTTTACGCCGACGGCCACGCCGTGGTGCAGGCGGGAGCTACCGACCTCGGCACCGGCACCTACACCGTGATGACGCAGGTAGCAGCCGACGCGCTTGGCCTGCCCATGGAAAAAGTGCGGTTTGAGCTCGGCGATACCAAGCTGCCGACCGCGCCCAACTCGGGTGGTTCGGTGGCCGCCGGCACGGTATCCTCGTCGGTATACATGGCCGTGCAGGACTTATGGCAGAAGCTTACCAAAGTAGCGGTGCTCGATAAGAAGTCGCCCCTCTACCGCTCCAACCCAGCCGATGTGGAAGCCAAAAACGGCCGCCTGCAGTTAAAGAAAGACGCCAGCAAGGGCGAAGGATTTGCTGAACTGATGAAGCGCGCCGACATGAGCGACGTGGAAGGCAACGGCCAGGGCCGCTACGGCAGCGGCTACGAAGACGCTCAGGCTGCCGCCAACGCCGACCAAAGCAAGAAGGACGAGGCTGCCCACCACTCCATGCACTCCTTCGGCGCGCACTTTTGCGAGGTGAAAGTTGACCCTGACCTGGGCACTGTGCGCGTCACGCGCTGGGTAAGCGTACACGGCGCAGGCCGCATCCTCAACGCCAAAACCGCCCGCTCGCAGATTATCGGCGGCAGCATCTTCGGCATCGGCGCGGCCCTGATGGAGGGTACGGTGCGCGACCAAAACTTCTCGCGCTACACCAACGCCAGCCTGGCCGACTACCACATTCCCGTTAACGCCGACATTCCGGAAATGACCGTGGAGTTCGTGGAAGAGCACGACCCCTATATCAACGCCATGGGCGTGAAAGGAATTGGCGAAATTTCGATGGTGGGCGTGTCGGCTGCGGTGGCTAACGCCGTGTTCCATGCCACCGGCAAGCGGGTGCGCGAGCTGCCCCTTACGCCCAACAGAATTCTGGGCGCGAAAGCCGTGTAATGGCCGAATTCACTGCTCCTGAACTCAGCGCCACCGTTCCCGACGAATCGGGGCCGGTGGCGTTGCTGTTGCTGGCCGCCGGGGCCTCTACCCGCATGGGACGGCCCAAACAACTGCTGCCCTGGCAAGGCCGCAGCCTGCTGCGCCACGCGGCCGAAACAGCCGTGGCTTCCGGCTGCAGGCCCATTGTGCTGGTAACCGGCGCGCTCCACAACGAATTACTGCCCGAAATATCCGGCCTGCCCGTCCGAGCCGTGCGTAATCCGGCCTGGGAAACGGGTATGGCGTCTTCCCTACAAGCCGGCTTGGCCACCGTGGCCGGGGCCAATCCTACTGCCATACTCGTTGTACTAGCTGACCAGCCCCTCGTCACACCCGTGCTGCTACGGCAATTGGTGGCGCTTCAACAGCGCACGCAGGCACCAGCTGTGGCGGCGGCCTACGGCGGCACGCTGGGAGTGCCGGCCGTTTTCAGCCAAGCTCTTTTTCCCGAGTTGCAGCGGCTTCAAGGTGCACAGGGTGCCAACCGGCTGCTGACTAAGCTGGGCGCAGCCGTGGGCCGCGTTGATTTTCCGGACGGGCTGCTCGACGTGGATACGCCCGAACAGTATGCCACGTTATTGGCCGCAGGGTAGCGTGCCGTACGTAGCTGTCAGCCGACACACGAATTAATTTTCCCGACCGCCGCAATAAAGCCGCTTTCGCATATAGGCCATCCGGCTTACCCAGAACAACTTCCAGGTTTGTGTACCCAGATTCGAGAACCGCTGAAAGCAAAGGCAGTAGCCCGCTGGCGCAGGAGTTCCCCAAAAGCAAACGCCCGGCTGTAGGGCCAGGCGTGTGCGATGAGCGTCAATGTGGATAGACGCTCTGGCAGAAACTTAGGTGTGGAAAGGAAGGACAGTTAGTTAATTCGCAAGCCAGGTCATCCGCACAGGCGTCTGCATTCTGGGCCGGGGCACTCAGGGTGCCCCATTTTGTTTAGTTTCGTTTCAATTTCACACCCCCCTACGGCTACTTGCGGCCAGGTTACTCGTGGATATTGAGACAAAGCTACCAGCGTGCCCGGTCGGAAAGTTGAAGAATTTGACGAACGGACAAAATTTATAGGGTGAAATGCAGCAGCGCTACACGAACCGCTGCCACCGGTTGTTGCTACTGCCATGGGGACACCCGCCTTTTCTTGGCGGCGTTTGCTAGCCCATCAGGTTAACCCGCGATTTCAGCTCGTCTTTGTAGGTCCGGCTCACGGGAACCGCTTCCCCCCCGGCCTTTCCTAATTGCACGTACCCTTCCTCGTAAGCACTTACATGGTGCAGGTTGACGAGGTAGGACCGGTGGGTTCTGATGAAGTACGGGGGCAGCGTCGGCTGCAAGTCTTTCAGCGTGCAATCGAAGGTGTGCTTCTCGGTTGCGGTGTGCAGGCGGACATAGTTTTGGTCGGAAACGAAGTAGAGGATATCGGCATACAGCACTTTCACCCATTTCGGCCCTTTGCGCACGAAGATGGCGGGGCTGGCAAAATCGGTAGGCGCCGCGGGCTGCGGGAGGACCGCCGCATCGGCCACCATTAGGCGGGGCGGGGGAAGCTCATAAGCCTTAAGCAGTGCCAATTCCAACTGCACCTTAAGCGAAACCTCGGTGAAGGGTTTGGTAATGTAGCCGTAGGGCTGGGCAATGCTGGCCCGTTTAAGGGTCGGCGTATCCGATTGAGCAGTCAGGAAAACAACGGGCAGGGCGTAGTGCCGGCGCACCAGCAGCGCCGTGGCAATGCCGTCGCAGTCGCCGGCAATGTTGATATCCATCAACACCAGCTCGACCGGGTGCTCGGCCAGGGCCTGCATGGCGTCCTCGCTGTTGTCGACCGGTTCGAGGGGGCGGTGCCCCAGCCGAATCAGGACCCGCCTGATTTCTTCGGCAATCAGCAATTCGTCTTCGACAATGAGGATGTTGGCCATGCCAGACAAGGAATAAGGTTATGCGCGAATAATTTCCAAATGGGTGCCTACCAGCTGCGGCACCACCGTGATGGTGGCTTTGAGCTGCTTAACCATGAACTGCACCAAACTGATGCCGATGGATTTTGATTTGCTGCTGAACCCGGTTGTGGGCAGGCCCGTGCCGTCGTCGCTCACGCTCAGCCGGAAGCCCGCGTCCTTGCGCGCCAGCGAAACGTGCAGTTTGCCGGTCGATTGCTCACCAAAGGCATGCTTGTAGGCATTCGTCACCAGCTCATTCACCAGCAGGCCAAAGTACGCGGCTTCCCTGGTATCCATCAGCACAGGCTCCAGGTCGGTGCTCAACGTAATTTCCTTCTGGGGCGAGGCCAGGGAGCTGTGCAGCGAGGTCAACAGTTCGGTCAGGTACGCATCGATGCGTACCTGGGCCAGGTTGTCGGCTTGGTACAGGCACTCGTGCACCAGGGCCATGCTTTGGATGCGGGCCTGGTTGCCGGCCAGCACCACCGCCAGCTGTGGGTCGGGCATGATATCGCTCTGCCAGCCCAACAGGCTGCTAATCATCTGCAGGTTGTTTTTCACCCGGTGGTGCAACTCCTGAAGCAGCACTCCCTTTTCTTCCACGGCCTGCTGAATGGTGCGATTGGCAGTGCCCAGGTGCTGGTTGGCCAGGGCCAGCTGCCCCTGGCTGCGCCGAAGGCGCCAATGCAGCAGCCCGCCCGTGGCCAGGCCCAGTGCCAGCACGCCGGCAATGCCCAGCAGTCCCCACTGCCGGCGCTCCTGTTCACGTGCCAGGGCAGCCGAGGCCACGCCGCGCTGCGTCAGCAGCTGAATTTGCTGTTCTTGCTCGCGCACATCGTACTGCACCTGCAACTTTGCGATAGCATTGGTTTTTTCGCTGTTTATCAATTCTTTCTGCAACGCGTTGGCCTGCTCACCGGCCGTATAAGCGCCCCGGTAATCACCTAGGGCCGCCGATGCGTCGGCCATTGCCGACAATGCCTCTAGCTGCAAGTGCTTCGCGCCGAGCTTCCGAGCCAGCTTCAGGCTCCGGGCGGTGGCCGCAAGCATCGCAGGATACAGGCGCTGCGCCTGGTAGAATTCGGCCAACCCGAGTAGTTCATCGGCCATTTCCGCGAGTTCACCCTCGGCTTCGGCTTCGGCAACGGCCGCTTGTAAATAATGGGCTGCAGAGTCCATGGTGGCCGCCGTACGCGGCCTTTGGGCTTCAAAAATGCGTCCAAGCAACATCCTGAACTTACCGCCGCTCTTTATCTGGTAAGTGTTGGCCAGCGCCAGCGCCTGTCGCGCATAAATGCTGGCCTGCTCATTCTTACCCAAAGCAAAATACGAATTGCCCAGGTTGCTGAAACTATGTAAATAGTCTTCAGCATTAGTTTTATTTATTACCGGCTCCAGTTCCTTTAAAGCCGCTAAAGCCCGCAACATATACTTCAGGCTGCGGGCGTACTCTCCGGCAGCGGCAGCAGTTGCCCCCATGTTATCGTACAGTCGAAAAAGGTGGGGCTTCAGATTTTTTGCCTGCGCCAAGTCGACTCCGGCCTGATAGCAGCGAATGGCCGCAACGTAATCGCCCATTCCCGAATAAATATTGGCCGTGAGGCGGATGCAGTTGAGCTCACCCCGGACGTAGCCGATTTTTTTGGCCAGGTTGCCTGCCTGCTGGGCGTAGTGCAGCGCTTTCGATAAACTGGAATCGTACGTTGCCGCAGCCAGACGGCTCAGATAGAAGACCCGAAGTGTATCGGGCACCCCCGGGTAGTTGCTCAGCAAGCGCAAGGAATCTGGCGGGTAGTTCCGTAGCTGAAATGCAATCGTTGGTTTCGGCTTTCCGGACGTCGTGACGGGCGGCCCCGCTAGTGTAATGGCGGGCAGCAAACCACCCAGGAGCACCCCAAGAACCATTATCAGTAGTTGGCGCGTAAAAAAACGTGCGGCAGTGAGTACCATCTAATTGCTACGTTCAGAATTAATTGCAGAAGGTACTGCTTTTATGGCTTCACCGACGATTTAACATTAACCGCACCTCGGCTAACCACTGGATTGATGGAAGGTGGACACCGCATATTTTGCGTCATCGCGTCGGTACTGGATACGTAATCCAGGCTTACTCTCTTGACAACAAAACGCAAAACATGGCTATTCTGCATCATTGCAATGATAATTACTGACGCGAATAGCTTTTGGATTGCTCAGCCCAGCAGGAGAATACTTTCCTCGTGGTCGCTCGCCGTTACACGCTACGCGCTAAGCTGTGGCTCCACGGCTTACTTCGTGCCTGATTCGAGGTTGCGCAGCTTATCCGCTTTCAGGGCGGTGATGGCTACTACCACTAGCGTCATCATCCCGCCGAATACCACGCTCGTTACGGTGCCCATGAGCTTAGCCGCGGCCCCGCTTTCGAACGCGCCAATCTCGTTGCTAGAGCCGATGAAAATGTTGTTTACCGCCGACACCCGGCCCTTCATGTATTCGGGCGTGTGGGTGTGAATGAGCGTGGAGCGCACAATCACCGATACCGAGTCGAATACGCCGGTGAGGAACAGCAAAAACAACGATAGGTACAGGTTACGCGACAATGCGAAGGCAATGGTGGCCAACCCAAAACCCGCCACTGCCCACAGCAGCTTGCGCCCCGCCCCACGTTTCATCGGCGAATACGTCAGCCACACTGCCATCAGCACCGAGCCCACGGCCGGCGCGGCGCGCAGGTAGCCCAAGCCGTCGGGGCCGGTGTGCAGAATGTCTTTGGCGAAGATGGGCAGCAGCGCCACCGCTCCGCCAAACAGCACCGCAAACAAGTCCAGCGACAGCGCCGCCAGCACAATCTGGTTGCCGAAAATAAACTTCACCCCGCTCAGAATGCTCTCGCTTAGGCTTAGGCGCTCGCCCTCGCGCACCGGCAGCGCCCGGCTGGCAATGCTGGCAAACAGCAGCAGCGAAAGCAGCATCAGGCCCGCATCCACGCCGTAGGCGAAGCCCTTGCCCATTTTAGCAAACAGCAGCCCGCCAATGGCCGGCCCCAGCACCGCGGCCGCCTGCCAGCTGCTCGAATTCCACGTCACCGCGTTTGAAAGCAGGTTGCGGTCGGGCAACAATTGCGGCATAAACGAGAATACAGCCGGCCCCAGAAACCCGCGCGCAATTCCGCTCACAAACAGCACCACGTACAGCATGAACACATAGAGTGGGAACGAAGCAATCTGCTGGTTCGCGAACAATGCCATACCCGCCGGTCTGGTCAGCAAAAACAGGCTCAGCGAGCACCCAAACAGCAACACCATCATGGGCACGATAATGCGCTTGCGCGGCACCGAATCGGCTACGTGCCCGGCATAGAGCGACACCGTGATGCTGGGAATGGCTTCGGCCAGGCCAATCAGACCCAGCGCCAGTGGGTTGTTGGTCAGCTCGTAAATCTGCCAACCCACCACTACGCCCTGAATCTGGCTGGCCACAATGTAGAGCACCCGGGCTGATAACAGCCGGCGGAAATCGGGCACGCGCAGCGCCGCGTAAGGGTCGTGGGCCGGAGCGGAATCAGTAGAAGGCAGCATAGGGAGCAAAGCCCCCTGATACGGCGGCCAGCGGCAAAGGTAGGGGCGGCGTTAGTGCGTCGGGTTTGTTTTTTGACGAGGCTTCAGCACCCACCTGTTTGCAGTCAACCCGAATATTTATTGCCAACCGGAAACTTATTTTTATCATTTCACTTACGCCCAATCCCGCAAAAACGGCCTAGATGAAGTTTTGCGGGAGGTTGCTTGAAATAAGCAAAAAGATTTTGTCATTTTTAGACAAATGCTATTGCGAAAGTGCACGGCATTTATCTACATTTGAACAGATTCCAGCGGCCTTACAGTCAGGTCCCCCGCGGAGCCCTCCAAACAATTTACCGGTAACTGCATACTATGGCCTAAAGCTCTACGTTCCCCTCTCACCGTAGCCCTTTATGGACCTCTTGCAACCGAGCGACTCCGCGCTCATTTCGCTTTACCTGGCCGGCCAGGAATCTGCTTTCGGCCTCCTCTTGGAGCGTCATCGCAGCCGTGTGTTCACGACCATCCTGCTCATCGTGCGCGACGAGGAAGTGGCCGAGGACCTGTTGCAGGACACCTTCATCAAGGCCATTCACACCATGAAAAGTGGGCGCTACAACGAAGAGGGCAGGTTTGCCCCCTGGATTTGCCGCATCGCCCACAACTTGGCCATCGACTCCTTCCGACGTAACAAGCGCACGCCCCACATCAGCCTCACCGACAACAACCGGCTGGCCAACACCCTCACCATTGCCGACGACGGCCCGGACGATGTGCTGGCCCGCGAAGAAACCCACATCCGCCTGCGCGCGTTAATTCAGGAACTGCCTGCTGCCCAGAAGGAGGTATTGCTTATGCGCCATTACGGCGACATGAGCTTCCAGGAAATTGCCGACGCGACCGGCGTAAGCATTAACACGGCCTTGGGCCGGATGCGCTACGCGCTGATTAACCTGCGGAAGAAGATGACCGCAAATCCCCTGCACCACTATGATTCAAACTTTACCGTATTCGACCCTGCTCCAGTATGTATACAACGAATTGCCGGTTGAAAGGCAGCGCGAGGTAGAGGAGGCATTGCAGCACGACCCGGACTTGGCCGCCAGCTGCGCCGACCTCCTTTTGGCCCAGCGGGCGCTCGACAGAGTACGTCGAGAGCCCCGGCCCGAAACCTCCGAGGCCATTTTGCGCTACTCGCGCACTTTTTTGAGCAAGTCCTGAGCCCCTTCGATTTTTTGTGGCGGCCGCTGCACACCCCGCGTTGGCGGGCATAAGCCAGTAGCCGCCTGCCAGCTAACAAGAACGGTCATGCTGAGCGCAGCCGAAGCATCTCTCCCGCTGTAGTAATCCTGTCGATTGGGTTACTATTGCGGTAGAGATGCTTCGGCTGCGCTCAGCATGACCGTTTTATTTTTTGCTTGCCTTTTCGCTTCCCCATCGCATGACGCGCGCCGCCCGGTTCCAATACTTCCTCGACTACTTCACCACCAACTTCCCGGAGCCCAAAACCGAGCTGGCCTACGGCAACCCCTACGAGTTGATTGTGGCCGTCGTGCTCAGCGCGCAATGCACCGACAAGCGCGTGAACTTGGTGATGCCCGCGCTGCTGGCCGAATTCCCTACTGCTGCCCACCTTGGCGCAGCCACGGCCGATGACATTTTTCCCTTCATCCGTAGCGTCTCTTACCCCAACAACAAGGCCAAGCACCTGGCCGGCTTGGGCCGAATGCTTACCGACGATTTTGGCGGCGAAGTACCGAGTCAGATTGATGAATTGCAGCGACTGCCCGGCGTGGGACGCAAAACAGCCAACGTAGTGGCGTCCGTCATCTACAACCTACCCGCCATGGCCGTCGACACTCACGTGTTTCGGGTGTCGCACCGCATTGGTTTGGTCCCCAAGACAGCGACTACGCCGCTAGCCGTGGAGAAGGGGTTGGTGCGCTATATTCCCGAGGAGCTCATCAACAAAGCGCACCACTGGCTGATTCTGCATGGCCGCTACATTTGCGTAGCCCGCACACCCAAGTGTAATATCTGCCCGCTGGCTCCCAGCTGCGCTTATTTCGAAAAGCATTTTGGCAAGGCGGCCGCTTACATACCAATACCAGAAGTGTAACTGGCAGCCGCTACGGCCAGTTTTTTAGCACACAAAGTTCCATTTGAAGTCCTAGCGAGTACAAAGCAACTCGTACTTAGCACAAAATCACTTCAGCGTGAGTTTCAGAATGCGCTGTACCTGAGCAGCCAATTGCTGGCGGTCGAACTGCTCTACGGCCAAGGCCTTTCCATTAGCTCCAGCAAGATTTAGCACCGCTGGATTTATCAGCAACTCCCGAAGATGCGCTGCTAGCGCCAGCGCATCGCCAGCCGGTACATGCCAGCCGCAGGTGTGCTCTTCAACCAAAGCCTTTGTCCAGCCCGCGTTGGTGACGACTACCGGCGTACCCACGGCCAGCGAGTCGTAGAGCTTAGCCGGCGAGTTAGCATCAAGTACTGGAAGCCCCAGAAACGACACCACCGACACGGCCGCCAACGCAAACCACGCAAACACCTCGTGCCGCGCCTGCCCACCTACCAGTCGTATCCGCCCCGGCCAGCGCGCCGCTGCTGTCGCCACCAACGGCTCATAAAACCCGTGGCCCAGAAACAACCACACCGTGTCCGAATCATCAGCGGCCATTGCTTCGGCGGCCGCTACCAGTGTCGGGATGTCGTTGGCTCGCCCGAAAGTGCCGGCGTACAAAATCACCCGCTTGCCGACTAGTCCCTGAGTTTGACGGAGCATTCCCACGGCTTCGGGCGTGGCTCGGGCCGCTAATTCCAGGTCGGTACCGTTGAGTACGGTGGTGACTTTCCCGGCCGGAATGCCCAACTCCGTTACATAGCGCGCCATATCGGGCGAGAGCGGTAGGATATGGCTGGCGCTCTGGTACAGCCGCTTTTCCATGCGGTAGAGCTGCTGCCGGGCCAGCGCCGTGGGCACCGCCCCCATCGCAATCGGGAAAGCCGGCCATAAATCCTGTACCTCAAACACCCACGGCACCCGTCGCCAGCGTGCCACCTGCGCCGCCGCCCAAGCCGCAGTAAGCGGCGTGCTAATTCCCCAGATAACGTCGGGCTTCTCCATTCGCAGCCCCTCGCGCACGGCCCAACCGGCATACTGCGCAAAAGCCAGCGCCCGACGCGCCGGCCCCATCTTGTTTTCGTAAGGAATAGCCGCCTCCCGTATTTCCACTCCCTCCGGCACCCAGGCAAATTCTTGCGTTAGCCGCTGGCCTTTCCAGGCGGGCGTAGTCAGCAGTGTGACGCGGTGAGATTTCGCCAGATGCGCCAACAACGTATAATGCCGGCTGGTAGCCGGGCAGTCGGGGTTGGTGTGGTACTGGCTGAAAACGGCTACGTGCATGGCATCAAGGGCTGAATGGGCGAATAGATGAATGGTCGTGCATTCATCCATTCAACCATTGGCTCATGGCTTGTTTGGCCGGTAGTGCGAGTCGTTCAGCAGGCGTTGGGCGTTGGTTTCGGCCATCAGGCGGGCCAGCGGAACATTGGGGTGTTCGGCTACATACTTGCGAATGATTTGCAGGCCGACCCATTGGCCCACCCGACCGGGGCAGGTTTTGTCGATTTCGGGCACGTTAGGCCGCTCGCCCACGTACTTCTGCAGCAAAAACGGCGTGGTCGAATACAGCAAGTTTTTTTCGAGGAAGTGGCCCCACACGCGTGCTTCGTTGCCTTCCAGCCCCACCATTTCGTGGCCAGTGTAGCCCATCAGCACCGAATCGGGGGTGCAGGGCAGCATCTGGCTGGCGAAATAGAGCGTTTTGCCGGCGTGCACCATCGCATCGAGCATGGTATTAGCCGTGAGTTCGTGCTTGTTGTACTTGCTGGCTACGTCCTGCGCCAGCAGCGAAGGCAGGCCCGCCGGCGTGTACCGGCGCAGCATGTACTGCGGCAGGTCGGGCCGCTTGCTGGCCTTCGGGCCCACAAACCAGTCCAGGCTCAGCACCAGCAGGCTGTCGTTTACATAAATATCTTTGGCCAGAAAACCACTCACGTAGGTGTAGCTAGCCGGCACCCGGAAATCCGGAAAATAATGATGGACCCGGCGGAATACCTCGCTCACCTTGTGCTGGAGTGCTGCGCTGTCGGGGAAGGCAGCGGCTGCTTCGCGGCCCAACTGCTGGAGCGCCGGGTTGGTCGCCAACTGCACCAGGCCTTTCGCCAGCTCCTGCTCAGTAGCAGGCTGGCGCTGCAGGTAGTAGCGCGAAAAGGTGGAATGCGCATTCATAAACTGCTGCGCTTCAACGGGCGTTTTCAGCCGAAAAAACGTCGGTTCCAAATGCTGCAAACGCACAGGAACAGCCGCCGCATCAGCGGCCGCATCGGGGCGGCAGCCTTCAGCCGGGCCGCTTTTGCAGGCGTTCAGCCCCAAGCCGATGACCAGGAAAATGGGCAGCCAACGCCGCCAGGTAAAATTATTCGTATCCACGCGCGTTACTTTGGAGTAAAATTAGCCCAAAACCGACTGGTACTGCGCCGTTCTGTTCTGCAATCATCCTGTCCATCCCTCATGAAAAAAGTATTCCTAGCCTTACTGGCCCTCGTCGCCACCGCTGAAACCGCTTCGGCCCAGGTCGAAATCGGCCTGAAAATTTCGCCCGCCATCACCAGCCTGCGGGCTGACTCGCCTACTAGCACGGCCATCGGCGACAACTTCGCCAGTGATGGCAGCAAGCTAAGCTTTGGCGGAGGACTGGTTGTCGACTACTTCTTTGGTGAGAATTATGCATTTAGTACGGGCCTGCTGCTAACCGGCAAGGGGGGCACTATTGCATACAACGAAACCAAAAATACCACTGGGGGTGGTAACGGGCTAAACTTTACAAACTCGCTGAAAATTAGTACCCAATATTTGGAGCTCCCAGTTAGCGTGAAGTTGTTCACCAACGAAGTTGCCCCTGCTACCCGCATTTACTTCCAGGTCGGCGGTTCCCTCAATGTTCCCATCGGCACGCGCATCAACGGTGAAAAATTCTACACCGACCCCAGCAACAACACCAGTGTAAAGGCCGGCGACTACGTCAAGTTTATTGATGCCGATGCGTTGGCCGGTGCTGGCGCAGAATATGAACTGGGCTCAAGTACCAAGCTTTTCGCGGGAATCAGCTACCACCGCGGGTTGGTTGATATCGACAACTACTTCGAAAAGACCCGGGGCTTCAAAGATGTTACCATCAAGAACAGCGGTTTCGCGCTGGATTTAGGCATCAAGTTCTAGCCGTCACAAACCACCAACAAAAAGCCCCAGCTTCTCACGAGGCTGGGGCTTTTTCTTGATTCTGATAATCGTTGAACCAGCAATGCGCTAATCCACGATTTCTACCTCGCGGTCCTGCAAGCGGCTCATGGCGGCAGCCGACGAACGCATCTGGATTTCCTCACCCCGCTCGTCTTCGATGCGGTAGTCGGTCAGGCCCAGGCTGCTGTCGTTTACTACTTTCACCCACTTGTAGTACTTAAGGTACCACTTCATCTGGCGCGAAATCAGGCCTTTGGTGTAGTACGCGTACAGGAAGGGGTGCACCGACAGCGTGATGCCCGACTGGTTCTGGTTCACCAGCAGGTCATCAATGCTGTTGTCGATGTCGTCCGTCACCTGGATGGAGGCCGAAATCTTGCCCGTGCCGCCGCAGGTGGGGCACACCTCGCCGGTCACGATGTTCTCGGCCGGCCGTACCCGTTGCCGGGTAATCTGCAGCAAGCCAAACTTCGTGATGGGCAGCACAGTGTATTTCGCCTTGTCAACTTTCATGACATCGCGCACGGCATCTTCCACCTTCTTCCGGCTTTCGGCGGCACGCATGTCGATGAAGTCGACCACGATGATGCCGCCCATGTCGCGCAGGCGCAGCTGCCGGGCTACTTCTTTGGCCGCCAGCATGTTAATCATCAGCGCAGTAGCTTCCTGGTCGTTCTCCTGGTTGCTCTTGCTACCCGAGTTCACGTCGATAACGTGCAGGGCCTCGGTGTGCTCTATCACGAGGTAGCCGCCGCCGGGCACCGTCACCGTCTTGCCAAACAGCGTTTTCAGCTGCTTTTCAATGCCGGTGTGTTCGAAAATCTTGATTTTCGAGTTGTGGAGCTTGAGCAAGCCCAGCCGGTCGGGCGCGATTTTCTGCAGGTAGTCCCGCATCTCGTCGTACATCGCCGGAGCATCCACGGTAATGCTGTCGAACGACTCGTTCAGCATGTCGCGCACCATCGACGACGTGCGGCCCAGTTCGCCCAACACCTTGTCGTTGGGCTTGGCGGTGCGCAGCGTGCTGTACAGCTGCTCCCACTTCGCCACCATGTCCTGCATGTCCTTGTCGAGCTCGGCCACTTCGCGCCCTTCCGCCACGGTGCGGATGATGACTCCGAAATTTTCAGGCTTGATGCTGGCGATGAGCCGCTTGAGGCGGTCGCGCTCAGCCTTGCTCACAATTTTCTTGCTGACGCTGATGGTGTTCGAAAACGGCATCAGCACGAGGTAGCGCCCGGCCATCGAAATGTCGGTGCTTACGCGGGGGCCTTTAGTCGAAATCGGCTCCTTGATAATCTGGACAACGATTTGTTGTCCTTTCTTAAACACGCTTTCCGCCTTCCCCACTTTTTCGAGGACGGGCTCAAACGTGAATTTCTCCAGCCCGGCGCTGGGCGCCCGGCCGCTCTGTACCGTGCGGGCCCACTTCGTGAACGAAGGGAATTGCTCGCCAAGGTCGCCGTAGTGCAAAAACGCGTCTTTTTCGTAGCCAATGTCTACAAAAGCAGCGTTCAGGCCGGGCATCACCTTTTTCACGGTGCCCAGGAAGATGTCGCCAACCGAATAGTTGGTGTCGTTGCGGTCGAAATGGTATTCAATTAGCCGCTTGTCTTGCAGCAACGCAATCCGTTCGCCTTCCTGAGTAGAATTAATGACTAATTCATTACTCAAAGCCTTGATTTAGTTAAGGTAACCAACCACCAGAGCCGCTAACCGCCTACCCCGAAACCGGCAAAGGGAAGCCAGAACCGCATGGTTCTGGCTTCCCTCGCGAGCCACGGGAAAAGCACTTGCGCGGCCCCACTCGGGAGGCTACGTGAGAGATAGACGGCTGGCTCCCTTCCCGTTAGGAAAACTGCCGGCCGCCGCTACGCCCCGTGAGGCTTACTTCTTCTTGTGGCGGTTCTTGCGCAGGCGCTTCTTGCGCTTGTGAGTGGCAATCTTATGACGCTTTCTTTTTTTACCGCAGGGCATGATGCTTGGGGGTTAAGTTGTGTATGGATTGGTTCTATTTCAGCTTGGCAACTTCCTCGTCAACCGAAGCGGCCAGCGCGGGGTCGTTGCTGAGGCTTTTGGCGGTGAGAAAGGCTTTTTTGGCTTCTTCCTTGGCGCCAGTGCGGGCCAAAGTTACGCCGAGGTAAAACTGTCCGTTCACATTTTTCGGATTGACTTTCACCAAATCCTGGAAACGCGTCACGGCTTTGTCGTACTGGTTGCTTTGCACCGCGAGTATCCCCATGTTATACAGGGCTTTCTCGTTGCGGGGGTCGGCTTCCAACACTTCGCGCAGGTAGGTTACACCCTGCACGGGGTTATCGGAGGCCATGTAGGCCATGCCGAGGTTGGTTTTAGCGTCTAAGTTGCCGGGCTGCTCCTTCAACACCTTGGCATACAGCTCCCGCGCTTTGCCGCCGAGCAGTTTTACCCGCTCGTCGGTAGCCGCGAAGCTGAATGCCTGAAAATAGGCATCGGCTGCTTGCTGCCAGTTCTGGGCGCTGGGCTTGGCCTGGGCCACCTGCTCCAGGTAATAGCCGGCGCTGTCGAACCGCTCCACGCTGTTGTAGCGGCGGGCCAAGGTGGTAGCCACCGTGGCTTTGGCTGCTGCGTTAGGCGCCGCCTCAAACTCGGCCAGCAACCGCGTCAGCTCCTGCCGTTGGGCGGGCGAAGTCGTGGTATGCGGAGCCGCGGCGTTAGGGCCGTTGTTCTCGGTAGCAGTGGCCGGCACCGGCCCCGAGGAAGCCTCGGTTTTGGAGCCGTTGGTCGCCATGCCCCCGCCGTCGCGGTTAGCGGTTGCGGCTGCATCCTTGCTTAGCTCCGACTTGCTTTCCTTCGGCTTCATGATGCCCTTGGGCAACACAAACAAGCCGCCAGCCAGCACAAGGGCGGCGGCGACAAGGACCAATTGATGCGAAGCGGAGCTGGTAGTTGCCATAGGCTGAAAAAAACCGGCCGCCGGGCTTTTCCTAGCGGAAAAGACACCGGCGGCACGGCCGGCAATTTTTGAATGGCTAGTGGCTGGCGGTTCGTTATAAGGGGCTTGCTGCCCTAATCGCCAACCACTAATTCTTCATCACTGATAAAAAACTAGGCTTTGGCCGCAACGGCTTTCACCTTCTTGCTGTTCTTAATCTTGGCCACGAAGGTCTTCGACGGCTTGAAGCTCGGGATGTAGTGCTCCTCGATGATGAGCGACGTATTTTTCGAGATGTTGCGAGCGACTTTACGAGCGCGCTTCTTGTTTACGAACGAGCCGAAGCCGCGCACATAAATGTTGTTGCCCTCGGTCATCGAATCTTTCACGACTTTGAAGAAGGCTTCAACAGTCATCAATACATCAGCTTTCTCGATGCCGGTCTTCGTGGAGATTTCGGCGATTACCTCAGCTTTAGTCACGTTGGTATGGTACTTAGGTGGTTGAAAAAAATACAGTTGTAGGCAAAAAAAGTCCCTGATTCCAGCGTAAGCCTTTGCCTCGTAAGCGGTTCGCCCTTGAATTGGGGCCACAAAGGTAACCCCATTTTTTCGTTTTACCAATCAACCTTCCTAAACAAGGAGCTGACCCAAATTATTCGCTTTCAAAATTTTGGCAAAACAATCCCTGCAACCTTCCTTTCTGGCCGCCGCCCTGCTGGCCTGGTACCCCCGCCACCACCGAGACCTGCCCTGGCGCCACACCCGCGACCCGTACGCCATCTGGCTTTCTGAAGTCATCCTACAGCAAACCCGCGTGGCTCAGGGCCTCCCCTACTACTTAACCTTCCTGCGCGCCTACCCCACCGTTCAGCAACTCGCCGCCGCGCCCGAAGCTGAGGTGCTGCGCTACTGGCAGGGCTTGGGCTATTACTCCCGGGCCCGTAATATGCACCGCACCGCCCAACAGGTAGTGGCTGAATTCGGTGGCCTCTTCCCTGATAACTACGCTGGCCTCCTGAAGCTACGTGGCATTGGCCCTTACACAGCGGCGGCCATTGCCTCGTTTGCGTTCGATGAAGCTGTGGCCGTGCTCGACGGCAACGTGTACCGCGTACTGGCCCGTCTGTTTGGGCTGCACTCCGATATTGCTGCGCCCAGCTCGCGCAAGGAGTTTCAGGCCGTGGCCGACCAGCACATTCCAGCCAGCGCGCCGGCCGATTTCAACCAGGCCATTATGGAGTTTGGGGCCATTCAGTGCACACCGGCCAAGCCCGACTGTCTGTTCTGCCCCTTGCAGCCCAGCTGCTGGGCATTTCAGCACGGGCAGGTGGCGCTACTGCCAGTGAAGAGCAAGGCTAAGAAAGCGCGGACCCGCTATTTCCATTACTTCGTACTGCGCCAGGGCGACCGCATTTACCTGCGCGAACGGCGCGAAAAGGATATTTGGCAAGGTCTATATGACTTCACGCTTGTCGAAACGGATGTAGCCGAATTGCCAGCTGACGAATTAGTCCGCCACCTCGACGCGCTGGGTGCTGCTATCGACACTAGCGTTGCCGCGGAGCCTAGCGCTGCCTACCGCCACGTGCTGAGCCATCAGAAGCTGGAAGCCCGCTTTCATGAGTTGCCGCTCACTAAAGCACTACCAGATGCTACCCTGCGCGATTTGGGGCTGCGAGCGTACTCAGCGGCTGAGATTGAAGCCTTGCCAAAACCCAAGCTAATTGCTAATTACATTGAGCAAAATGGGTGATTTATTATTTCCCAATATTTTTAGATTTTTCAGCAAAAATTATTAGTAAAATTGTTTGCTTTCTCGATTTAAGTTATTACCTTTGAAGCAAGAACAAGCCGGGTGGTTTGTTCGATTCTGTATTTCCTAACGTGCAATAATATGGCCGGTGTGAACAAGGTGATTTTGGTAGGCAACCTGGGGAAAGACCCCGAAGTGCGCCATTTGGAAGGCGGTGTGAGCGTGGCTCATTTTACCCTCGCCACCAACGACTACTACAAGGACAAGCAAGGCAACCGCGTCGAGCGTACCGAGTGGCACAACATCTCGGCTTGGCGCGGCTTAGCCGACATGGCTGATAAATTCCTCAAAAAGGGCCAGCAGGTGTACATCGAAGGCAAACTGCGCACCCGCCAGTACCAAGACAAAGACCAGCAGACGCGCTATATCACCGAAATTATCGCCGATGAGATTTCGATGTTGGGTGGCCGTCCGCAGGGCCTGGGCAACGCTCCCGAGGCGGTTGGTGCTGTGGCCGAGCCGCAGCAAACCTTTCGCCAGGAGCCCGAACTCGACCAGCTCCCTTTCTGACTGCCGGCGGCCCAGCCCGTGGCCTTTTGGCTGCAGCTGGCCAAATCGGTTATCGCAACAAAGCCCTGGCACTGCGCCGGGGCTTTTTTCGTTGTGTCGCCAGTTACCTTTGAGTTAATATAACGGCTTGATAGAACAGTCATGCAGCGCGCAGCGCAGCATCTTGCTGGCCGCCATCAATCCTGCCGTATGAATTACCACTGCACGCGAGATGCAGCGCTACGCGCTGCATCTCGCGTGCCAGATGATTCCCATGAAATATTTTTTCCTGCTGCCGTCGCTCTCGGGTTTGGTGCTGCTGGCGAGCTGCTCGTCGGCCCCCGACTTCACGCCCAAACCCAAGGGCTACAACCGCATTAACTTACCGCCACACCTTTTCCAGGAGTTGCCAGCCGGGCGGCCGTACTCGTTTGAGTACTCCAAGGAAGCCGTGATTAAACGCGATTCCTCCTACCTGGCCCAGCCCAACTGGATTAACATCTATTACCCCAAGCTGCACGCCAACGTGCAGATTACCTACATGGACGCGCAGCGCGACCGTCGCCTCTACAACAAGATGATGGAGGATGCGCGCAAGCTCACTGGCAAGCACCAAATCAAGGCAACGGCCATTGATGAGCGCATCTTGAATACACCTAGTGGCATGCGCGCCTCGGTGTTCGAACTCTCGGGCGAGGTACCCAGCCAGTTCCAGTTTTATACCACGGACAGCACGCGGCACTTTTTCCGCGGGGCGCTCTACTTCCGCACAGCCACCGACAACGACTCGCTGGCCCCCGTGATTGAGTACGTGAAAACCGACATGGTTCACCTGCTGAACACGCTCAAGTATAAATGAACAATTATCAATGAGCAATGAGCAATGAATTGGTGGTATGGCCGGTGTGCCAAGCCTCTTTTCATTGCTTATTGCTCATTGCTCATTGACTTAAATGAGTAACTTCTTCAATACCCGGCTCGAACACCTACGCTCGGTAGGCAGCACCCAGCGGGCCCAACTGCTGGGCAAAGAACTGGGGCTGTTTACTTACGGCGACCTGATTCAGCGCTACCCGTTTCGCTACCTCGACCGGACGCAGATATACAGCGTGGCCGACCTCAACGACGACTTACCTTACGTGCAGGTGAAGGGCATGCTACGCGGTAAGGAATTGATAGGCGAAGGCCCGAAGCAGCGCCTCACGGCTAAGGTGGGCGACGGCACCGGCGAGCTGGAGCTGGTGTGGTTCAAGGGCGTGAAGTGGGTGCAGCAGTATACCCGCAACAACCAGGAATACATCGTTTTCGGCAAGCCCACGATGTTCAACGGGCGGCCGCAGATGGCGCACCCGGAGCTGGAGGAAGTGAACGAGAACAAGCTCGGCCAAAGCTTTTTGCAGCCGGTATACAACACCTCGGAGAAGCTTAAGAACTACCACCGCGTCGATAGCAAGGCCATCATGCGCATGGTGGGCGAGTTGCTGAAGCTGGCCATACCGCACATCACCGAGTCGCTGTCGCCGGCCCTGATTGAGCAGTACGCGCTGATGTCGAAGGCGCAGGCCATGCAGCAGATTCACTTTCCGCAGAGCAACGAACTACTGGCCGCCGCCAGGTTTCGGCTGAAGTTTGAAGAGCTGTTTTATGTGCAGCTGAAGCTGCTACGCCAGCGCGACCAGCGCAAGGTATCGCTGGCTGGGCAGATTTTCAACCAAGTACCAACACTGGTTGACTTCTACAAAAACCACCTTCCGTTCGACCTCACCGGGGCGCAAAAACGTGTGATTCATGATATTTACAAGGATTTTTGCGCCGGCAAGCAAATGAACCGGCTGTTGCAGGGCGATGTGGGGTCAGGTAAAACCATTGTAGCCTTCATCGCCATGCTGATGGCGGCCGACAATGGCGCGCAAAGCTGCATCATGGCCCCGACTGAGATTCTGGCCGACCAGCACTACGTGGGCCTGAAAACTTACGCCGATGCGCTGGGCATTCAGATTGGCAAGCTCACGGGCAGCACCCGTACCAAAGACCGCCGCGTGTTGCACGAGGCCCTGCGCGATGGCTCACTTCACATGCTGGTGGGCACTCATGCGCTGCTGGAAGACGTGGTGCAGTTCCGCAACCTAGGGCTGACGATTATGGACGAGCAGCACCGCTTCGGCGTGGCGCAACGCTCAAAACTGTGGCAGAAAAACCCGCACATCATCCCGCACGTGCTCGTAATGACGGCCACGCCTATTCCGCGCACGCTGGCTATGACGCTGTACGGCGACCTCGATGTGAGCGTGATTGACGAGCTCCCAGCCGGCCGCAAACCCATCGTGACGGTGCACCGATTTGATGCCAACCGCCTGAAAGTGTTTGAGTTTATTCGGGACCAGGTGAAAATTGGTCGGCAGGTATACATCGTTTATCCGCTAATTGAGGAGTCGGAAACCATGGACTACAAGGACCTGACCGACGGCTATGAGAGCGTGAGCCGGGCGTTTCCCGAGATGCAAATCAGCATCGTGCACGGGCGCATGAAGGCCGAGGAGAAGGACTACGAGATGCAGCGCTTCATTAAAAAAGAAACCCAGATAATGGTGGCCACCACGGTGATTGAGGTAGGCGTGAACGTGCCCAACGCTTCGGTGATGGTGATTGAGAGCGCCGAGCGGTTTGGCCTTTCGCAGTTGCACCAGCTGCGCGGCCGCGTGGGCCGCGGGGCCGACCAGAGCTACTGCATCCTGATGACGGGCTTTAAGCTGAGTAAAGATGCCCGCACCCGCCTCGAAACGATGGTGCGCACCAACAACGGCTTCGAAATTGCCGACATCGACCTGAAGCTGCGCGGCCCCGGCGACCTGATGGGTACCCAGCAAAGCGGCGTGCTCGATTTATTGATTGCCGATTTGGCCAAAGACGGCCGCATCCTGAGCGAAAGCCGGGCCGCAGCTCAAACTATTTTGGCCGAGGACCCCAACCTGGCCAACCCGACCAATGCGGCCATTCGCCATCATATTGAAAGCCTGCCAGCCACGGCCGTAAACTGGAGCCGGATTAGTTAAAAGAACCACCGCAAACGTTTTAGGCTGGGTAAAAAAAAACGACCTTTAAAAAAGTCGTTTTTCAAGCTGGCTAAAACAACTCGGCGATGAGGCCGTTACCGCTGTTCTGCGGCTGGTTCTGCTCTTTAGCCGGTGGCACGGGCTCCGAAGTGAGCACCTGATGCACTAGCACGACTGAACCATTGTCAGCTTGTGAAGGCATGGCTTGGGCCATGCTGGCAGGAGCAGGTTGCTTTGCCAAACGGCCACCAACAATGAGTGCGGATAAAAGAGCAAACTTAAACAGTGATTTCATAATAATAGAAGATATAGCGGCGACAAAGGTACGACGCAACCTAAGTAAGTTTAATAAAACAGTTCAAAAGCCTGATTGGCTCGGTCAACGTTACCTATTAAAAGGCTAGTGTCCTGAGCTTTTTGCTTGTGTACCGGGTGGCCCCGATTGGGCTCACTATTCGGCTACAAACTAAACGGGCTCCCTTTACGGATGCGGCCAACGAAGTGTTATGTTTAAAATAGGTTTTTGTTAGCTGCCCCGACCCGCCTAGCCATAATCCGGCCAAACTTCCATTACAGAAGGCTGCATTAGGTACTTTTGACTAGCTTATCGCTCCTTACTTTTCTTTTTATGTTGAATCAACGCCAAAATTTTATACCTCGTTTTACACTAGTGTTGAGCTTGTTGGGTAGCTTGGCTTGCCCGGAGTACTCCCAGGCACAGAAAGTAAAATCGGCTCCGTTCAGCTACCTGCCCGAGCAGGGTACGGACCGCTACGACATGCGCGTGCCGCGTAAGACCCTGCCACTCGCCGACGGCTCGGGCTTCGTGATTCTGGCCCACCAAAGCTCGGGCAGCTACTCGGTGGAGCGCTACGATGCTGACTTGAAAAAGCAGTGGAGCACTACTATACCTATTGCTCCCGGCGAAACGCTGGAAGCTTTCGGGGGCGGTGCGCAACAGGCGCTGGTAGTGCTGCACCACAAAGACGACAATGGCCAGAACCTCACGCTAGTGCCCGTGAACTTGCAGGGCGGCCAGAAAGCTGCTCCTAAGGTGCTGATGGCTGTGGCCCCGCGCGACCGCCGCCCAGGTGTGAGCATCTCGCCCGACGGCTCGCGGGTGCTGGCCTTCCGCTACTTCACCCGCGAGCAGCAGGTGAAGAGCATGGCCGCTACCCTTTTCGACCAGAATGGCGCCAAGTTGGAAGAGAAAAACTACGACTTTCGCGCACTAGGCGACTTTTTCTCGCCGGCTGTTCACGTAGCAAACGACGGTACGCAGTACGTCACGCTCATCAGCGAAGGCATGAAGAAACTTACCGTGCGCCGGTATCCGGCTGGGGCCTCTACCGAAATCAAGGTATTGGGCGTGCCGGTTGGCGGCGTGTTTGGCGGCAAGAGCGTGACGGTGCGCGACGCTAAATTCACAGTGCTGGGCGACGGCAGCCTTTATGCTGCCGCGCTATGCGCCGACTATGCCACTGGCGAATACTACAGCCTGAAAGTGGTGAAGTTTGATTTCGCTGGCAACGGCGACATGAAGTTCTCGCCGGAGTTTCGCTTCACGCCCGAGTACCTGGCCGAAGTAGCCAAAGCCGGCGGAACCGTCGCCAAACGCCTTGACGATGTATACCTTGCCGACCTGCTGCTGACTGCAGATAAGCAGTTGGTTGTTATCGGCGAGAAGCACTTTGAGGAAGGCGGCAGCGAAGCCCCGGTACACGCCCGCGAGTTGCACCTGTTCGGCTATAATGAGTTTGGCGCACCCACCTGGCACAGCATTTTGGCCAAAGACCAGATTGCGCCAGCCGTGGATTCCTACACCGGCATCGGTTTCCGGGCAACAGTGTTTGGGAGTACGGTACAGCTGCTCACACTTGAAAACATTAACAAGAAGTCGGACGTCTACCTACGCCACGTAAATGCCCAAACCGGCGTCATCGGTGCCCCCGAGCGACTGAAGCTGAACGTAGCCGACGACCAACAATTGGCTTATGTGAAAGACTTTACGGTTTGGCTGAATGAAAAAACCATCATCGGCATAAGTCGGCCCAGCAAGAAATCAGCGGCATTGCAGCTGAATAAGATAGTGGTGAAGTAGTGCCGAGAAGCCCCGACATTTCATTTTACCACGGGCACACGTTTTCAAAGCGCACTCAATGCCGTTACTCCATTGCTATGATGGTGGAATGACACTTTGCTGCCACTGGCCCAACAACGCAAAAGGCCGCCTCCAAAATCGGAAGCGGCCTTTTGCGTTGCAGAAAACAGGCTTAGAATTAGAACACGTACTCGTTGGCCTCAATCAGCTTGGCAGCGATGCGGCGACGCGACTCTTTCACGTTGATGAGCTCCGTTTTGGTGAAGCGCTTGAGGCCCATGAGCAGCAGGCGCTGCTCGTCGCCCTCAGCCATGCTGCCGATGGCATCTTTGGCGGCTTTCTCTACCAAGTCAACAGCATCAGCCAAGTATACGCGGGCGATGTCGGCTTCTACCGACAGAGCCTCTGCGCCTTTGGCGGAGGCTTCCTTCTCCACGCGGAGAATGGTGCTTTCGGCGATGTAAGTTTTGATGCTCATATCGGCGATGTTCATCAGCAGCTCCTGCTCTTTGGCGAGGGTAGCGGTGAACTTCTGCACGGCCGAGCCGGCTACCATCAGAATGGCCTTTTTCAGGTTGGCGATGGTTTTCAACTCCTTGCTAAACAGGCCGGTTTCCTCGTCCTGGCTCATGCTCGGGATGCTCATCAGCTCCTGCTGCACGGCCTGGGCAGGGCCCATCAGGTCGATTTCGCCTTTCAGGCCCTTCTTCAAAATCATGTCGACGGCCAGCAGGCGGTTGATTTCGTTGGTGCCTTCGAAGATGCGATTGATGCGGGCATCCCGGTAAGCGCGGTCCATCGGGTAGTCGGCCGAAAAGCCGTAGCCACCGTAAATCTGCACGCCTTCATCTACTACGTAATCAAGCACTTCCGAGCCTTCTACTTTCAAAATAGCGCACTCCACAGCAAACTCGCGGGCGGCACCCAGCAAGGCTTCGTTGGCACCTTTGCCTTCGGCCATGAGCTGCTGCTCCATGCGGTAGATGTCGGAACCAGCGCGGTAGATGGCCGACTCGACCGCGTAGATGCGGATAGCCTGCTGGGCCAGCTTGTAACGAATGGCACCGAACTTCGAGATAGGCATTTTGAACTGCACCCGCTCGTTGGCGTAGCGCACGCTCTGGGTAGCACCCATTTTAGTAGCGCCCAAGCAGGCAGCAGCCAGCTTAATACGGCCAATGTTTAGCACGTTGAAGGCAATGAGGTGGCCTTTGCCAATCTCGCCCAGCACGTTCTCCTTGGGTACCTGCGCATCGGATAGGAACACCTGACGGGTCGAAGAACCCTTGATGCCCATCTTGTGCTCCTCGTTGCCAAGGCTCAGGCCGGGCGTCGATTTCTCCACAATGAAGCCGGTGAACTTGTCGCCGTCAATCTGGGCAAATACGATGAACACGTCGGCGAAACCGGCGTTGGTAATCCACATTTTCTGGCCGTTCAGCACGTAGTGCGTGCCTTCGGCGTTGAGAACGGCTTTGGTTTTGGCACCCAGCGCGTCAGAGCCCGAGCCGGGCTCGGTGAGGCAGTAGGCGCCCATCAGCGAGCCGTCGGTGAGGCCGGGCAGGTACTTGGCCTTCTGCTCATCGTTGCCGAAATACAGGATGGGCAGCAGAGCAATACCAGTGTGGGCCGCGAAAGCTACTGGGAACGAGTGGCCGCCACCCACGCCTTCGGTTACACGCAGGGCGGTGGGGAAGTCCATGTCGAGGCCGCCAAACTGCTCGGGCACGCTCACGCCGAACAAGCCAAGCTGGCCAGCTTTCTCCATAAGGCTACGCATCAGGCCTTCCTCGTGATTGTCGAGGCGGTCGAGCAGAGGCGAAACCTCCGTTTGCACGAAGTCGACGCACGTTTGGTGCATCATGTTCTGCTCCTCGGTAAAGTCGGCCGGAGTGAAGACGCTCTGGGCATCGGTCGGCTTAATAATGAATTCGCCGCCCTTCAGGCTGGCTTGCTGCGTTACTTCCATGACGGTTGGGGTGGGGTATAGAGTTAAAAGTGTTAGGCTAGCCTACTACTTGGAGAAACAGTGAGCCGGCGAATTAGAGTTGCAAGTTACAAAAAATATGTTAGGCACGCCTACTACTTTGCAAAAAGAAAACCCCGTTCATTCGGGGTTTTCTTTTCATTTCGAACGTCATGCTGAGCTTGTCGAAGCATCTTTACCGCACAACGCAATCCATTTAATTAGTTTACTGCTGCGGTAGAGATGCTTCGACAAGTTCAGCATGACGTTCGCCATTTTCAGAAGCTGCTACTTCAGCAGCTCGTAGATGCCGGCAACGCCCTGGCCGCCGCCTACGCAGGCGGTAACCATGCCGTACTTCTTGCCGCGCTCGCGCAGCTCGTCGAAGAGCTGGATGCTAAGCTTTGCGCCGGAGCAGCCCAGCGGGTGGCCTAGGGCAATTGCGCCGCCGTTCACGTTCAGCTTCTCGGGGTCGATGCCCAGCTCGCGCACCACGGCGATGGACTGCGAGGCAAAGGCTTCGTTGAGCTCGAACAGGTCGATGTCGTCGAGTTTCAGGCCGGCTTGCTTGAGGACTTTGGGCACAGCTTTGATGGGGCCCATGCCCATGATGCGCGGGTCGACGCCTTCGGAGGCGTAGTTCACCATGCGGGCAATGGGCTCGAGGTTCAGCTCTTTTACCATGCGCTCCGACATTACGAGCACGAAGGCCGCGCCGTCGGAGGTTTGGGAGGAATTACCGGCGGTTACGCTGCCGTTGGCGGCGAACACGGGGCGCAGGCGGCCCAGCGCTTCTACCGAAGTGTCGGCGCGCGGGCCTTCATCGGTATCGACCACGTAGGTGCGGTTTTTCTTCTTGCCAGTGGCCTGGTCCACGTAGGTTTCCTCTACCGTGACAGGCACAATGCTCTTGGCAAATTTGCCTGCCTGAATGGCTTTAATAGCCTTCTGGTGCGAGTTATAGGAGAATTCGTCCTGGTCCTGGCGGCTTACCTTGTAGTCCACGGCCACGGCTTCGGCGGTGAGGCCCATGCCCATGTAGTAGTCGGGGTGCTTCATGGCCAGGTTGTAGTTGGGCACGGTTTTCCAGCCTACGGTGGGCACCATGCTCATGCTCTCGGTACCGCCCGCGATGATGCAGTCAGCCATGCCAGAGGAAATTTTACCCACGGCCATGGCAATGGTCTCGACGCCGGAGCCGCAGTAGCGGTTCACGATGAGGCCGGGCACGTTGATGGGTAGGGCCAGCAGCGAAATCAGGCGGCCCATTTGCAGGCCCTGCTCCGCCTCGGGCACGGCGTTGCCGACGATAACGTCGTCAATCCGCGTGGGGTCGAGGGCGGGCACTTCGGCCACGAGGTGTTTGATAACGGCGGCGGCGAGGTCGTCGGGCCGGGTAAAGCGGAAACCGCCGCGAGGGGCTTTGCCCACGGCCGTACGGTAGCCGGCTACGATGTATGCGGTGTTAGACATATTAGTTTGATTGTCATCCTGAGCGCAGCGAAGGACCTTATCACGCCGGCGCTGCTGAGGTTTAAGACGCTAATGAAGGCAGCCGTGATAAGATGCTTCCTTCGTCAGCATGACAAATTGGGTTAGTTGCGCAGCGGCTTGCCGGTGGTCAGAATGCTCTGAATGCGCTCCAGCGTTTTGCGTTCGCCGCACAGCGACAGGAACGCCTCTCGCTCGAGGTCCAGCAGGTACTGCTCGCTTACCTCGGTCGGGGCCGAGAGGTCGCCGCCGCACATCACATAGGCCAGTTTATCAGCAATGAGTTGGTCGTGGGTCGAGATGTAGTTGCCTTGCTGCATGGCGTACACACCGGTTTTGAACATGGCTATCGCGCCTTTGCCATGCACCTTCACATTGGTTTTCGGCATGGGCTGGGTGTAGCCGGCATCAGCCATATCGAGCGCGGCAGCTTTGGCCTGGGCAATAACGCGGTTGGAGTTCACCACGATTTCGTCGCCCCGGCGCAGGAAGCCCAGGTCGAAGGCTTCGGCGGCCGAAGTCGAAACTTTGGCGGTGCTGATGGTCATATAGGTGTTGCGCAGCATGTTGAATTCGGGCTCGCCCTCCTCATACTTGGCTGCAGTGCGCAAGGTCATTTCTTTGGTGCCGCCGCCGCCAGGAATCAAGCCCACGCCGAATTCCACGAGGCCCATGTAGGTTTCGGCAGCCGCTACTACGCGGTCGCAGTGCAGGTTTAGCTCGCAGCCGCCGCCCAGTGTGAGGCCGTGCGGAGTGCCTACCACCGGGATGCTGCTGTAGCGCATCCGCATCATGGCCTGCTGGAACTGCTGAATCATCATGTTCAACTCGTCGAACTCCTGCTCCAGGGCCTGCATGTACACGAGGCCCAGGTTGGCGCCGGCCGAGAAGTTTGGCGCGTCGTTGCCCACCACGAGGCCACGGTAGCCGGCTTCGGCCATCTCCACGCCTTTCAGCAGGCCCAGAATCACGTCCTGGCCCAGCGAGTTCATCTTCGAGTGGAACTCCACGTTCAGAATGCCGTCGCCGAGGTCGAGCACCGAAGCGCCCGCGTTTTTCCAGAGCACCTTGCCGGTACTGCGCAGGTTGTCGAGAATAATGAAGTTCTCGACACCGCGAACAGGCTGGTAGCTCTTTGTCTCGGCGTTGTAGAATTCCTTCGCGCCCTTGTCGTTCACCTTATAGAAGGTGGTGTGGCCGGCAGCCACCATCTCGGTTACCCAGGCGGCGGGCTGCTTGCCCTCGGCCGTCATCAGCTCAATGCCCTTCTGCACGCCCACCGCGTCCCAGGTTTCGAACGGGCCCATTTCCCAGCCGAAGCCGGCGCGCAGCGCGTCGTCAATCTTATACAGTGCGTCCGTGATTTCGGGCACGCGGTTGCTCACGTAGGCGAACAGGCTACCGAAGCTTTTGCGGTAGAAATCACCGGCCTTATCCTTGCCCGTGATGAGCACGGCGAAGCGGGGAGCCAGCGTTTCGATGGCCTTTGTGAGCTCCAGCGTAGCGAATTTCACTTTGCTGCCGGGCTTGTATTCGAGGGTGCTCAAATCCAGCGCCTGAATCTCCGACTTGCCGCCTTCGCCTTTTACTTTTTTGTAGAAGCCCTGACCGGTTTTATCGCCCAGCCACTTGTTCTCGCCCATCTTCTTGAGGAACTCGGGCAGCGCGAATACCGCTTTGGCCTCGTCGTTGGGCAGGCCCTGAGCCAGACCGTTGGCCACGTTCATCAGGGTATCGAGGCCCACCACATCCGAAGTACGGAAGGTAGCCGACTTGGCGTGCCCGATTACCGGGCCAGTCAGCTTGTCTACTTCCTCCACCGTCAGACCGAGCTCCTGCATGATGCGCAGCACGTCCATGATGGCAAATACGCCCACGCGGTTGGCAATGAAGGCCGGGGTATCCTTGGCCAGCACGGTGGTTTTGCCCAGGTACAGGTCGCCATAATGCAGCAGATAATCCACGATGGCCGGGTCAGTATCCGGCGTTGGGATAATTTCGAGCAGCTTCAGGTAACGGGGCGGGTTGAAGAAGTGGGTGCCGCAGAAGTGCTTCTTGAAATCCTCCGAACGGCCCTCCGTCATCAGATGAATCGGAATCCCGCTAGTGTTGCTCGTGATGAGCGTGCCCTTCTTGCGGAACTGCTCCACGCGCTCGAACAGGCTCATTTTAATGTCGAGACGCTCTACAACCACCTCAATCGTCCAGTCGCAGGTAGCAATGTCCTTCAGATTGTCGTCGAAGTTGCCGGTTTTGATGCGGCTCACGTCGGCCTTGCGGTAGAGCGGCGAGGGGTTGGCCGCGACGGTGGCCTGCAAAGCAGCGTTCACGATGCGGTTTTTCACCGCCGGCGCGTCGAGTTTGAGGCCTTTTTTCTCTTCGTCGGGCAACAGCTCTTTGGGGGCGATGTCGAGCAGCAGCACCTGCACGCCAATGTTGGCGAAGTGGCAGGCAATGCGCGAGCCCATAACGCCGGAGCCGAGCACGGCAACTTTCTTGATGGTTCGATTCATCCTCTTGGTGGGGGTGATGAGTGGGTGGTAAAGTTATTAGCTAGGAAATCTGCACGTTACGCATCACTGCGTCCCGCTCCGTTCCGTATGACGTTTAGTTATCAGGAAGCTGCCGATGCTTCGGCAGCCAGCGGTTTCAGCACGAACTCTTCGAAGAGAGTTTTGCCTTCAATCATGCTCGTAATCTGAGCCGACACTTTGAAGAACACGTCCAACTGGCTCTGCGGGATTTTTTCGCGGATTTTCAGGTTGAAGTGGCGCACGGTCTGGCGCGACACCTCCTTTTTTTCCAGACCCAGCGGAGTAAGAAAGATGCGGACCGAACGTTTATCCACCGAATCGGCCTGTTTATAAATCAGGCCTTTTTCCTCCATGCTCCGCAGGATGCGGGTGAGGCTGCGGGTTTCGAGGCCTAGCAGCGGGGCAATTTTGGTGGCCGGCGTGCCGCGCTCCTGGTCGATGTTGAGCAGCACAAAGCCAATGCTCGTGGTGATATCGTTCTGCGCGGCCTGGGTGTTGTACATCCGCGAAATCGCATGCCAGGCCACTTTAATGTTGTAATCGACGGTTTCTTCGGGTTTCATGGGCAGGCTGATAGTGCGGTAAACTTACGAAAAATATATTAGGCTTGCATAACAGTTGACAAAAAAGAAGCGCGGACTTTTCTTTGGTAGGTGAGCTAACTCACCCGCCAACGAAAAGTCCGCGCTCGTGCTTGCTTAATGGGCCTTCCGTTCGCGAGGCTCCTTGTCGGCCCGCTCGTACATATCGGTTATCAGGTCCTTGTTTTTCTCCGTAATCACCTTGCGCTTTACCTTCATGGTGGGCGTCATCTCGCCGCTTTCCACGGTCCAGAGCTCCGGCAATAGGGTGATTTTTTTCACCTGCTCCCACTGGGCAAAGCTCTGGTTATACTTCTTCACCAACCCCTCGTACAGGTCAACGATTTTTGGGTTTTTCACCAGTTCTTCGTTCGAAGCATCGGGCACGCCATTGCGCTTGCACCAGCCTTTAAGGTCGGCGAAAGATGGAATAACCAGTGCGGAGGCGAATTTCTGGTCGGCGCCTACTACCATGGCCTGCTCGATGAGCGGGTCCTCTTTCAACTTGCCTTCGATAACCTGGGGGGCGATGTATTTGCCGCCGGAGGTCTTGAACATCTCCTTCTTGCGGTCGGTGATTTTCAGAAACTTACCGTTTACCAGTTCGCCAATGTCGCCGGTGTGGAACCAGCCTTCCTCGTCGAACTCCTTGGCTGTGAGCTCAGGCTGGTTGTAGTAGCCCTTCATCACGGAGGCCGACTTGGTTAGAATCTCGCCGTCGGCGGCAATTTTCACTTCCATGTTGTCGATGAGCGGGCCGACGGTACCAATCATGTTATTCTCGGGCTCGTAGCCCCCCACTGCAATTACCGGCGAGGTTTCGGTGAGGCCGTAGCCCTCCATTACGCGAATGCCCGCGGACCAGAACACGCGGGCCAAGCGTGGCTGCAAAGCGCCGCCGCCGCTCACGATGCAACGGAGGTTGCCGCCCAGCGCCTCACGCCACTTGTTGAAAATGAGTTTATTGGCCAGCGCTAACTGAGTATTGTAGAAGAAGCCCTGGTCTTTTTGGGTGTCGTACTTCAGGCCCAAGTCCAGCGCCCAGAAGAACAGGCCCTTTTTCACGCCATCGAGTTCATGCCCCTTAGATACAATCTTATCATATACCTTCTCCAGCAAGCGGGGCACGGTGGTGAAGATTTCGGGCTTTACCTCGCGCAGGTTGTCGGCGATAACGTCCATGTTCTCGGCGTAGTAGATGCTCACGCCATTTATCATGTACAGGTAAGTTACCATGCGCTCGAAAATGTGGCAAAGCGGCAGGAAGCTTAGGGCTTTATCGTTCTGCGTGACGGGCACGAAGCGCTGCGAATTGCGGCAGTTGCTCAGAATATTGTCGTGCGTAAGCATCACGCCTTTGGGCTGCCCGGTGGTGCCGCTGGTGTAGATGAGCGTGAGCAAATCGTCGGGCTCAACCGCCGCTTTCAGTGGTTCCAGGTCGGCAGTTTTGCCTTTTTTGCCCAGCTCCAGCAACTCACTGAAGTGGCGGGCTCCCTCAATCTTATCGAAGGTGAAGATGTTTTCGGCGGGAATATCGAGGCCTTCGGTGGCTTCGTGTACCTTGTCGAACAGCTTTTTATCGGACACAAACACGGCGCGCACGCCGGCATCAGTGAAAATATATTTGTAGTCTTCGACGGTGATGCTCGGGTACATCGGCACGCTGGTGGCGCCGATTTGCGAGATGCCGAAATCGGCCAGCATCCACTCGGGGCGGTTCATGCTGATGATGGCGACTTTATCGCCGTGCTTGAGGCCGAGCGACACGAGGCCAAGCGAGACCAGGTTGGCCTGGTCCTGGATTTGCTGGCTGCTGATGGGCACCCATTTACCATCGATTTTGGAGGCCAGGGCGTCGGATTTGGGCGACTCGGCAATTTGGTGAGCAAGGATATCAAAGGCGCGACGAACGTCCATGGGTGGGGTCGAGTAAGGCGGATGGCGTGAAATTCAGCTTAAATAAAGCGCTTTTTTCGGAGCTGCGCTACCTCGGAGTAAACCCATCCGTGGTGTTGCTACCATTGCTAAAAACCAAACCAACCACCGAAACGCTCAAATAGCCCCAAAATCCAGCTTTTTTCGGTGTAATTTTGAGGCCCTTGCATTCCCGCTCCCAATGAATCTGGCTCTGTTTTTTGACCCGCTGCCGGAAACGCTGACCGAGGCCTCGCCTGCGCCTACCACGCTGGCTGCCTACGCTACCCGCTTCACCGAGACCTTCCCCGACTGGCGCACCGCCGACCTGGCCCTCATCGGGCTGGACGAGTGGCGTGGCAGCGCAGCCGGCCCGCCCAACGCCCGCCGCCACGGCCCTAATGAAGTGCGCCAACGCTTTTACCAGCTGCAAAAAGGCAGCGGCTTGCTGCGCTTGGTCGACCTTGGCAACCTGCGCCCCGGCCTCACACTGGAAGACACCTATCAGCGCCTGCGCGAAATTATTGGGGCGCTACTGGAGGAAAACACGGTGCCCATTCTGCTGGGCGGCAGCCACGACTTGGACTACGGGCAGTTTTTGGCCTACGAGGTGCAGAATCGCACCATCAATGTGACCGTGGTGGACTCGCGGCCCGACATGGCCGAGCCCGGCCCCGGCACCCCACCCGAGGAAAGCCACCTGCGCCGCCTGCTGGTGCACGAGCCCAACATCGTGTTCAGCCTGGCCCACCTCGGCCACCAGCAATACCTCACGCCGCCCGAGGTGATGGTGGCCCTCGAAAAGCTGCATTTCGACACGATGAGCGTGGGCGAGGTACGTGGCGACCGCCGACTGGCCGAGCCACTGGTGCGCCAGGCCGACTTTATGAGCGTGGACATTGCTGCCATTCGCTGGCAGGATTCGCCGGGCTACTACCCCGCCAACCCTTTCGGTCTGGGCAATGAAGAAGCCACCCAGCTATGCTGGTACGCTGGCCACAACGAGCAGCTCAGCTCCTTTGGCCTCTACGGCTACCGCGCCGACGTGGACCCCAACGGTCTGGCAGCAGCCACCATCGCCACCATGCTCTGGTACTTCGTGGAAGGCTTTTACCATCGCAAGCCCGAAACCGGCTTCGGCACTTTCCGCTTCCTCACCTACACCGTAGTGCTGCCCGGCAACCCCGACAAGCTGGTGTTCTACAAGTCGCGCCGCGCCGAAAAGTGGTGGATGGAAGTGGAACGGCTCGGCGACAACGCTACCAAGCGCGTGGTCCCTTGTACGTACGAGGACTACCTGAACGCCTCACAAGGCGACCTGCCGCAACGCTGGATTCGGTTGCAGGCGCTGCTGAGCTAGTTTTTGTAATGGAAACGTTGCCCATTCCCTTTTACACGATTCGCCAGCTGGCGTTGCGCAACGGCCAAGACCGCGACGAAATCTGGGTGGCTTATCAGGGAAAGATTTATGACGTGAGCCGCTCGCGACTGTGGCGGCGCGGCAACCACTACGAACACTGGGCTGGCCAGGACCTGACTGCCGAGTTGGATAAAGACGCGCCACACACAGCCAACGTATTCGACAATTTCCCCGTTGTGGGGCAACTCCTGTAGAACATGCGTTAGCTTGTTCACCGTTTGAACTTCCCTTTTTCCTCAACAAGCTAACGCATGTTCTACACCCGATGATGACCACCGAAGCTCCCTCCGAATTCAGCAACCTCGAAACGCTCTCTACCACCGAGCTACTGGCTGGCCTCAGCCGCCTCGACCACACCGTTCCCCAAACGGTGGCGAAGTCGCTGCTACAAATTGAGCGGCTGGTAGAAGTTACGGTGGCCCGGCTGCGTGATGGCGGACGCTTATTTTACATAGGAGCTGGCACTAGCGGACGGCTGGGCGTGGTCGATGCCTCGGAGTGCCCGCCCACGTTTGGTGTGCCAGCCGAGATGGTGGTGGGCATTATGGCCGGTGGCGACGGGGCCATTCGGGTGGCAGTGGAAGGTGCCGAAGACGACGCCGAACAGGCCTGGAAGGACCTGCAAACCCACAACATCAACGCCAAAGACGTGCTCGTGGGCATTGCCGCTTCGGGCCGCACGCCCTACGTTATTGGCGGGCTGGAGCAGGCGCGGGCAGCGGGCCTGGCCACTGGCTGCGTGGTCTGCAACGCGGGTTCGGCTGTGGCAGCGGCGGCCGAGTTTCCGGTGGAAGTGGTGACCGGGCCGGAGTTTATCACGGGCAGCACACGCCTCAAAGCCGGCTCGGCCCAGAAAATGGTGCTGAACATGCTCACTACTGCCACTTTTATTCGCCTGGGCTATGTGCGCGGCAACAAGATGGTCGACATGAAGCTCTCCAACGTGAAGCTGGTGGACCGGGGCGAACGCATGCTGATGGATGAACTCGGCATCGAACAAGCCGAGGCAGCCCAACTTCTGAAGCAGTACGGCAGTGTGCGAGCGGCCCTGGATGCGCGCAAGTAGTACTTCCACTTTTGCCCCTATGGCCCGCCTCAGAATTGGGATTGGATTCCTGTGTGTGCTTCAGAGCCTGCTACTGCTGTGCCTGTACCAGCCGTTGCCCGATGCGCTGGACAAACCCTGGTTCGATACGATTTATAACACTGGCTTTGCCGTCTGCAGTATCGGGTTGGTGGTGCTGGGTTTTCGGGCTTTCAGCCAGCGCCGGGTGCGGCTGGGACTGCTGGCGGCGGCACTGGCTTTTCCGGGGCTAATGTTCTGGGCTACCGTTTTGGCCAGCCTGCTGGCGAACCGTGGGGCGGAATAACGGGTTAGCAGAAGACACCTTTTGCTTCTAAAGCGGCAGCCGTTTCGGAAACGGGCACGGCTGCCCTTCCCTCCCAACCCATGCACACCATCGAGCCGCACTACAACTGGATTGAGCAATACTCGGCCGCCGACGACCCGCGCTCTCCCCTTTTCGGAGCTGAAAACAGCCTAGAGGCTTACACCAACACCATCTACGGCTACTACATCCATCCGCAGTGGGACAGTCTGGGGTCGGACACGCTGTTCTTCAAAATTTTGTTTGCCGACTACGAAGACGGCATTGCCGTGCTTGAATTCATCGGCGAGTGGAACGATGCCATCGAAAACGACATTATGGAGCTCAAGCGGAATATCATCGATATTCTGACGCACGAGGGCATCCGCAAATTCATCCTCATCGGCGAAAACGTCTTCAACTTTCACGGTTCCGACGACGACTACTACGAGGAGTGGTACGAAGACGCAGAAGATGGCTGGATTGCCGGTGTGAACTTCCAGGAGCATGTGCGGCGCGAAATGAAGCAATACAACGTTGATAACTACATTAACTTTGGCGGCCAGCTCGATGACCTGCCCTGGCGCATCTACGAGCCGCGCCGCTTATTTGAGGTGGTTGATGGCCTGCTGAACCGCCGGTTGGGCCTGCCCGAAACCGAGCTTCAAACACCAACCGAGTAAACGCAAAAAAGCCCTTCCGTTGCCGGAAGGGCTTTTTTATTGACTAAGGCAAGAATTACTTCTTAACTTCTGCAGCAGGAGTCTCGGTAGCAGGAGCCATCTTGTCAGCGGCGTTCTCCATAGCATCCGACTTGGCATCAGCCGAGTCACGAACCATGTCAGCCTTGTCTTCCATAGCGTCAGCTTTGGCTTCGCCAGCTGCCTCTACGTTTTCAGCCTGCTGCTCAACAGCCTCTTCTTTCTTGCTTTCGCAAGCGGTGAACGAGAACGAAGCAGCAGCCAGAGCGAGGAACAATACTTTTTTCATCTTGGGGGTTGTTTTAAATGTGGTTGATTTTCAAGCTACATCCGAAGGTTTTTGCCGAGGCTTTCCTTCAAATTCGGGGCTTTATACACGAGCTAAAAAAAGGTAACCCGAACAATCTAAAAATTTCACAAAGTATTTACGCGCCCATCACTCGTGAGCCCACTGCTCGTCCCAACTTCGCCTTATTTCTTGCGGAACAGGATACCAATAGGCACACCGGTGAAGTCGAAATGCTCGCGCATCCGGTTTTCGAGGTAGCGCACGTAGTTGGTCTGCACGTACTGCGGCAGGTTGGCGAAGAAGGCGAACACCGGGTTGTGCGTAGGCAGTTGCGTCACGTATTTGATGCGAATCATCTTGCCTTTGAGCGCGGGCGGGCCGTATTTCTCAATCTCCTTCAGCATGATGTCGTTCAGCTGCGAGGTTGGGATTTTGCGGCGCTTGTTGTGGTACACTTCAATGGCCGTTTCGATGGCCTTGTGCACACGCTGCTTGTTCAACACCGAAATGAACACCACGGGGATGTAGGCAATGGGCGCAATCTTTTCGAGGATTTTCGCCTCGAATTCCTTGGACGTGTTGGTTTCCTTGTTCTCCACCAAGTCCCACTTATTCACTAGGATGACAATTCCCTTGCGGTTTTTGTCGGCCAGAGTGATGATGTTCACATCCTGGGCCTCAATGCCCCGGCTGGCGTCGAGCATCACGATGCACACGTCGCACTCTTCCAGGGCACGCAGACTGCGCATGTTGGCGTAGAATTCCACGTCCTCGCTCACCTTGGCTTTGCGGCGCAAACCGGCCGTATCGACTAGGATAAATTCCTTGCCGAAAGCGTTATAGCGAGCCGAAATCGAGTCGCGGGTGGTGCCGGCAATTTCGGTTACGATGCTGCGGTCTTCGCCGAGCAGCAGGTTTACGAGGCTGGATTTGCCCACGTTGGGGCGGCCCACCACCGCAATGCGCGGAATTTCCGACTCCGGCTCTTCAATGCCTGGGTCGTCGAAGTTTGCTACTACAGCATCCAGCAATTCGCCGGTGCCGTGGCCGTTGGCGCTGCTGATGGCGTAGATTTCGCCGTCGCCGAGGCCCAGCGAGTAGAACTCGCCCACGCCGTTGGCGCGCAGGTTGGTATCAGCCTTGTTGGCCACCATGTAGATGGGCTTTTTGCTGATGTAGCGGCGCAGGACGTGCGCAAACTCTTCATCGAGGCCGTGCACGCCGGCTTCGGCATCTACCATAAAGAGGATGACGTCGGCCTCTTCGATGGCCAGCTTCACCTGCTTGTTGATTTCGCCCTCGAAAATGTCTTCTGAATTGTGCACATAACCGCCCGTGTCAATCACGGTGAAGTTCTTGCCAATCCAGTCGCCGTAGCCGTAGTGACGGTCGCGGGTTACGCCGCTCTCGTTGTCCATGATGGCCTTGCGCTGGCCCACGAGGCGGTTGAAAAGCGTGGATTTGCCCACGTTGGGCCGCCCTACAATGGCGACCGTGTTTTGCTTTGACATGTGGTGTTGGCCCCAGCCGCCGACCCGACCTAGATTCGGCAGTGCCCGGGGTGTGTTAGTTATGGATGGTCGGAATATGTAGGACGCAGCCTTCGCTGCGTCAGGGATTGGCTTATAATGGTTCTTTGGGCACGAACGTGCGACGCAGCAAAGGCTGCGTCCTACTGGTACCCAAACCGGCTCAGCGCTTTCGCGTCGGTGCGCCAGTTCTCGTTCACTTTCACATACATTTCCAGAAACACTTTCTTCTGAAAAAATTTCTCCATTTCCTCGCGCGCCCAGGTGCCTACTTTCTTCAGTGCCTCGCCGCCCTGGCCGATGACGATGCCTTTCTGCGAGTTGCGCTCGACGTAAATAATGCCGCGAATCCGGATGATGTCTTCCTCTTCCTTAAACTCTTCGATAACCACTTCGCAGCTGTAGGGAATCTCTTTTTTATAGAGTTTGAATATTTTCTCACGCACCATTTCGGCGGCGAAAAACCGCTCGGGCTTGTCGGTTAGTTCATCCTTGGGGTAATACGGTGGGTGCACTGGTAGGCGCTCCATTACCAGTTGCAGCACGCCGTCGGTGCCGAACTGTTTGAGGGCCGAAATGGGCAAAACTTCAGCAGCATTGGGCAGCTGCTCTTTCCAGTAGGCCAGTTTGGCTGCTACCTCTTCCTGGTTGGCCTGGTCGATTTTATTGACGAGCAGGATGATGGGCGTGTCCACCATTTTGCGCAGGCGTTCCACTACGGGCTCCTCGTCGTGCTTCTCGTATATATCGGTCACGAACAGCACCACGTCGGCATCTTCGAGCGAGGAATACACGAAGCTCATCATGGCGTTGTGCAGCTCGTATTTGGGCTGAATAATGCCGGGCGTGTCGGAATAAATCAGCTGGAAATCATCGCCGTTGAGGATACCCAGAATGCGGTGGCGCGTGGTTTGGGCCTTGCTCGTGACGATGCTGAGCCGCTCGCCCACCAGCGCATTCATGAGCGTAGACTTGCCCACGTTGGGCTTGCCAATGATGCTCACGAAGCCGGCGCGGTGGGGTTTAGTTTCGGGGTTCACGATGGATGGGTTTGATAATCAGGGGCGCAAAGGTACGGCTTTCGGCGCGAAAAAGCTACGGCAGTAATAAACGTGCCGGGTGCTGAAGTGCGGAAACAGGGCGCAAAATTTCGCTTTTGGTCAATTCGATTTGCGGAAAACATCAGCAATGCCGCTTAAGTGGGACCGGACCTTTGACTTGTTCAACGGACCTCTCACTTAACACGTCAAAACCATGTTTATCGGGCATTTTGGATTAGGATTTGGTGCCAAGGCGGCGCAACCGCGCGTGTCGCTGGGCACCCTGTTTCTGGCGGCGCAATTCGCCGACATATTGTGGCCGAACCTGTTGCTGCTCGGCGTCGAGCAAGTGCGCATGGTGCCGGGGCTGATGGTGGTTTCGTCATTCGACTTTGTATACTATCCCTTCTCGCATAGCCTGGCCATGGATGTGGTTTGGGGCTTGCTGCTGGGGCTGAGCTACTGGCTGCTGCGCCGCAACGCGGGCGGGGCGCTGTTGGTAGGCCTGCTGGTGCCCAGCCACTGGCTGCTCGATTTGGTAGTACACCGTCCCGATTTACCGCTGTTTCTGGGGAGCTCACCGCTGCTGGGCCTGGGCCTGTGGAACTCAATGGCCGGCACGCAGGCTGTGGAAGCCCTGTTTTTCTTCGTGGGGCTGTATGGGTATTTGCGCACCACCCGGGCCCGCAACCGCCAGGGCTGCTACGGCGTGTGGGGCCTGGCCGCGTTCATTCTACTAGTGCATATCAGCAGCCTACTGAGCCAGGAGCCTATGACGACTGCCGTTATTGGGTGGGGCGGGCAGCTGCTGTGGCTGCCGGTACTGCTGGCGTATTGGGTCGACCGTAACCGGGAGGTGCGAGCCGGCACGCCGGCTACCGCCGAAACGCACCCGGCGTCTGCCCCGTCCACTTTTTAAAGGAGCGCACAAACACGCTCGTCTCGGAATATCCCAGCAGAAAGGCAATGTCGGTGATGCTGAGGGCGGGCTCGTGCAAGTGGCGCTGGGCGAGGTCGCTTCGCACCGCATCGAGCAGCTGCTGGTAGGTGTGGCCGGTTTCCTTCAGCTTGAGTTGCAGCGTACGTACGCCCAAGTGGAGGCAGTCGGCCACGGCAGCCAGCGTAGGCGCTTCGCCCTTGAGCAAGCGCACGATTTCGCCGCGCACCTGTTCGGCCAGCGTGGGCAGCTGACTGGTAGGCAACCGGGCCAGCAAGGCGACGGCGTGCTGCTCAAACAACGGAAACAGCGCTGCGTTGGCATAGGGAATGGGCAACGCCAACGTAGCTTCATCGAGCGCAATCTGCGTCAATGGCGCATCAAATTCCAGCTTAGTGGTACCGAGGGTTTGCTCGTGCTCGCGCGTTTCGGCGGGGCGAGGGTAGGCCAGGCGCACGGCTTTCGGTATTATTGGCTGGGCGGTGAGCGTGGCGAAAGCCGCCAGATAAATTGACAGCTCCGAATTCAGCACGTACTGCGGGTGCACGATGGCAGAACTGGTCAGCTCCAGGTTCAGCCAGGTGCCACCGGGCCACTCGGGCGCTGGCGTCTGGTAGGTGCGCACGCCCTGGCAGGCCACGTCCTGGTAGCGGCACAGCAGCGTAATGGCTGCCCCCAGCGTGGGCGCGTGCATCAATACATACGCCAAGGTGCCCGCAGTGGCGAAATTGATGGAACCGCCAAGGTGCAGGTCGAAGTGTGGGTCGTGCGTGGCCTCCATCACCAGCGGCCACAAGCGCTGAATGGTGGCAATGGGCACGCGGGCATCGGGGCCCGCCGCAGTGGCAGGGTCGAACTCAATTGCCCGACACAGAGCCGGCACATCGGCACCATGCTGGCCAGCCACCCACAGCAGCAGATTGAGGGAGGAAGCAGCAAGGGTATCGGGCGGCGTCATGAACACGGAGAATAGAATCCGGCTGCAAGTACGGGCGACCGGTCAAACCATCCTCCCAACCTGGCGGTTTGAAAAGCCCAACTGACATCTTCGATGACCATTCTCGCTTTTTCGGGTAGCCCCCGCTCTGCTTCTGCCATTGGCCATCTGCTACGGGCAGCAGTAGCCGTGGCGCCGGCCGGAATTAACTGCACTTTTTACGAAGACGTTCTCGCCTTGCCCCTATTCAGTCCGGATTTGGATGCTCCCAGCTCGTCCGTTGCGCCGGCTGTAGCCGCATTGCGCGAGCAGCTGCGCGCTGCCGATGCCGTACTGATTGCCACACCAGAATACGCCTACGGCATGCCCGGCAGCTTGAAAAATGCGCTCGACTGGCTGGTTTCGGCGGGCAGTTTCTATGGCAAGCCAACCGGCGTGCTGAGTGCGTCTCCATCCGAGGTGGGCGGCGACCGTGCCCGGGCCGGCCTACTTCTCACCCTGGAAGCGCTGGGCGCCGCAATAGTGCCAGCCGCCTCGTTTCCGATACCGCTGGTGCGCACCAGGCTTGGTGCGGCGGGTGAAGTGACCGATACGGGACTTGCCACTAAACTGACGGCCGCCATGACCGCACTCGTTGCCGCTGTACCCGTACCTGATTTAGCTGATTGATTCTGAACTTTGCCCCAATGAATTCCACTACGTCCCCTAACGCCCGCATCGGCGTGCTACTTGTTAACCTCGGCACGCCCGACTCGCCCAACACGCCCGACGTGCGGCGTTACCTCAACGAATTCCTCACCGACGGCCGCGTGGTGGATATGCCGGCTGCTATTCGCTACCCGCTGTTTCAGGGACTGGTGGTGCCGTTGCGGGCCCCCAAGTCGGCCAAAATCTACAAGGAACTCTGGACGGAGCGGGGTTCGCCGCTGCTCTTTCACGGGCTCGATTTGCAGGCGAGAGTGCAGGAGGCACTAGGCGAGCATTACCTCGTTGCCTTCGGCATGCGCTACCAGAAGCCCAGCATCGAGAAGGCGCTGGAGGAGCTACGTGCGGCGGCGGTGGAGCGCATCATTGTGCTGCCTCTTTTCCCGCAGTATGCATCGGCCAGCACGGGCTCGGTGCAGGAGAAAGTGATGGACTTGGTGAAAGATTGGTGGGTGGTGCCCAGCATCAGCTTCATCAGTCAGTTTGCCACCGACCCGGGCTTTATTGCCACCATTGTGGCGCGCGGCCGGGCCGAGATGGACAAGCAGCACTACGACCACGTGGTATTAAGCTACCACGGCATTCCGGAGCGCCACGTGAAAAAGGGTGACCCCACCAACTACTGCCGCTTCGGAAGCTGCTGCGATACGCTCACCCCACAAAATCAGTATTGCTACCGGGCCCAGTGCTTTGCCACGTCGCGCCTGATAGCGGCGGGCCTGGGCCTACAGCCCGAGCAGTACACCGTGGCCTTCCAAAGCCGCCTGCAAAGCCGCCTGCGCGACCCCTGGCTGCAGCCCTACACCGATGAGGCGCTGAAGGAGTTCCCCGCCAAAGGCATTAAAAACGTCCTGGCCTTCTCCCCCGCTTTCGTGGCCGACTGCCTCGAAACGACCATCGAAGTGGGCGAGGAATTCAAAGAACTGTTTGAGAGCGCCGGTGGCCAGCACTGGCAATTGGTGCCTTCGCTGAACTCGGAGCCCCAGTGGGTAGAGGCCGTGGCCGCCATGGTGCGGCGGAATTAAGTTATAACAGGTTAACCAGTTAGCAAAAGGAAGCGCTGCTGAGCTTAGCTCAGCAGCGCTTCCTTTTATTCCTTGACGATGATTAGCTCAGGAGGCCCGGCGGCTATAAAAGCTGCCTGCGTCGAAAGAGTCCTGCTCATAGAAGCGTGGGTTGGCGGTTGGCTCTTTGCCCAGGGCACGCAAAATGGCCTCTTCATACGTGCGAGTAATCTGGATTTCAACGTACGGCGGGTAGTTCAGCACCGACTCAGCATTGAGCGCGGGCACAAATACGTTGTCGCCGTCCTCATCCAGCGAAGCTGCTCCGATGGGCAGCAGAATGTGGTTTTCGTGCTCATTAATATGGAAGCGGCTATCCAGCTCCACATCGAGGTAGCGCACTTTCAGGGCCTCCACATCCACAATCAACTCGTGCACGATGCCCAGAGCCTGGCCATCGTTGCCGCGCACGGTCCAGCCACGTACGTCGGGATTATCGTCGGCTACTTCGAATTCAGTAAGGTCGCGCAAGCGGCGCAGAATAGGCGTTTCCATGGGCAAGGTGTCAGTTAATAGCTATTGGTCGTCAGCTGGTGGCAGGTTCTTTCAACCACCAACAACCTAAAACTAAAAATCAATTCTTAGGCTCGCCGAGCACTCGCACTGCGGCAGCGGCCTGCGTCAGAAACTGCTGGTTCTGGCGTTGTTCAGCAGCCGTGGCGCTACGCCCCGATAATTGCCCGGCCAGGCTTGCCAAGTCGTTGGCTTGCGATTCCAGTTCGGGGTAAGCCTTTTGCTGCATGACCCGCACGAGCCCGGCTGCCGCTACAAAACCGGGGCGTAGGCTGGTATTAGGTTCATCTAGGCGGGCAATGGCGCTGGTGAGATTGTCGCGCTGCTCGGCAATAGCAGGTTCACGAAAATCGTCGCGGTCGGTGAGAGAAACCAGCACCCCGGCCAGCTTTTGCAGTCCATGCAGGGCATAGTCGGGAGCAGCGGGGTTGCTGGCGGCTTGGGTGGCCAGCGAGGCAGCCGTTTCGGAACTGCTGTTGGCAGCATCTTGGGTACTGTCGCCCTGTGGAATGGCATCAATAGCTGCCCGGCGGGTGGCCTGGTCTATGGCAGCAGCGGCAGCCAGGGTATCCGGGGCCGTAGCGGGCGACGCCGCCTCCGTGGTCGCGGCGAGTGGGGCAGGCTCATCGGCGGGGCCGGGTCGCAGGAAAAAGTAAGCAGCCACGGCTAGCACCACGGCGGCTAGTAACACCAGCAGCCACGGGCTGGGAGAGGTTTTTTTGCGTTGAATATTGATGTCAGCCATTGTGGGGGAATAAGCAGAGAAGTCGGCTTACGATAGAAGGCGAAAAATAGTCATTCCTTCGCAAGCATACACGCTTATCCTATATATAGATTACATAGTCGTAGTATTGCCTAGCCAATAGCCCGCTTGCGACCGAGCCGGTTTCTACGACCATTTAGTACACATCATGTCATCTCCGCTGCCTTACCTAGCCGACCTGGAGGCGCGCGAATTGCTACCCGCCGAACAGGTGGCTGCCATTGCCGCCGCCGAGCGCATCCAACCCTTTTCCTTGCATTACGAGCTGCGGACATTGCTCTACCTGGGTATCACAATGCTGGCGGGAGGGTTGGGGGTACTCATTTATCAGCACATCGACAGCATTGGCCACGGGTTAATCATTGCTGTTATTGCTGCGCTCACCGCTGCCTGCTTCACCTTCGCAGTACGGCATCGCGCCCCGTTTACCTGGGGCATTGCTCCGCGTACGTCGGTAGGAGCCGACTACCTGTTGCTGCTGGGTTGCCTGCTTTTTGTGGTGCTGGAAGGCTATGCGCAGTACCAGTACGGCGTATTCGGGCAGCGCTACGGGTTGGTAACAGTGTTGCCGGCACTGTTTTTTTTGCCGCTGGCTTATTGGTTCGACCATCGCGGGGTGCTGGCCATGGGTCTCACGGCGCTGGCTTCGTGGGTGGGCCTCACGGTAGCGCCGCTGGCCGTGCTCACCCAGAACGAGTTTTGGAACGATGACATTCGTGGGGCCGCTATCGGCTTAGGCCTACTGTTGATGTGCACCGGCTTTTATTCCGAATTTCGGGGGCGCAAGGCGCATTTTGCCTTTACCTATCTGCTGTTGGGCAGCAACCTGGCACTGGCCGCGCTGGCAACGTCGTTGCTCGATGCGCCCTATTACCGGGACTCGCTAGTGAGTGCCGGCATTACGCTGCTTATTGTGGGGCTGTGCGCCGGCTTGTTCTGGTATGCCCGCCGCACGCAGTCGTACTGGTTTCTGATACTGGCGGCGGGCTACGCCTACTTTGCTGCCTGCTATGTACTGGTGCATTTGCTGATGCTGGTTCCCGAGCTGGCAATTGTCGGGGCTTTTGTGTTCTTCCCGCTTGGGGCACTGGTGGTAGTACTCTTTTTTGTGAACCTGAAAAAAATCATGCACGGGCCCGCGGGCCCGGCGGCTCCGACCCCTTCACCTCAACCATGAACTGGCAAGCATACAACCCCGATTGGGCCTTCCATACGGTACTGCGGGCCCGTGCGGCGCGCTGGCAGCGCCGCGGGCAGCTTAGCCCTGAGCAGTTAGCAGCTATCGAGGCAGGTTACCCACTACCCTATTACCAGCCGGTGTGGCCCTTGCGCGTAGGCCTTTTCATCTTCACCTGGATTGGGCTTACTATGATGGGCGTTGTGCTGGCACTGATTACCAAAGGGGACGCACCATTTGCCACCGGGCTGGTTTGCTGCTTGGCCTGCTTCGGAGTTCTGGAACTGGTGATTCGGGAGCGCCGCTTTTACCATGCCGGCGCCGACAATGCCCTGCTATATGCAGGTCTGGGAATCGCGGCAGCGTTAATTGCCTATGTCTTTTTCGAAGCGGACAATTGGAACTTCTCTGCTGTCGGCCTTACTAGTGGTTTTTTGCCGCTCACGTTAGGGCTGATAGTAATGCTGGCCGCCGTGGTGCGCTACGCCGATGTGCTGGCTACTTTCGTTGCCTTTATAACTGTGCTGGTTCTGGTGCTGCTGGCGGTTCTATCCATTCCGCCCGCCTTACTACTGCTGCCTTTTGTATTCATGGCCACGGCCGGTGCGACACTGCTGGGTTACCGCGCCATTGGCCGTCGCCTTGCCGGAACTGCTTTGGCCGACTACTACGCCAACTGCCTGCTGATTGTGAAGCTGCTGGCCCTTACGCTGTTTTACCTGGGCGGCAATTACCTGGTGGTACGCGAGGGCTACGCCGACCTGAACCATGAGTTTGCGTCAACACAGATTCCGTTGGCGCCGCTGTTCTATGCCTTCACAGCCGGCATCCCGCTGCTCTACATTGTGCTGGGCCTACGCCGGGCCGACCGCCCAACCTTGCTGCTAGGCTTGCTGACCCTGGCGTTTTCGTTCTTCACCCTTCGGTACTACCGCTCGTTGATGCCTCCCGAAATCACCGCCGTAGCCGGTGGCCTCGTGCTTACGGTAGCCGCCGGAGCCCTGCTTCGCTACCTGCGGCCCGCTCGCTTCGGCCTCACCTCCCTGCCCGACGACGAGCCGCGCCACTTCAACCTCGAAAACCTGATTCAAGCCCAAACAGCCCACGCACCTGGTGCACCAGCCGCCGATGGGTTTGACTTCGGAGGCGGGCAATCGGGCGGCGGCGGCGCGACGGGCAACTTTTAAAAGTCGAATGCGGCACGAAAACAATGGGTTTCGTGCCGCATTCGGCTTTATTCCACGTGCAGCAATCGAAGCTGCCACTACACTGCCACCGGCCGGTACAGCTTAGCCAGCGCCGCCACGGCATAATCTACTTCAGCTTCGGTGTTCATCTTGCTCATCGAGAAGCGCACTGTTGCCCGCTCAGGGTCACAACCCAACGCCTCGAGCACGTGCGAGCCGGTTTGCGCCCCGCTGGTGCAGGCCGAACCGCCCGAAGCCGCGACCTTGCTGATATCCAGGTTGAACAACAGCATCTCGCTGAAGGCCGACGGCGGCAGGCTCACGCTCAGCACCGTGTACAGGCTATGCTCGGCTAACTCCGACACACCGTTGAATTGCACATCGGCAATGTCGGCCCGCAGTTTGGTGATAAACCGGTCCTTCAACCCCTGCACGTGCGCCTGGTGGCTAGCCAAATCACGCACTGCGATTTCCAGCGCCTTAGCCAGCCCTACAATGCCAGCCACATTCTCGGTACCCGAGCGCACGTTGCGCTCCTGCGAGCCCCCATGAATAAGCGGGCTGACCTGCAAACCGCTACGGGTATAGATAAACCCCACGCCCTTCGGCCCGTGAAATTTGTGCGCTGAGCCCACCAGAAACTGGTTTTTCAGCCTTTGTACGTCGTGCCGGTAGTGGCCCATCGTCTGCACCGTATCGGTATGGAACACCGCTTCATGCCGGGCGCAAATGTCTCCGATAGCAGCAATGTCGTTCAGGTTGCCAATTTCGTTGTTGGCCTGCATCAGGCTCACAAAGGTGCGCGACTGCCCCGCGAGTAATTCCTCCAAGTGCTTTAAATCGAGTTGGCCCTGCGTGTCGTGCTTCACATAGTGCAGCTCAATCTCGCCGCTTTTAGCCAGCGCCTGCAAGGGGTGCAGCACCGCGTGGTGTTCCAGCGGCGAAGTAATGGCATGCTTCAGCCCCAGCGTGCGCACACTACCAAAGGCAGCGTAGTTGTCGGCTTCAGTGCCACCGCTGGTAAAAGTGATTTCGGCCGGGGCGGCGTTCAGCAGGTGAGCTACTGTTTTGCGGGCGTTTTCGATGGCGGCTCTCACTTGCCGCCCCGGACCGTGCAGGCTACTGGGGTTGCCGTAGTGCTGCTGCAAAAATGGCAGCATGGCCTCCAGCACCTCGGGGTCGAGGGGCGTAGTGGCAGCGTTATCAAAATAAGCGTAGGCGGGGGCGGAGAGGGAAGTTGAATTCATAGACACGTCATTTCAGCAGAAAAAAGCCAGAAGCCGGGCGTGGGTGCACCCGGCTTCTTCGGAATTAACACGACACAAACTTCGCACCTGCGGCCTAAACTAACCGCCTTTCAGCGCGTAAGCTGCTGCACCGTTAAGCCTTCACCGATATAATCTCCTTGATATCCCCAATGATTTTTTGGGCCAGGTAATCAGCCGTCGCATTGGAATCGGATTCGGCGTAGATGCGAATGATGGGCTCGGTGTTGGACTTGCGCAAATGCACCCACTCCTTGTCGAACTCAATCTTCACACCGTCTATCGTATTCACGGGCTGCTTGGCGTAGCGCTGCTCCATCTTGGCTAGCACATCGTCGGTGTTGATTTCCGGCGTCAGCTCAATCTTATTCTTTGAGATGAAGTAGCTCGGGTACGAGTTGCGCAGGCGGCTCACCGTGAGACCAGTTTTGGCGAGGTGCGTCAGGAATAGGGCAATGCCCACCAAGGCGTCGCGGCCGTAGTGCAGTTCGGGGTAGATGATGCCACCGTTGCCTTCTCCACCAATCACGGCGTTGGTTTCCTTCATCTTGGTCACCACGTTCACCTCGCCCACAGCAGCGGCGGCGTACTGGCCGCCGGCCTTTTCGGTTACGTCGCGCAGAGCACGGGTGCTGCTCAGGTTGCTTACTGTATTGCCGCCGCCCAGCGATTTCAGCACATAATCGGCCACTGCCACCAGCGTGTACTCTTCGCCGAACATCTCGCCGTTTTCGCTCACTAGCGCTAAGCGGTCCACGTCGGGGTCCACCACAATGCCGAGGTCGAAACCGCCTTTCTCCAGCACCTTGGCAATGTCGCGCAGGTGCTCTGGCAGGGGCTCGGGGTTGTGGGCAAAGTCACCGGTGGGCTCGCAATGCAGCTTCTCAATCGTTATTACGCCCAACGCCTCCAGCAGCTGCGGCACGGCAAAGCCGCCCGACGAGTTCACGGCATCTACCACCACCCGGAAATTGCGGGCTTTAATAGCCTCCACATCCACCAACGGCAGCGCCAAAATGGCCCTGATGTGCTTCTTCAGGAACGTGGTATCGGTCGTATAGTGACCCAGTTTAGTTACAGGCGCAAAATCGAAGTCCTCGCTTTCAGCCGATGCCAGCACCTGCTGCCCGTCAGCTTCCGAGATAAATTCACCGGTGGCGTTCAGCAGCTTGAGTGCATTCCATTGCTTGGGGTTGTGCGAAGCCGTGAGAATGATGCCCCCAGCCGCCTTCTTGGCGGGTACCGCCATTTCTACGGTAGGTGTGGTGCTCAGGCCGAGGTCGCATACATCGAGGCCGAGGCCTTGCAAAGTGGCAGCCACCAGGCGGCTCACCATGTCGCCCGAAAGGCGGGCGTCGCGCCCAATCACAATCAGCTTGCTGTCGGTGTTTTGAGTTTTTACCCACGTACCGTAAGCGGCGGCGTATTTCACCACGTCGAGGGGCGTAAGGCCTTGGCCGACGGGGCCGCCAATGGTACCACGAATGCCGGAGATAGATTTTATTAGAGTCACGGAGGTCTGTTTTTGAAAGGCCAAAATTAGGCATTCCCTAGCGGTTGGCGACGCACCGTTTTATCTTTGGAACAATGGAAAAATCAGAATCTACTTCTACGGCTCTGCTTAGCGGCGACCGCCGCCCTACGCAGCTCGAAGCATTCGGCCGTCTGCTCGACGTGCTCAATCGCCTCCGGGCCGAATGCCCCTGGGATAAAAAGCAGACTTTGCAAACGCTGAGGCACCTTACTATCGAGGAAACCTATGAAATCAGCGATGCCATTCTGCGCGACGACCTGCCCGACCTAAAGAAGGAGCTTGGCGACGTGATGCTCCACCTTATTTTCTATGCCCGCATCGCTGCCGAAAAAGGCGCGTTCGACATTGCTGATGTGCTCAATACCCAGTGCGAAAAGCTTATCTACCGCCATCCACATATTTATGGCGACGTGCAGGCTGACGACGAAGACACCGTAAAACGCAACTGGGAGCAGCTCAAGCTCGCGGAAAAAGGCAATACTACTGGGGTGCTTGGCGGCGTGCCCACCTCGTTGCCAGCCCTCGTCAAAGCCATGCGCATTCAGGAAAAAGCCCGGGGTGCGGGCTTTGATTGGGAGCAGCCCGAGCAGGTTTGGCAGAAAGTGCAGGAAGAATTATCTGAATTCGCTGACGAGTATAGCCACGGCGACCCGGCCCGCATGAACGCCGAAAAAGCCGCCGACGAGTACGGTGATTTACTCTTTTCCTTGGTCAATTTTGCGCGCTTCGCAGGCATCAATCCTGAAGAAGCACTAGAACGCACCAACCGCAAGTTTATCAGTCGGTTTCAGTATCTTGAATCGGCCGCTGCTGCTGCCAATCTGCGGCTAGCCGACCTGTCGCTGGCCCAGATGGATATGTATTGGGCAGAAGCCAAACGCAACCTAGCCCAACCCAACGCGGCTTTTTAGCGTTGGTCTATCTTCATCGGGCATTCATGGGCTTTTGCCGGCCGCGGGCAAGTTTTCTTTGGTCAGCCCGCGGTTTTTGGTTAGGTTTGCCAAGCTAAGATGGCCTGGTGAATAGTTTGGACTTCGGTAAGTGCCATTTTAATCCTCTTACTACGGGATTATCGATTGTTATTTTGCCGCGCTTCGCGCTTCTAACCGACCTTTTTGCTTTTTCTTTACCCACTCAATTCAACTACTTCACACAATAACCCCCAAACACTCCGGAACAATGGAACAGAAAAATGCCATGAACACGAGCCCACGGCCCGCCGCTACGGCCGCCAAAGCCGAAGCCCAAAGCAGCGGTGGCGCCTCGCTGTTCTCCGTGATAGTTATCATTCTGGCTTTTATCGTCAGTGTTATCGTTTATAAATTTGTTTTAGGTGACGGCAGCCACTTCCAAGGCGGCGACAATAAAAACAACCCCCTAGCCGGTGACTATCTCGGAATTGTATACAAAGGCGGTGTAATTGTGCCCGTACTGATGACGATGTTGCTGTGCGTGATTACATTCTCTATCGAACGCATGCTCACCATTGGCAAGGCCAAGGGTAGCAAGAGCATCGAATCTTTTGTGCGAATCGTCCGCCAGAAACTGAATGCCAACGACATTAACGGCGCTCTGGCTGCCTGCGACGCGCAGAAAGGCTCGGTTGCCAACGTGGTAAAAGCAGGCTTGCTGAAGTACAACGAAATGTCGCGTGAAACCAGCATGGGCACGGACCAGCGGGTACTCGCTATCCAGAAGGAAATCGAAGAGAGCACTGCTCTTGAACTGCCCATGCTGGAGAAGAACCTGGTTATCATCTCGACGTTGGCATCTATCGCCACGCTGACGGGTCTGCTCGGCACTGTATTCGGCATGATTAACGCCTTCGCCGCTCTGGCACAGGCTGGTAGCCCTGATGCAGTGGCACTGGCAAACGGTATTTCGGAAGCCCTGATTAATACGGCTCTCGGTATTGGTACTTCGGCTCTTGCCATTGTAGCCTACAACTATTTCACCAGCAAAATTGACGAGTTGACTTACAGCATCGACGAAGCTGGTTTCAGCATTATCCAGACCTTCGCCGGTCAGCATGGCAACAACGCAGGCCAGTCAGCTCGGACGGTTTAGTTCAGTTTTTCACTGATGCACTAAAATGCGGGGCTATTCGTTTAGGGAAACTGAACGAATAGCCCCCTTTTAACCCCACCTCGCAATGCCTAAAGTAAAACCGCACCGTACCTCGCCGTCGCTTGATATGACGCCGATGGTGGACCTGGCCTTCTTGCTGGTGACGTTCTTCATGCTCACCACCAAGTTTGCCCCCGAAGAGACGGTCGTAGTGGACACGCCATCGTCTACCTCGGAGTTTAAGCTACCCGAGAGCAACGTCATTACGCTCACTATCGACAACAAAAAGCGCGTGTTTTTTGGGGTTGATGACACCAAAACCAAGATTCAGGCCTTGCAGAAGGTGGCTGCTAAGTACGGCATCAACTTCACCGCGGCACAGGCCAAGGAGTTCGGCAACCTGCCCAACTTCGGCCTGCCCATCAATCAGCTTGGCTCTTACCTCAACGTAGAGAAAGAAGAACGCAAGCAGCTCAATGCGCAGCAGCCTGGCGTTCCTATCGATTCGCTCAACAATCAGCTGATTGACTGGGTACTGGAAGCCCGCAAGGCAAACCAGGCCCTTTTCAAGAAGCCTACTTACATCGCTATCAAAGGCGATGGCAATGCCGACGTACCAACCGTGCAAGCGGTTATCAAGCTATTGCAGGAACGCGATATCAACCGTTTCAACCTCATCACGGACTTGGAGAATAAGCCTGTTGCCGCCGCTCGCTAAATCCTAGCCGGCTGCGCAAGCAGGTTATTTCTTCGTCCATTCACATCAATAAATCCCATGGCAGAAATTCAAGGAAAAGCCGACTCCGGTGGGAAAGGTGGGAAGAAGCGGGCCAAAAAAATGTCGACTAAAATCGACATGACACCGATGGTGGACTTGGCCTTTCTACTGCTTACCTTCTTTATGCTGACCACCACCTTCGCCAAGCCCAACGTGATGCAGCTCACGATGCCGGTAAAGAAAACTGACGACGTAGAGGACACCAAAATCAAAAACTCGCAGGCCATGACCATCCTGCTGGGCAAGGACAACAAGGCGTATTATTACTACGGCATGAACACGCCGGCCGACAAAACGGTACCGAAGCCGGAATTGAAGGTGACGAATTATTCGGCCAGTGGCATTCGTCAGGTTATCATGACCCGTCAGCGCCAGCAGCCGGAACCCATTATCCTTATCAAAGCAACTGAAGGCGCCAAGTATAAAAACATGGTGGACATTCTGGACGAGATGAACATCACGAACCAGAAGAAGTATGCGTTGGTGAAGATTCCGCAAGTAGACATGGACCTTATTAAAGAATCCGCCTTATGATGGATAACTCGCAAATCGCCAAGGCCAGCTTAAACGACATCGTTTTTGAAGGCCGCAACAAGGCCTACGGAGCCTACGTGCTGCGTCGTTTGTACCAGCGGCACGTCACGCGGGCTTTGATTATTGCCACGGCGGTGTTCTTGCTACTGATTGCGTTTCCGCTCATTTCGCAGTTTCTGAAAGACCGGCTGCCGAAAGAGCCGAAGAAGAATCTGCAGGAAAACGTGCTGATGGATGCTCCGCCCTTGGACGATACCAAGCCCCCGCCCCCCCCGCCGCCCCCCGAGGCTCCACCACCCCCACCCCCCAAACTAACCACCATTAAGTTCACCCCTCCGGTGGTGAAAAAAGATGAGGAAGTGAAGAAGGAAGAGGTTCCGGACCAGGAGGAGTTGAAAGACAAGACCGTGGCTACCGTGACGGTGAAGGGCAACACTGACGCTCCTGACTTGACGGAACTCGCTGGCACCGGCGATAAGGTGGTCGAAGAAGTTGTTGAAAACAAGGTTTACACCTATGTTGAGCAAATGCCTGAATTGCCGAACGGCGGTGGCCAAGGTGCCATTGTAGCAGCCATTCAGAAGGCGGTGCGCTATCCTCCAATGGCGTTGCGCAACCAGGTTGAAGGCCGTATTTTCGCCAGTTTCACCGTGAACCCCCAGGGTGATGTAACGGACGTGAAAGTGGTAAAAGGCCTGGGTTCAGGCTTGGATGAGGAAACCATCCGCGCCATCAAAACACTCCCCAAATTTCGCCCTGGCAAGCAGAATGGTCGGGCAGTAAGCGTTTCGTTTACGGTGCCGATTACCTACAAAATCCAGTAATTGGCGTTGGCCTTGGCCAACTCTGCTCCACCCCGAATTGGGCTCCGCAGCCTGGTTCGGGGTGTTTTGCTTAGCCCTAGTCGACATTCCTCAAATTTTGGCAAAATGTGGCAAGGCCTCTGTGCTCCAACCTGTACTATATGCAGTAATTAGTGCGTTAGGCAATAACTTTTACCGTGATGAGACAAAGAGGTCGAAAATAGGCTTTTCATATACTATGAAACTCGCTCTTTTTTCCGCTCTTTTGCGCTCCCGTTGAGTAGCTGCTTTTAATCGAACATTTCAAAAGCATTTGCAGGTTTATGCCATCTTCCAATCAGCTTTTTTGCGTGTATGCTTAACCTTCCGACAACTGAAGAACGGCTTGGAAAGTCGCCTCAGCGTTTGGTGCGTTACTTTGTGTTGGTGATGGCCCTAGTGTATCTGGGAATCGGGGTGTGGCTGTTTTGGTCGGCGGGCAAGCCAATGAGTGGCGGCCTGCAGCAGTTGGGCACTACTGGCCGGCGGGTACTAGGAGGCGTATTTTTCCTGTATGGGTTGGTGCGGTTCGTCCGTGGCCACAAGGCAAACTTTCGCAAAAAAACCAATCTCAACGATGATGAATAAGCACTTCTCTGTTCTAGCAACGGGTTTGGCCGCACTGGTAGCCGGCACGCTGGGGGTAACATCCTGCGACGGCCCGGGCTCTCCGGGGGCGCAGGACACCCCTACTAGCGGTACGGTAGCCATAAGCGTTGATGAAACGTTCGCGCCCATCATGCAAGCCCAGGTGGATACTTTCGCCAAGCTGTATTCGAACGCGCATGTGCAGATGAGCTTCCAGCCGGAAGAGAATGTAATGCTTGACCTTATCAATGATAAGGTTAAAGTAGCAGTCGTATCGCGGGAGCTTAGTATAGCAGAGCAAGCCGAATTCGTCAAGCAAACTATTGTGCCCCGCACGACGCGCATTGGCATCGATGGCTTGGCCATCGTGCTCAACCGCGCCAATCCTGATTCGCTGCTAACGGTGGCGCAGCTGGCCGAGATTTTCACGGGCCGGACGGCAAACTGGTCGCAGGTGAGTGGCAAGAAGGGTCTGGCGGCCATCAATGTTGTTTTTGATGCCAACCGCAGCAGCACCACGCGCTTTGTGCTCGATTCTGTGACGCGTGGTACTGCACTAACAAAACGGGCATTCGCGGCTTCGTCGAATCCAGCGCTGCTCGACTATGTGGCCACGCACCCCAATGCCATTGGCGTAGTTGGCGTGAACTGGATTTCGGACCGCGACGACCCCACAGCCATGAAGTTTTTGAACAAGGTGCGGGTGGCTGGCATCACTTCCCGGCCCAACCCGACCACCAACGACTATATTCAGCCTTACCAAGCTTACTTGGCCGAAAAAACGCCCGAGCAACTGGCAGAGCACACTGAGTTGCAGAACTACCCGTTACGCCGCAGCCTGTACATCATCAGCCGGGAGGCCCGGGCGGGGTTAGGCACGGGGTTTGCATCCTTCGTGGCAGGCAAGAGTGGGCAGCTTATTTTTCAAAAATCAGGCTTGCTGCCCGCCCAAATACAGGCCCGCATCATCACTACGCCTAAACTGTAAGTGCGCTTGTCGCGTACCTTCTTTTCTTAGTTATTTTTCATTCTTCTCTTTTCCTATGAGTTTCAAGCCCTGGAAACAGCCGTTGCTCGCCGCCCTCGCCCTGATGGCCGGCACCACGGCGGCCACCGCCCAAAACATTCAAACGGCCCAACGCGACATTGAACTGGGCCGTTACAACGCTGCCCGCGCTGCTTTACGTCCCGGGGCCAGCCCCGAAACTGCTTTCGAGTTAGGCCGCTTGTATCAGATGCGCGATATGCCGGATTCGGCCGCGTTCTATTTCAACAAGGCTGCCGGAGCGTCGCCCTTTGGCCAAGTAGCGGCTGGCCGTGCGTTGCTGGCCAAAGGCCAGACCACAGCCGCGGAAGCCCAATTCGACGCGGCTACTAAAGCCACGAAGAATAAGGATGCCAAGGTGCTGACCATGATTGCGCAGGCCTATGGCGAAGCGGACAGCAAGGACATGGGCAAAGCCCAAACTTATATTGCCGCCGCCCAGACGGCCAATAAGAAGGACGAGCCTGCACTCATGGTTGCTCAGGGCGACATTTACCTGCACTCGGACAAGGGCGGTGGAGATGCAATGAGCAGCTTCGACCGTGCTATCACGGCTAACCCCAGCTACGCGCAGGCTTATTACAAAAAAGGCGTTTTGAACGTGCGCTCGCGCAACTTCAACGCGGCCCGCGAGTCGCTGACAAAAGCGGTTGACCTGGACCCCAGCTACGCTCCTGCTTACCGCGAGTTGGCCGATATGTATTACCTGGCTGGGCAGTACGATTTGGCTTTGAAAAGCATTCAGCAATACATGGGGCTGGCTGAGAAGTCGCCGGCTACTGATGCGCAGTATGCGGCTTTTCTCTACAAAAGCAAAAAGTATCCCGAAGCGCTGACGGAGGTAAATAAAGTGTTGGCAATTGAGCCCAACAATTTGACGATGAATCGCCTGCGTCCTTACTTGTTGTATGAGACCGGCGAGTTCAATGCTGCTGCGACGGCCATGGACCAGTACATGAAAATTGCGCCGGCTGACAAAATCATTCCCGAAGACTATTCGTACCAGGGCAAGATTCTAGTGCGTGCCGGCCGTTCTGAAGAAGGGCTCAACATTATTCAGAAGGCCATCAAAGCGCAGACTGACCCCGAGAAGGTGAAGGAGCTGCAACGTGACCTCGCGACGGCTTACGCGGCGAAGAAAGACTACACCAACGCTTCGCGCATCTACGCTCAACTGGCGAAAAACGGTGACCTCACCGACCAGTTCCGCTTGGCTACGGTGTACAGTGCCGGTAAGCAGTACACTCGTGCTGATAGTGTGTACAACATCATCAACATTGCCAAGCCTACTTACGCCCCGGCCTATTTGTCGCGTGGCAAGGCCAACTCGGGCCTCGACCCAGAAGCAAAGCAAGGATTGGCCAAGCCTTCGTACGAGAAATACATTGAATTATCGAAAGCGGAAGGTGCTGACCCAACCAAGTTCCGGGAGGGCCTGGTAGAGGCTTATGGTTACCTGGGCGTGTACAACTTCCAGAAAGGCGACAAAGCGGCTGCCAAGGCCAATTTTGAGCAAGTGTTGGCATTAGACCCAACTAACCAAGGTGCAAAGAATAACATCGACATTCTGAGCGCAAAGCCTAAGGTTGCTACGAAAAAAACGACCACGACAACCGTCAAGAAAAAGAAGTAGGGCTGTAGTGCGAATGCAAAGGCCCCGGCGCAATAGCGCCGGGGCCTTTTTTGTGGTAAGCTATTTGAGTGGCGAAATATTGGGTTATACCAATGCTTGCCTTCTGGCACACTGGCTGCAGTATGACATTGAAGCCTAATGGCTGGCCGCCCAAGTACGCCACAAGTCCAGTGCGGCCGCGAAGTCGATTGGCAATTCGGCTTCAAAGTATACACTCTCGCCCGATACTGGATGCACGAAGCCCAAGGAGCGGGCGTGTAAGGCTTGACGCGGCAGGAGTTGAAAAGCATGCTCGACTAGGTCGCGGTACGCCCCTGTATTCTGGCCGACACGGATGCGGTCGCCGCCATACGTAGCATCGGAGAAGAGTGGGTGGCCCAGGTACTGCATATGGGCCCGAATCTGGTGCGTACGGCCGGTTTCGAGTACGCAACGTACCAGCGTGACCGGACCAAAACTCTCTAATACTTCGTAGTGCGTCACGGCGTGCTTGCCTTGCTCGCCGTTGGGGTACACAGCCTGCACCTTCCGGTCGCGCAGGCTACGCCCAAGGTTGCCCCGAATGGTTCCGGAAGGGCCGGGAGGCGTGCCCCACACCAAGGCCAAATAACTGCGCTGAATGGTGTGGTGGAAAAACTGGTTGGACAGGTGCGTCATCGCGAACTCCGTTTTACCAATGACCAGCAAGCCCGAAGTATCCTTATCGATGCGATGCACGAGACCAGGCCGAACTTCACCATTGCGGCCCGTGGGCAAGTTAGCCAAGTGATGGGCCAATCCATTCACGAGCGTGCCTTGCCAGTGGCCGTAGGCCGGATGCACAACCAAACCAGCCGGTTTGTTCACAATGAGGAGCTCGGCATCTTCGTAACGGATGTCGAGGGGCATTTCCTCGGGCACCACTTTGCCTTCGCGCGGCGGCTCGGGCAGCGTAATAGTGATAGTGTCCTGGGGCTTGATGCGGTAGTTAGGCTTCACGGCTGCGCCGTTTACCTCCACCGCCGAGGCCCGAATGGCTTCCTGAATCTTGTTGCGCGAGGTGTTGCGCAGGCGGTGTTGCAGAAATTTATCGATGCGCAACAGTTCCTGCCCGCGGTCGACGACGATGCGGTGGTGCTCGTAAAGCTCGTCACCGCTGTCTTCATTATCAGGGTCAAGGAGGTCGTTATCATCCAGCGCGGAATCAAGCATAGGGAATTGGGTATGGGCACGAAAAAAAGCCGAAGCAGCTGCTCCGGCTTTTCGGTAATCGGGCAGCGGGGCTGCTTATTTCTTGGTTTTTACTTTGGTCTTGTTTACACCGGGAGCAGTCGGAGCCGAGGCGGGCGCGCTGGACGAAGCCGGACCCGACTTTACGGGAACAGCAGCACCAGGCGTAATGCCCATTTTCTTCAGCACGAGGTCCGAAATGTCACCTTCCTTCGGCGCGTGCAGCAACAGCGGGCTACCGCCACCGTCGGAGTTGAACACATAGGTGAAACCGTTCTCGGTGGCTACTAAGTCAATGTTCTTTTGCAGCTTATCGAGAGCTGGCTTCAGCAGGGTTTGCTGCTTCTGCTGCAGCGACTGCTGGGCGCTCTGCTGGAACTCTTGGATGGACTGCTGCAGGCCCTGAAGCTCCTTTTCCTTATCGGCTTTCACCACATCGGTCATGGTGCCAGCCGCCTTCTGGTAGGCTTCGCCTTTGCTTTGGTACTCAGCATACTTGCTTTTCAGCTGGGCCTCAAGCTGCGAGTTGTAGGTTTTCAGCTCCGATTCAATCTGCTTGCTTTCGGGCATCTGGGCCAGTACGTACTGGACATCGGTGTAGCCAATTTTCAGGGGGGCCTGGGCCTGCGCGGAAGTAGCGGCCAAGGTTCCGGCGGTCAGCAGAACGGCGGCGAGCGTCAGACGAAAAATTTTCACGAGATTCATCAAAAAGAAAAAGGGTCAGAAAAATGTTGGGGCAAAGGTAATTACTTCTTGCGGGCCGGGCGCGTTGGCTTGGCTGCTTTGGTTTTAGCCGCCGGCTCGGGTGTACCCGAGTCCGATTCAAAGTTGGGGTCAACCGGCGTTTTGGGAGGCGCTACGGTTTTTACTGCGCCTTTGGGACCGGGCTGGTTGCGGTCTTCGGCGCCCAAGCCCAACTCTTCGAGCACAAACTCGGTGTAGTCGTGCGCGGGATTGGTATAGAGCATGGTGAGGTCGCCGGACTTATCAAAAATAACAGCCAGTGACTTCTTTTTGGCTATTTTTTCCACCGCTTCGAACACCTTGTCCTGCACCGGCTTGTTTAACTCTTGGCGCTTCTTGAACAACTGGCCTTCGTAACCGAACTGCTTGTTGCGGTAGGCTTTCAACTCCTGCTCCTTCAGCAGAATTTCGTCCTGCCGCTTTTTCTTCATGGCTTCCGTCAGCACAATTTCCTCGTTCTGATAGTTCCGATGGAGCTTGTCGAGGTCCTTTTGTTGCACCTCAATTTCTTTCTGCCAGGTGTCCGACAGCAGCGCAAGCTCCTGCTGGGCTTTGGCGTACTCGGGCATTTTGGCCATGATGAATTCCGAATCAACCCATCCAAATTTCTGCGCCTGGGCCACGCCGGACCCGCTCAGCAGCAATGCGACGGCCAGTAGCAGGCCACGAAAGTTCTTCATACGAGGCAAAACGTGAAATCCGGGCGCATAGTGTCCGGCTAGCGAATTTGCTGGCCGATGATGAAGTGGAAGTGGTTCGGGTCCTGGTTCGCAGTGGTACCCGAAATAGGCACCACCGAATCGAAACCATGGCCATAATCGAAGCCCAGCAAGCCAAAGGCTGACATAAAGACCCGGGCTCCTACCCCAGCCGAGCGGTAGAGTTTGTAAGGATTGTAGTTCTGGTACGAGTCGAAGGCATTGCCGGCTTCGGCAAAGGCCAGCACGTACACCGTCGCGGCCGGGTTCAGGCTCACAGGATAGCGCATTTCCAGCACGTACTTGTTGAAAGCAATACCACCGGCCTGTTGGCCTTGCGCCGTCGGAATGGCGTAGGCCTGGCCCGGGTCGTCGTAGCCGCGCAGGCCCACGTAGTCGGTGCCTACTAAGTAGTTGCCGCCACCGTTGTAGCCCAGACCAGCCCCGCCCATTTTAAAGCGTTCGAACGGCCCAATCTGACGGTTAGAATTGTAGGTGCCCAAGAAACCAAAGTGTGCACGGGTGTTCAACACCAGCTTGCCCACAATGGGCGTAAACCACGAAGCATCGAACATCCATTTGTGGAATTCAATCCACTGGTTGTTGCTAGGGTGTTCAGGGTTGAGGAGCGAATACGGAGGCGTCAGGCTCAAGCTAAGGCTCAGCGACGAACCCCGGCGCGTGTAGGTTGGGTTGTCGATGCTGTTGCGGGCCAGGGTCGTATTCAAGGTAATGTTATTGAATGTACCTGACTGAGCACCCGGAATTACCGGGTAGTTCTGCGTTTGATACTGGCTATATGATAACGAGTTACTTAGCGTGAAGTAGTCATCCGGTACGCGCAACTGACGGCCCAAACCTACGGTGGCGCTGTTTACCTTGATGAATTGGTCTGAAGCGGCATCGAGGGCGGCGCCCGTACGCTGCACGCTGTGGTTGAGGCTGAACGAGAACGAATTTGGCCGGCGGCCGCCCAGCCACGGCTCAGTGAAGGAGAGCGAATAAGCCTGGTATTGCACGCCGTTGGCTTGCACGTTGAGCGACAGGCGCTGGCCGTCGCCCGCGGGCACCGGCGTCCAGTTGCGGAGGGAGCCGGCCTTGCGCAGCGAGAAGTTGTTGAACACGAGGCCCACCGTACCAATAAAGCCAGCGTAGCCACCCCAGCCACCCGACAGGGTTACTTGGTCAGAAGGCTTTTCTACTACCGTATAGTTGATGTCCACGGTACCATCGGCTTGGTTGGGCACCGGATTGATACCGATTTTTTCGGGGTCGAAGTAGCCCAGCGTGGCAATTTCGCGTTGCGAGCGAATCAACAGTTCGCGGTTGAACTTGTCGCCGGGCAGCGTGCGCAGGGTGCGGCGCAGCACGTGGTCGCTGGTCTTGGTATTGCCCGCAATGTTGATGTCTTTGATGTGGGCCTGCACACCCTCGCTCAGACGCATCTCAATGTCGATGGAATCGCCCTCTACCTTGGTTTCAACCGGGTCGATGGTGAAGAACAGGTAACCGTCGTTCAGGTACAGCGACGAAATATCCTGGCCCGTCGGGTTGTAGTTCAGGCGCTTATCCAGTATTTCCTTGCTGTAGGCGCTGCCAGGCTTGATGCCAAGTACGTTAGCCAGCGTTTTGTCATCGTAGAGGTAGTTACCGCTCCAGGTAATATGGCGGAAGTAATATTTAGGGCCTTCGTCTACTTTAATGTTTAATGCCAACCCTTTCTCGTCCCGAATGAGGGTATCGCTCACAATGGTGGCATCACGGTAGCCTTCGGCATTGTAGAATTCCAGCAGCTTCTTCTTGTCCTCCTCGTATTCGCTACGCTGGAACTTACCCGCCGTCAGGAATTTGTAGGGCTTGCGCTCCTTGGTTTTCTTGAACTTTCCGCGCAGCTTGCTGTCTTTGAAAGCTTTATTGCCCTCAAATGCAATGTCGTGTATACGCACCTTTGAGCCTTTATCCACGTCAATCCGCAGTGCGACGCTGTTCGACAACGACGAATCGGCTACTTGCACCACGTTCACTTTGGCATCGAGGTAGCCTTTGTTCACGAAGAACTTGCGAACCTGCGTGCGGGTGTTGTTCAGCAAGGCATCCGTTACCACCTTACCCCGAATGAGGGTAATTTTTTTGGTAATGTCTTCTTTCTGACCATTGCGCATGCCGGTGAAAGTAAACTTCGACAAGCGCGGCCGCTCCTTCAGGTTGTAATCAAGGAAAATCTTATTGCCTTCGATGCGGGCAATGGTTACGCTTACGTCGCCCAGAATTCCCTGAGCCCACAGCTTGCGAATGGATTTACCAATCTCCTCGCCCGGCACATTAATGGCATCGCCTACGCGCAGGCCGGTTAGGCCAATAAGCGTATTGGGGTCCAGATAGCGGGCACCGCTGACGGTGATGCCGCCGAGTTCGTACTTCTTGGGTTCGTCGCCACCTGTCTGCTGGGCTCGGGCCGCCGGAGCCAGCCACATTCCCAACATCATGAGCCCAAACACCCACTTTACAACTAAATTACGCACAATCAACATTACAAGAATTTAAGACACTGTGAGTTGCTCACTCGTTTTTCCAAAGCGGCGCTCCCGGCGCTGGTACGCCCGAATAGCTTCCTGGAAATGCTGACGGCGGAAATCCGGCCACAGCAAATCCGTAATATATAGTTCGGTGTAGGCCAGCTGCCACAACAAAAAGTTACTGATGCGCTGCTCACCGCTGGTGCGAATAAGTAGCTCGGGGTCGGGTATCCCCGCCGTGGCGAGGTAGCCCGAAAGAGATGCTTCATTCACCTCGGTTGGTTGCAAGCGACCGGCGGCTACATCAGTAGCCAGCCGCTGGGCAGCTTGCGTCAGGTCCCAGCGTCCACTGTAGCTCAGGGCTAGCACCAACGTCATGCGTGTGCCGTCCTTGGTAAGTTCCTTGGCTTCGGCCAACTCCCGCTGGCAGCTTGCCGGCAGGGTACTGATATCGCCAATGGATTGCAGCTTAATGCTGTTTTTGAGCAGCGTAGGCGTTTCCTGCCGGATAGTGTGCACCAGCAACTGCATCAGGGCCATTACCTCGAGGGCAGGGCGGTTCCAATTCTCGGTTGAGAAGGCGTAAAGCGTGAGGTATTTCACCCCCAATTCGGCGGCCTCCTCTACTGTTTCGCGCACAGACGTGATGGCGCTCTGGTGCCCGAATACCCGTAGGCCGCCCCGTTGCTTGGCCCACCGACCGTTGCCATCCATGATGACGGCTACGTGAGCCGGAATATTGCGCGTGTTGATTTCGGCCTTGCCGGTCATTTTTGCGGTTTCGCTAAAAGAGCCCGCAAGTTACGGAAATGGTTGCATACGGCCGGGCCTTCGCCCGTCGTGACCGCCAACGAGCGAGCGAAAGTCAATACATATCCGTTGTAATGTCCTACTGGCTGCTACTTGAGCAGTTCTTTATTTTTCTTGTAGGAATCCGGGCAATGGATTTTGTAGAAGGTATACGACAAGCTCAGCCCGTTGTAGTAGTACCAATCCTGGTCGTGCGGGTTCACTAAAAGCGGCGATTGGTCGCCGAGATGGTCCAGTTGGTCGGTGAGCGCCTTACGCGCCCCTATCTCTAAGCCCAAATTCCAGTGCTCAGAAAGAGCTAGCTTAGCTCCTACTCCTACCGGAATGGCAAAGCCAATCACCCCACCCTGGCGGTTCAATTCCCCCAAGCCGGCATTGCTGACAGTCTTCGTGTTAGCATAGAAAATAGCGAGTCCACCAAACAGATAAGGCGTAAAATGCACCTTATCGGTACGCCGATGGAAGTCGAGGAAGTTATACTCTACTATGGCGGAGGCTTCTGCCAGCCAACCCTTGGTATTGGCCTGGCGGTAGGCCTGCAGGGGGGGCACGGCACCATTCACGCCACTCACGTTGCCGTCGTCGGCCCGAAGCAGGCCCGCCGTGAGCCCGCCACGCAGGGTAATGGGCACTGAAACATCCTTGCGGTAAAAGGCTGTGAGAGCCGGACGGTTGTTTTGGAACTGGTAGCGGGGCGACAGTTCACCCCGGTAGTTAGTGGCGCCTAACCCTACACCAACCTCACTGGTGTTCTGGGCCTGAGCAGGGGCTATAAAAAGCACACTCCCCGCCTGCACGAAGCAAGCGAGGAGCGTCTTTTGAAAAGTCGAGTTCGTCATTTAGACTAATTGCTGACTGAATAAGTAAACCGAACCAGCCAGGTTCCGCCGCTTAGCGGAATTTGGGGTTCTTGATGCGGGGCGTCAAGATGTAGTTCAACGTTACACCCGTAACGATGTACCAGTCATCGCGGTTGGTGGTACCACGCTTGCTACCGGGAGAATTGAAGCCCGGAAACTTGTTACCTGGGTCGGCCAAGGTAATGCCACGACCGAAGTATTTAGCGTAGTCACCAACTAACGAAGCGTCAGGAGCATAATTGGTCGATACATCGTCCAAGTAGTCGGTGAACGTTTTGCGCCATCCGATTTCCAGGCTGGCATCGAAGTTCCGGTTGATGCGGTAACGAATACCACCACCGAAAGGAATCGAGAACTGGGTTTTGCTGTAAGCAGTGGCTTGTCCTTCAGTTTTCAGGTCCTGCAGGTCGACGTAGGTATCGTCTTTGTACAGGCCCTGTGGATTGTGGTGGAAGCCGGCAACACCACCAAACACGTAAGGCACAAAGTCCGGGCGCTTGAGGTAGTTGTTGCGGTTTTCAATCAGGTCGACTACGGCAACAGCCGAGGCCTCAAAAATATCGTTGCGGAACGTCATGTTGCGCTGACGGCGGAACAGAGCATCGGGGCTGCTTACACCCTGAGTTGCCAGTGCGTCGCTGCCCGTGATACGGCCATAAGCAAGAGCAAAACGGCCCGACAGGCGCGGATAGAAGCGGCGTGTAATGGAAACGCCAGCACCTAGGCGGGTGGCACCAAAACGGAAGCTGCTGAAGTTAGTAACGGGGACAACGTCACCGAAATAGTTCATTGCATTCAGGCTGAAGCCAACCGAGTTGTACTGCTTCCGCTTGCTGAATTGCTGCGCGTCTGCTTCGGTAGAGGCCACCAGAGCCAAGCCGAGAACAAACGCGGTGGAATAAGTGAAAATATTTTTCATAAGGCAACGAAAGTGATGATACAGACTAGGTGGTATGAGGCTTGGGCAGTGAATGCGCAGTTTCAGACGGTCACAAAAGTAGGCTATGTGAGGAACTTAAAAAACTTTCCACGGTTTTTTCAAGAAAAATCTTTGCAGGCTACACTTGAGTACCGGCCGGATTGCGCCGGTCGAGGCCCCAATTGAGTTTGCTGCGCAAGGTGCTCAAGAAGTTAACGTGATTCAGTTTTACTAGACGGGCATTGAAGTTTTCACGACGAACAGCTATCTGAACGGAGGCCTCGACGGGCAGAGAGCGAGAGTCGAGTGCCAGCATATAGCTAGTACTACGGCCTTCAATTTCGAAGGAAATCACGCTCTGGTCGGACACGACGAGGGGCCGCACATTCAGATTGTGGGGGCATACGGGAGCGATGATAAAATTGTTTGTCTGCGGGAGCATAACCGGGCCGCCACAGCTGAGTGAATAGCCGGTGGAGCCAGTAGGCGTGGCCACCACGAGGCCATCCGCCCAGTAGGAATTGAGGTACTCACCGTCGATGTAGGTGTGGACCACAATCATGGAAGAAGTGTCGCGCTTGAGCACGCTGAACTCGTTGAGGCCAAAATTCAGGCTACCAAATACGTCGGGGTCGGTATCGACGCGGATAAGGCTGCGCTCTTCGATGTTGAAGTGGCCTTTGTAGAGCGCATCAATGGCTTGAGTGATGCGGTCGGGCGTGATGGTGGCCAGGAAACCGAGCCGACCCGTGTGGATGCCGAGAATGGGGATTTGCAGGCTGCCGACGTAGGTAACGGTATCGAGCAGAGTGCCGTCGCCGCCGATGCTGAGCACGTACTGCACGCCGCGCAGCGAATCGCCGCGGCGGAAGCTGGTAGTACCTTCGGGCAGGCGCAGGCGGTTGTCGAGGAAGGTGCGAAAGGACTCGCCGATGCGCACATCGGCCCGCCGGGCAATCAGGTCGTCGAGCAGCGCCTGAATGGCGGGGGCGGCTTCATCGTCGAAAGGCTTGCCGAGGATGGCGATTTTCATGCGAAAAGAGAGAAGCGGAAAATGGACACCGCAGAGAAAATTGATAACAAATTCATAACCGACCCGGGAGTGCTTACAGGGTTAAATTGGAAACTCTGCCCGAAAGAAATAGCCGGTTTGCCCCAAGCCGTTGAGCGTGTACTCGGCGGTGAAGACGCGGTCGTAGTACGTGACGAGGTGCAGGCCGAGGCCCACAGCGCGCAGGAGATGGTTGGGAAGCTGGTTTTGAGGGATGGAGACGGGAGCTACGACGTAGCCAGCATCGGCAAAGATATTGCCGTATAGGGCGATGGGGATGGTATTTACTTTGGGGTTGTCGATGGAACCCAAGCGAATGGTTTTGGGCTGGAAGAGGCGATATGAGAGCCCTTGCTGCACTAAGCCAAAGTGGCGGCCTTCGATGACGTACTCATCGTAGCCGCGCACGAGGTCGTTGTAGCCCAGGGCGCGGGTGTCGGGGTAGCCCAAGCTGCGGGCGAGGCGGGCCTGGGCACTTAGGCCGAGGCTGTAATAAAATTGGTGCCCCAGGGCAAAGTAGCGAGCATAGGTACCACGCAACGTAGTGAGCGAGGGGGTGGTATTGTCGAGAAAAACGCGGTGCGAGAGGCTAACCTGGGTGTACTGCCCGGTGAGGGGATATGCAAAGGTGTTGCGCTGGTTGCGCGTGCTGCTGAGCGTGAAGTCGATGAACTCGCGCTGGGTGCGGCCCAGAAAATAGCCGGGGTTGTAGTAATTGACAGAGTCGCTGATTTGCTCGCGGTGGTAGGACACATCGAACGCGGTGCGGAACTGCACAGTGTGGCGAAAGCGCAGGCCTGCGGTGGCGTAGAAGCGCTGGATGGGGAAGTTGTTGTCGGCCCGCAGAGGAACGAGGCGGTCGTCGGTGGTACGATAGTCGAGGGCGTGGCTTTGGTAGAACGAGGCGCCCACGCCGAAGCCCAGGCGGCGATAACGCCCCAGGCCAGGCACTTCATAGAACAGCTCATACTTGCGATTGAAGCCCAGCTGCAGGTTGGCAATGAACTGTTCGTTGCGGCCGCGGAAGTTGGCGCGGGTGAGGTGCAGGCCGTAATCGACGCGCCGCCACCGGTCGGAGCGACTAAGCCAGGAGCGCAGGTTGCGGTCGGCCAGCGACAGGATGGGCACCGGGAAGGTGTACCACCGCTCCTGCACGCCAAACACAATGAGCCACTTGCCGCTGCTGCAAACGGCCTGCGCCACCACGGCGTGGAACAGCTGCAGGTTGAAAATGCGGCGGCGGTTGGCTTCTATGCGGGCCGGCAGGTCGGCCAGGGCCAGGGTATCTCCCTCCGTAAAATCGAGCTCAGCCCGCAGAATGCGCTCCTTGGTGATGGCATTGCCGGCAAACACCACACGGCCTACGGCTGCCCGGGTGGTGCCGGGGCAGGGCAGCACGCGCACCAACGTATCGGTAGGGGCCACTACCGGGCGCAGGGGACGCGGCAGGGTATCGGCCGGGGCCGGAATGGGCACCAATACTTGCAGGAGAAACAACAGAAACCCGAGCACCCGCTATTAGACGTTCAGGTAGCGCAGCAGGGCATCGAACCGGTCCTGCTCGTCTTCATTGGCGACGGCGGTGCCGCTGAACTGGGCCGTAACCACGTAGCCAAATCGCTCGAGCGTAGCCGTGATGCGGGCCAAATTGTCGGTGTTGAGCTTGATGGTGAGGCGAATGCGGTAAGGGTCGACTTCATCCTGCGCTACGATGGCGCTGATGATTTTAGCATTGTTCTCCTCAACGTAGCGGCTGATTTGGGTGAGCGAGTAGTCGCGCTCCTCCATGCTGAGCACGATGATGCCACCCTGGCCGCCGGAAGGCTGCTGGCCAAATGCGGCCAAAGCATCGGCAATGGTAACGACGCCGGCATACTCGTGGCGCTCATCGACCACGGGCACAAGCTGAATCTTGTTTTCGATGGCCAACTCCATCACCCGGTAGAAGTGCTGGTCGGGACGCACGTAAGCATCAGCAAATCCCAGGGTCAGCTCGGAGAGGGGTTTTTCGGGGTCGTCAAAATCGGCCAGGTCGGCTTCCGTGACGAGGCCGCGGTAGCGGCGCTGGTCGAGTACGGGCAGTTGCGCGACGTGGAATTCGTCGAGCCAGCGTGCTGCTTTGCCCGCCGAATCGGTGCCCTTCAGGGGCGGAATCATTTCGTTGAGTAAATCTTCGGCGAGCAGGGCGGGCATATTCTCGGTGGATTATGAGGTATGAATTATAGATGATGAATTAGCCGAAGCCTCATATCATAAAACAGGATAGTATGGAAGCGGCCGCAGGTTTAGATGACAGGGGGCCGGCGGCCGACGATTTGGACGAACAACAATCGGGCCGCCAAAAGTTTAGGCCATTGCGGCTGGCATGACTTCGACACTACGCAAAAACCCGCGCAGGTAGGCATTGAAAGCAGCGGGGCGCTCCATCATGGGGGCGTGGCCGCAGTGGTCGAGGAAGCGCAGTTCGGCGTGGGGGAGCAGGCGGGCAAATTCGTGAGCTACCGGCGGTGGGGTAATGGTATCATTCAGGCCCCAGACCAGCAGCACCGGCACGTTGATTTTCGCCAACTCCTTGCTCAGGTTGTGGCGCTGGGCCGAGCGGGCAATGGCGATGATGCGCAGGCACTTGGGGTTGGAGTTGGTGACGGTAAAGACTTCATCAATCAGCTCCTTGGTGGCCACGGCAGGGTCGTAGAACGTGTAGCCGACCCGCTCCTCTACATAGGCGTAGTTGCCGCGTTTGGGGAAAGAGCCACCCATACTGTCTTCGAAGAGCCCGCTGCTGCCCGTAAGCACTAAGCTGCTAACGCGGGCGGGGTTCTTGAGGGTATACACCAATGCAATGTGGCCACCGAGCGAGTTGCCCAGCACCGCGAACTTACCGGGCAGCGCCAGGGCCTGCACAAATCCTTCGACGTAGGCCACCAACCCGGGCACGCCGGCCTGCGTGAGCGGCATGTCGTAGACCGGGAGCAGCGGGATGATGACGCGGTGGCCGACGGAGAACTCGCGCACGACCTCGTGCCAGTTGCTGAGAGCGCCAAATAAGCCGTGCAGCAGCAGCAATATTGGCCCCTGGCCCTCGTCTACATATTCGTACCCGTGCTGATGCTGGCGGCGCAATTCCATCTCGTTATTCTTTTGCGGGTACTGGTTGTTGCAGCAAGCTCCGGCAGGGGCAAAAGCTGCAACCGGCAACCAATCTACGCGGTTTAGGCAATGATACAACAACGCAGCCAATTGCTCAGCATGGCTAGCCCGTGCGGCGTGAGCAGGGCTTCGGGATGGAACTGCACGCCGTAGAGCGGCAGTGTGCGGTGGCGCAGGGCCATGAGTTCGGGCTGCGGACCGGTGGTGTGGGCTAGCGCCAGCAATGCAGGCGGCAGCGGTTCGCTGAGAATGAGGGAGTGATAGCGCGTGACGGGCTGCTCCGGGGGCAGGCCGGCGAAGAGGGGGTCGGCCGCATTGCAGCGCATGGTGGTGACCTTGCCGTGCATGGGCCGGGCCGCCCGCACTACTGTACCTCCAAAAAATTCGCCCAGCGCCTGGTGGCCCAGGCACACGCCCAGCATGGGTACTGCTTGGTGGTAAGCACTAATAAGAGCAGGCATGACGCCGGCAGCAGCGGGGGTGCCTGGGCCAGGCGAGAGAATTACTCCGTCGAAGCTGGGCACGTTTAAATCGGCCAGGGGCACATCGTTGCGGCGCACAGCTACTTCGGCCCCCAACTGGCCCAGGTAGTCGGCCAGGGTGAAGGTGAACGAGTCGAAGTTGTCGAGCAGCAGGAGGCGCATGCAGGGGATAATGAATAGGTAAGCAGGGATAAGCAGTAACAGAGAAGCGTACTCCCTGCGCACTGAGTTTTCATCCCTAGCTTTTCACAAAGGCCGTTTTCATGCGCACCAGCAGGCCCTGGGCGAAGGGCAGCACGTAGCCCGTGATTTGCAGGGCCAGTGGTGTGGCCTGCTGCACAATGGGCAGCACCTGCGAACCGGCCACCAGTCCGGGCGAGAGCAGGTGCAGGCCCGCCAGCCGGGTGCCGTGCAGCAGCAGGCTCAGGCCGAGTACCCACTTGATAACGCCCGCCGCGCCGCCCAGCAGGTTGTCGAGCACCCCCAGCGGCGTGAGGTGCACGGCGGTTTTCAACAAGCCTCCCACCAGGTGCACGCCCCACATAATCCCTACAAAAACCAACGCGAACGAGAGCAGCGGAAGCATGCCAAACGCGTCGCCTACGTACTGCCGCACCAGTGGCACGGCAGCCGAAAGCAAGCTCAGCCCACCCACCACGGCCAGCACAAAGGCCAACAGCGATACCACCTCCAGCACCAGCCCGCGTCGGTAGCCCTTCACGGCCCCAATGCCGAGGGGAAGAAACAGCAGGATGTCGAGGGCCGTCATACGCTCAAGGAACAATAATTATGGAGCGTCATGCTTATCTGGCGTCCGCTTGCCGAAGCATCTTTACCGCAGTAGCAACTAGTTACTCTTCGCGGTAAAGATGCTTCGGCAAGCTCAGCATGACGGCCTTTTAGCATGCCACTGGCCTTTACAGGTTCGTGTTGTTCAGCAAATGGCCGAGCACGTCGGAAATGCGCTTGCCGTCGGCCTGACCGGAGAGCTCGCGGGCGGCTACGCCCATTACTTTGCCCAGGTCGGAGGGCCCAGTGGCGCCCACGCGCTGGATGATGTGCACGAGTTTCTCGACCAAATCGGCTTCGGTGAGCTGGGCGGGCAGGAATTCCTCGATGATGGCCAGCTCGGCGAGTTCGGTGGTTTCGAGGTCGGAGCGGAACTGCTCCTTATATATGGCGGCGGCATCGCGGCGCTGCTTGGCAGCTTTGTTGAGGAGCTTGAGCTCGGCTTCGGGCGTGAGGCCGGCGTCGCTGGCGCCTTCGGCCGTTTCGGCCAGCATGATTTGCGATTTGATGCTGCGCAGGGCGGTGAGGCGCACTTTGTCTTTGGCGAGCATGGCCTGCTTGATGGCGGCGTCGATGGTGGTTTTGAGCATGGGAAAAAAATTGGCGCGTTAGCGCATGGAAAAATCAGACGAGCCCGCTGCTGCCACAAAGGCCTGCGGTTCGTCCAGATATAGCACCAGGCGGCGGGCCGTACGGCAGATGCCGTAGGGCCCAACGACGGTTACCGGAGCCGCAAAAGTCAGCATTACATTGGGAGCAGTCAGCAGCGGACGCGCCAGGTTCAGGGTTTCGGCATCGGTGGCGTAGTCGCCCCGCAACAAGTCGATGTTGGATAGGCTAGCACGCGGCACGGCTACGCGCCAGAAAAAACCCACCCGTACGAGAACCTCATGGGCGGTGAGCACTGTAGGTTGCAGGCGCACGGCGTGGCCGTGGGCGATGAAAAGCAACAGGGTATAGGCATCAGCTACCAGCAGCCACCCCGCCGCGAGGGGGCTCCACATGCGAACCAGCAGGTGCAGGGCAGCACTTTCGATTAACAACCCGAAGCAGGCCATGATGAGCAACGCGGGAAAGCCCGACTCGCGGTGGCTACTGAAGGACACCGTGCCTGCTAAGGGAGCTGGCGCGCGCTCCCACCAACCCAGCAGGGCGTAGCGCAGCATGTCCAGCTCGGCCACCAGCAGCACGCCGAATACGCCCAATTCCTGCTCGGCAGCCAGCCGCAGGCGTGGCAAGGGCCGGGCTTCATGGGCCCCGGCGGCGCGGTAAGCCCGGACCAGTTTACGGCCTCGGGCAGCTATGGCCACCAGCACGCAGCCTTCGAGCACGATGGGCAGCAATTTGAGTAGCGGCACCGACGGCCAGTAGGGCGCGGGCAGCAACCAATAAGCGAGCCCCAGGCAGGTGCTGATGACAGAAACCAGCAGCAGAGGCGAAAGCCGGTAGCGCCGCATCAACAGCAGGTAGAACAGCACCGGCAGCCCCACCAGCATATCGAACAGGATGGCCCACGGCAACGCCGGATGCTGCGGAAACACTGGCAGACGAACAACGGCATGCTCGATACCTACTATTAACAACGCTAGCGCCGCAAAGGCCAGCACCGGCCGCAGCCGAATAGGGAGGGAGGGAGTGTGGGTCATGGCAAAGCCCTGCCCCGGGCAGGGAAGCATCTGGTGTAATTTTGTTTCAAAGCTACGCCCGCCATCGGGCTAGACGCTTCGGCCCTAGTCCGGCTACCTTACCTACATCCCGCAACACCCATGACCAAGCTCAGCGTCAACATCAACAAACTGGCCACCCTGCGCAACGCCCGGGGCCACAACCGCCCCAACGTTTTGCAGGCGGCGCGCGACATCGAGCGCTTCGGAGCCGAAGGCATCACGGTACACCCGCGCCCCGACGAGCGCCACATCCGCTACCAGGACGTGCGCGACCTGAAGCATGTTGTGACGACCGAGCTGAACGTGGAGGGCAACCCCACCCCCGATTTTGTAGCCCTGTGCCGCGAGGTGTGCCCCGAGCAGGTAACGCTGGTGCCCGACGCGCCCGACGCCATCACCTCCAATGCCGGCTGGGACGTGGTCACGCACCAGCAGTTTCTGCGCGAAGTGGTGGCGGAGTTGAAATCGTTCGGCTGCCGCGTGAGCATCTTTCTCGACCCCGACGTGAACCTGGTGGAAGCCGCCGCCAGCACGGGCACCGACCGCATCGAGCTTTATACTGAAGCCTATGCCGTGCAGTACCTCGCCAACCGCGAAGCGGCTGTAGCGCCTTACCGCGCCACGGCTGCCCGGGCCGGCCAACTGGGCCTGGGCGTGAACGCCGGCCACGACCTCGACCTCGACAACCTGGCCTGGCTGCACCAGCAGTTGCCCGAACTTGCCGAAGTGAGCATCGGCCACGCCCTGGTATGCGACGCGCTGTATTTGGGGTTGGAAAACACGGTACAGCTCTACCTGCGGCAACTGAAGTAGCTCCGCCGCGCGCGGCCGGCCATCCTTAGGGGGGGCAAGCGGCACCGGACGCCGGCGGCGGGCCACCCTTAGGAGGGTAAGCGGCACCAGACACCGGTGGCGGGCCACCCTTGGGGGCCTAAACAGCATCCGCCACCGGTGGCGGGCCATCCTTAGGGGCCTAAACAGCATCCGCCACCGGTGGCGGATGCTGTTTAGGCCCTGCCAGTTATTTTTCACTGCTCAACGTACTACCTACTTATGCCCCGCCATTCCCTTTCTGAATTCGAAGCCCTCTCCTACCCTATTCTCGACGTTCGGGCCCCCATCGAGTTTGGCCAGGGGCACGTGCCGGGCGCGCTTAATCTGCCCCTGTTTACCGATGAGGAGCGGGCGCGCATTGGCACTACCTACAAGCAGGTGAGCCAGGACCGGGCGGTGCACCTGGGCCTGGAATTCTTTGGACCAAAGATGTCGGCGATGATAAAACGGGCCCAGAAACTGGTGCCAGGCAAGGAAGTGCGCCTGCACTGCTGGCGCGGCGGCATGCGCAGCGGTGCGGTGCTGTGGCTGCTGGAGCTGGGTGGCTTCAAAGTTCACCTGCTCGACCACGGGTACAAGGACTACCGCCGGGCAGTGCTGGCCTCGTTTGCGCAACCCCGGCAGTGGCGGGTGCTGGGCGGCCTCACGGGCAGCGGCAAAACCGACGTGCTACACCAGCTGGCAGCCATGCCTGGCCAGCTGGTGCTCGACCTCGAAGGGCTGGCTCACCACAAAGGTTCGGCGTTTGGGGCCATCGGGCAGCCCGCCCAGCCCACCCAGGAGCAGTTCGAGAATAACCTGGCGGCTGCTCTGGCCACCCTGCCCACCGATGCCCCTATTTGGGTAGAGGATGAAAGCCGGCAGATTGGCCGGCTCACCATTCCGCCCGGGCTATTTGCCCAGTTGCAGGCGGCCCCGCGCTCCGTGCTGGAGGTGCCCCGCGCCGCCCGCGTGGCTAAGCTGGCCGCCGAGTATGGCGCCGAAGACCCCGTCCTGCTGGCCGAAGCCATCGAGCGGCTGCGCAAGCGCCTGGGTGGCCTGGCCACCCAGCAGGCTCTCGCCGCTGTAGCTGCCGGCGACTTTCCGCTGATGGTGGAGCTGCTGCTGGACTATTACGACAAGACCTACACCTATGGCCTGGCCCCTCGCCCCGAAGAGCCGCCGCGCACGTTGGTACCGGTACCGGGCTGCGATGCATCGGCCAATACCGCAGCCTTGCTGGCCGCTACTATTGTAGGGCACTAGCTGGTTTCTAGGCAGTACTTGCCCGACAGATGCAGTTATTTTAGCGGCGGTTGTCGTACTTTGGCTTTTGCTGCGGGCCCATGGCCAGTCGCTATTCAACCAGCGTTTGGCTAGTTGTTACGTTGTTTTCACCCATTTCCCTTTTTTATTCCCCACCTCTCCCCTTTTTCTATGATAACATCCTTACTGAGTCGGCTAAAACGTGCCGGCTGCTGGCTGCCAATTGCGCTGTTGCCTTTCGCCGCCCAAGCCCAGTTCAATTACGCTCCGGGCAATGCAACTAACCTTGCCGGCACCTACACAGACCTTGGGGCTACGGGCGCGGCCATCACTACGGCCAATAACGATGATGCTAACTCGGCTGCTCAGCCTATTGGCTTCACGTTCACCTACAACGGCACGGCCTTCATGCAATTTGTACTGAGCACCAACGGGTTTATTAAACTCGGTTCTACGGCTCCCTCAGGGACCGACCTGTTTATCTGCAACGTGCAGGGTTGTAATAATGAAGACCCAGTTTCCAGCACGAACGCAGCCAACACCAACCTGATTCTGCCCTTCAACTTCGACCTCGAACCCGGTACGGGCACCCCCGAATATCGGGTTGCAACTACCGGCACTGCTCCCAATCGCATTTGCACCATTCAATGGAAGAATGTAAGTGATAAGTCCGATGCCTCACCGTCGAACAAGCAATACACCAATTTCAGCTTTCAGGTCCGGCTCTACGAAACCACCAACAACATCGACTTTGTATACGATGCAGCTACCCCCTCTACTGCCGCTGCTACCAGCCGATTCCCCAACGTGGGGCTGAAGGGCAACAGCAACGCAGCTGGTCAGGATGTGCTGGTGGTCAAGCCAACTGGAGCCGCTGCTTGGTCAACTGCTGCATTCATCACGGGTCCCTATCCAAGTTATACCCACAACTTCCGCAATGCTGCCCCGCCCAGTGCTGGTCAGACCTATCGTTTTGTAGCAGCAGCAGCAGCTCCGCTCACCAACGACGAACCCAGCGGTGCTATAACGCTGCCAGTGGCTGCTACCTGTACTCCTGTCAACGCTTCCAATATTGGAGCCACTACCACCGTCCCCGCTGGCTACACAAATCCGGGCTGCGGCATAGCCATCAACCCAAAAGATGTTTGGTTCAAGTTTACTACCGCGGCCTCTGGCATCGGTAGCACCTTTGTCAATATTCAAACAACGGGCACAGCGGCCGGTCAGATACGCGTGTTCTCGGCCACTAGCAGTGCGGGGCCATTCACAGAAGCAGGCTGTGCGGCCGGCCCAGAGAACAACAGCAGTGCGGGTACACTTAGCTTGTCGTCGCTCACCCCCGGTACTACTTATTACCTGTTTGTGTCAGGCTACGGCTCGGCTGATGCGATGGGTTCCTTCACCATTTGCATAACTGGTGCAGCCACGCTAGCTCCCCCAACCTTTGTGACACTGCCTTACTCAGAAGGATTTGAAGGGCCTTGGGCTACCGCCACTTCAACCCGTGATGTTCCCACGCTTAACTGGCGCAATAATCCTACGACAGGCAATAGCTCGTGGCGACGCGAAGACGACGGCTTTGCATCGGCTAACTGGAGCTACGTGGATGAAGAAACCGGTACTACTCCTCCGTATCCAATTGCCTCTAGTACGGGCACTCACTCCGCGCGTTTCCACACCTATGGTGTACCTGTTGGTGGGCCTCAAGGCAAGCTTGACCTGTACGTGAACCTAAGTGGTGTGGGTTCTAAAACAATGAGCTTCGACTACATTAACCCTACCGGCGCTGATAAGCTGGACGTATTAGTGAGTACAAACGGCGGGGCCACGTTCGCTACCGCTCCGGTACTTACGCTGAATACTGCAGTTGCCTTTACCAAATCCACCGTGACAATTCCTGGCAACTCGGCTACCACGGTCATTCGCTTCCAAGCCACTTCCGATTTTGGCGACGATGACTTGGGTATCGATAACCTGCAGTTACGAATAGTCACTGCCACTCGCAACGCCGAGCTGGCCGCCGCCGTTACGGTATCGCCTAACCCCGCCCATCAGCGCTTCACGCTGAGCGTGCCCGCTGGCAGCCTGCGCGCGGCCTCGGCTACGCTGAGCAACGCCCTGGGCCAGGTAGTAGCCACGCGCCAGCTGAGCCTGCCCGCCACCGGCGGCAGCGCCGACTTCGACGTGAGCCGCCTGGCTGCCGGTATCTACACGCTCACCCTGCAAACGGGCAGCGACCTCGTGGTAAAGCGCGTAGTAGTAGAATAACTGCCGCACTTACGCCTTAAAAAAGGGCTGCTCCGGTATCGGGGCAGCCCTTTTTGATTCCAGCAAATCCCGTTATAAGCTGAGCACAGGATAGTTGGGTTTATGTCCTCTAACTGATTGGCACTTTACGCAAAATGGCCTCAATCAGGTCCTGGGTGCGAATTCCATCGGCCTCGGCTTCGTAGGTGAGCAGAATGCGGTGGTTGAGCACGTCGGCGGCTACGTCCTTCACGTCCTCGGGCAGCACGTAGTCGCGGCCGTCGAGGTAGGCCACTGCCTTGGAGGCGCGGTGCAGGGCAATGCTGGCCCGGGGGCTGGCCCCAAACTGCACGGTGTGGGCAAACTCGGGCAAGTCGTAGTCGGCCGGGCGGCGGGTGGCAAATACCAGCTCGATGAGGTACTTCTCCAGCGTCTCAGAAATCTGCACCTGGTTGATTTGCTGCCGAATGCCGAAGATGTCGGCTTTGGTCAGCATGGGCTGCACGTCTTCCACGAAGCTCAGGTTGGCCATGCGGCGCATCACCTCCAGCTCATCGGTTTTTTTGAGGTAGTCGACGTGCACCTTCAGCATGAAACGGTCGACCTGAGCCTCGGGTAGCGGGTAGGTGCCCTCCTGCTCCACCGGGTTTTGGGTAGCCAGCACCAGAAAGGGCAAATCGAGCGGGTACGTGGTTTCGCCGATGGTCACCTGGCGCTCCTGCATGGCTTCGAGCAGCGCACTCTGCACCTTGGCCGGCGAGCGGTTGATTTCGTCAGCTAGCACGAGGTTGGCAAAGATTGGCCCTTTCTTCACCTCAAACACCGACTGATTCTGGTTGTAAATCATGGTGCCCACCAGGTCCGACGGCAGCAGGTCGGGCGTGAACTGCACCCGTTGAAAGTGCAGGTGCAGAACCTTGGCCAGGGTCGAAATGGTGAGGGTTTTGGCCAGGCCGGGCACGCCCTCGAGCAAAATGTGTCCGCCCGTGAACAGGCCAATGAGCAGACGGCCGAGCAGTTGCTGCTGGCCCACAACGACCTTGCCCATCTCGGCAAACACCTGGCGAATGAGCGGGTGGTAATCGATGGGAGCGGCCGGCGAGGCGGAGGCGTCGGAAGCAGGGAGCATAAGGCGAGGCAAAAGCGGGCGAAACAGGCGCCGCAAGGTAGCCACCAGCCCGCTAGTGTGGCTTTCGCAAGGCCAGTGCACCCAAGCCGCAGCCCCCCAATCCTCGCTACTGCCCGGCGCAGAACACTGCTTTTTGCGGGCGGGTACGCCCGCTAAAGCGGTCAACCATTTCATTCTGTTCAGACCATCCAACAACCAAAACTAATCAGGCAATTCGAGCGTAGTTGATGTGTCGGGCCCTGGCTTTTGTTGAATATAGACGTTTGCATTGTAAGTAACCGGGGCCACCGGGGGCAGCTGTGCGTAGTTTTTGCCAGAAAGTATTTACATTTAGCAACTGTAACACTTGGTTCTGCGGTTAGCCATCACCTTATATTTTTACCCATCCCTGCATGAAATCATTTTTCCTCACTCGTTTGCTACCAGCTTTTATCCTTGTGGTAGCCGTTGGCGGAACTGTTCTGGCCCAAGCCCCTGCTGATGGTGGCCCTTCCCCAAGTGGCCCAACCAGTATCCCCCTCGATGGTGGAATTTCGCTGCTGCTGGCTGGGGGTGTCGCCTACGGCCTTAAGCAGTTGCGCAACCGCCGCAAACGCGCCTAGAAAGCCATCACGTTTTTAGCTATAAAGCATTAATCAGCGGCTCTTTCGCCAGAGGGAGCCGCTGATGCTGTTTACTCCCCTTCTATTCTATTTCCTAGCGCATGCAGACTTCTGCCCACGCGCCGAGTGGCAATCGACTGCTGTTCCGGTTTTTACTGGTAGCAGCAGCCATGTACCTGGCGTGGTTTTTTGGCTACGAGCAGTGGCTGGCCCACGATGGCCGGCTTGATGCCTTCCTGTGCCAGAACATTGCCCGCAGCAGCGTAGCCGTGCTGCAACTGCTAGGCTTTGCTGCGACCATCGATGCCCATATTTCGACCTTGGTGTTAATGGCTGGCGAGCAATCGGTGGTAGTGGGGCCGCCCTGCAACGGGCTGGTGCTCTACGCGCTTTTTGCCGGTTTTGTGCTGGCCTTTCCGGGGCCGTGGGCGCGCAAAGCCTGGTTTATTCCGGCGGGCATTGCCCTTATCTGGCTGCTGAATGTGGTGCGCGTGGCTGCCCTGGCCATCAACCACCACTACGCGCACGAAACGGTTGATTTCAACCACCACTACACGTTTACCTTTGTGGTATACGCCTGCATTTTCGGGCTCTGGATGCTGTGGGCACGGCGCATGGCAATCCCGCCCCGGCTGGCCTAATCACTTTGGAGCCCTCTACTTTTCCTCCTGATTCCTTGCCAGCGCCGCGCCAGCCTTCGGGCCCGGCCCGCTGGCTAGTGGCGGGCGGGCTGGTGCTGGCCCTGTTGCTGCTGGGGGTGTACAACCACCAGGTGCTGGATGTGCTGACGGCCGGGTGGCAGCGGGGGCTGGCGGCGCTGGGCCTGGCGAATGCTGCCAACGCCATGCAGCACGGCATCGACGCGGGCATAACCCGGCGCATGCTGCCGGCCGTTGCGACCTACGCGGCCCTGTACCTAAGCTGCTGCCTGCTGCTGCTACACCTGTTGCTCACGCCCGCGCAGTGGCAGCTCACCTGGCGCCTGTACGCGGGAGCCCTGGCAGCCTACGTGCTCATTGCCGTGATAGGCAAGCTGGCCGGCAATGCCCAGTGGGCCTACCGCCTCAGCCGCCACCTGCTCGATTTCGTGGTGAGCCCGCTGCCAGTGGCCGGGCTATATGTGCTGTTCCGCGCGGGCTTTGGGCCGGCGGCCGAGCGCGACTTGGCTGAATAGAGGACGACTTTTCGGAGCTGACAGCCTGCCGTAGCTCGGGTAAGCCCAAAGCTGCACTATCTTTTGAGCTCAATCAGTCAGGCCCTTCGGGGCCTTACGCTTTTCCAATCCTTTCCACTTCGTTTATCGCATGAAACATCGTTTACTCATCTGTTTTTGGCTGATGGCCGGCGCGCTGCTGAACGGGCTACCAAGCGCCCAGGCCTCGCACCTGTTGGGGTGCGACATGACGTACACTTCCCTTGGGGGCAACTAGTACCGGGTAAATTTTCGATTGTACCGGGATTGCTCGGGGATTGGAACACCGGCCTCATTCGATTTGGAGTGCCGCAATGGAGGATGCAACGCGCCGGCCAATGTCACCGCAACATTATTGCAGCAAGGCCCTTCGGTGGCCGCTACTCCCCTGGGGCCCAATACACCGGGCTCGTGCCAGGCTCCATCGGCAATATATCCGCTGTATGATTTTACGACCTACGCGGCAACCGTAACGCTGCCGCCCGGCCAGTGGACGATGAGTACCCGGCTGGGCAACCGGCCCGACATTGCCAACATTGCCGGTGGCGCCGGCAACTACCTCTACACCGATGTATACCTGGACAACCGCGCCAATGGGAGCAGTTCAGTACTGAATACGTCGCCGCAGTTTGACCCGCAGGATATTCCGATTCAATACGTATGCGTGAACCAGCGCTCGACCTTCGGTTTTTCGGCCACCGAACCCGAGGGCGACTCGCTGGTATACTCGCTCACTGCACCGCTGGACAACTGCGGTACGCCCGTGGCTTACAACCCCTACCCGGGGGCCGATGCCGGCACGCTCCCGGTTGCAAACTCGACCACTTGCCGAATGGCCGTAACGGCCCTGAACGGTGGCAACCTCTTCACACCCAGCCTACCGATTCCAGTGGCATTCGACACAACCGGTTCCTGCCCGTTGCGGCAGGGAATGCCCGCTTTCCGCTTCAATCAAACGGCTCGCACCATCACCTTCACGCCCAGCCGCTACGTGCCGGTAACCACGGCCGGCGATGGTTCGAACAAGTACCAGGTGGTGGTGCTGATTGAAGAATACCGCCGCCTGGGTGGCGTGCGTCGGCTCATTGGTCGGGTACGCCGCGAGGCCGTACTGATTGTAACCAACTGCGCGGGCAATACCCTGCCCACCCCGGTGCAGGCCACGGCCCAAACTATTAACTCGGGTACGCTGGCCATTAATACCGCCGACACGACTCAGTTGGAGATAGCAGCGTGCAGCTACTCGCGCGTAGTGCTCCGCTTCACCGACCCCGACAACCTGAAAACGCCCAGTGCCCACCAATTGCTTACCGTGACGCTGCCAGCCGACATCAACACCAACCCGCAGTTGCTGGCATCCGGCGATATCGGCACGTTTGGGCTGAGCGGCAATGGCACTGAAACACCGGTGGGCACCTTTATTTTTCAGCCCTCGCCGGCGGTCGTGGGGCGTATCATCCGCGTCAACATCCGCACCGAGGACAATGCCAACCCCATCAAGGGAGTCCAGAATCGGGTGGTACTGATTCGCGTTGTGAGGCGGAACCCGGCAGCAGTGGCAGCAGCAGGCATCACCAGCTCGGCGGCAGAGGTGTGCGCAGGGGCCTCGGTGCTCTTGCAGGCCCGCGACCTGCGGCCCGACTCGGTGCGGCGCCTGGCCAGTAACACTACCGTTGCCCAAACCTATGCCTACCGCTGGACAGTGCGCGGCGACGGCCTTGCAGCCAACCAAGCCAGCAGCGCGGCCATTACGGCCACGCCCACGCGCACCAGCCGCTACACCCTGGAAGTTTCGCCCACCAGCGGCTTCGGCCCGGGCTGCTCCGATACTACTTCGATACTGGTGCGGGTGCTACCGGCAGTGGCCGCACCTACCGTTTCCCGCAGCGGCGCCTTGCTCACCAGCAGCTACGCCAGTGGCAACCAGTGGTACCGCGACGGCCTGCCGCTCACCGGAGCAACCGGCCGCACGCTTACGGTTGTGGCCAGCGGCAACTACACCGTGCAAACCACCGTGAGCGGCCCGGCGGGCAGCTGCTTGTCGCCCATGTCGGCGGCGCAGGCGGTGGTGCTGGGCAACCTTTCGGCGCTATCCGGTACCAACCTGAGCGTTGTGCCCAACCCTACGCCCGATGGCCGCCTAAACGTGCTGCTGACCGGCTACCGCCAGCCTATCGAGCTGCGGCTGTTCGATGCCCTGGGCCGGCTGCTGAACCAGATTTCAGTGCCCAACCCTAACCCACAGGGCACCAGCCAGCCCCTCGACCTTGGGAGTGCGGGTGGTGGCGTGTACCTGCTTCAGGTGCGCACCGCTACCAGCCTGGAAACGCGCCGCATAGTGCGGGAATAGCCTCAGGTTCATCACAAAGCAAACAGCCGGCCCCTTCATCGAAAGGGCCGGCCGTTTGCTTTATCACCTCTTCGGCTCACTTCACCGGAACCAGGCTGACGGCGCAGCCGCCGCCGGGCGCCAGCGGCACGCGCAGGGTAGTGCCCGCCGTTACCGTCTGGGTGCTGATGCGGTAGGCCTCGGGGTTGGTTTTCCAGTCGGTGCCGGGCGTATCGGCATACAGGGTGGCGGTGTAGCGTCGGCCTTTGGGCAGGAAGTTCAGGTTGAGAGTGGCAGTACGACGGTTGGCATTGGTGATGGCTCCAAGAAACCACCGCTCGCCGCCCTTCTCCAGCCGGGCGGTGCTGATGTATTCGCCGGGCTCGGCTTCCAGCACGCGGGTATCGTCCCAGTCCACGGCCACGTCCTCGATGAAGCGGAAAGCATCGGGGTGGGCAGCATAGTTTTCGGGCAGGTCGGCGGCCATTTGCAAAGGCGAATAGAGCACCACGTAGAGGGCCAGCTGCTTGGCCAGGGTGGTGCGCACCTGGCGCTCGGGGTGCCCGGCTACGTAGTTCTTCAGCTTGAAAATGCCGGGCGTGTAGTCCATTGGCCCGCCCATGAAGCGGGTAAAGGGCATGATGGTTTCGTGCTCGGGGGCGTTGCCTTCGGCCGTGAAGGCGTTGTACTCGTTGCCGCGGCCGGCTTCGCTGGCTATCCAGTTGGGATAAGTGCGCGAGAGGCCGGTGGGCCGCACCGACTCGTGCATATCCACCGTGACGTGGTGGCGAGCGGCCACTTCGGCCACGCGCACGTAGTGGTTGCTCATCCACTGGCCGTCGTGGTGTTCGCCGCGGGGGATGATGCGGCCCACATAGCCGGTTTTCACGGCCGGGTAGCCGTAGCGGTTCATGAAGCGGTAGGCGGTGTCGAGGTGTTGCTCGTAGTTGGTGGCCGCGCCCGAGGTCTCGTTGTGCATTATCATCTGCACACCCTTGCCGGCGGCATACTGTTGGACTTCAGCCACGTTGAAATCGGGATACGGCGTTACGAAGTCGAACACCGGCTCTTTCCAGTTGCCGAACCAGTCTTCCCAGCCCTCATTCCAACCTTCTACCAGCACGCCGGCGATGTGGTGCGCGGCGGCAAAGTCGATGTAGCGCTTTACGTTGGCGGTGGTGGCGCCGTGATGCCCATTCGGGATGAGCTGGCCTTGGGCGTTCAGCGTGTCGGCGCTGTCGGCGTAGCGCCAGTTGCTTTTGCCCGTCTGCATTTCCCACCACACGCCTACAAATTTCATGGGTTTAATCCAGCTGGTATTTGCGATTTTGCTGGGCTCGTTCAGGTTCAGGATGAGCTTGCTGGCCAGAATATCAGTGGCTTTGTCACTTACAATAATAGTGCGCCAGGGCGTGTGGCCGGGTGCGTGCACGTAGGCCTTGGTGCCCACGGCATCGGGCACGAGCCGGGCCGTGAGGCGGCGCGTGGCCCGGTCGACGTGCAGCTGCATGGCCGGGTAGTCGACCTGCGCGGCTTCGTGCAGGTTCACGTAGAGGCCGTCGGTGGCCTTCAGCATCAGCGGCGTGGCCACGAGTTGGGCGTCTGGCACTTCACGTACCGCAATGGCGGTGGAGGATTTCACCAGCGCCGAGTTGTCGACTTCGCTTAGCTTCGACACCGTGTAGGGGTACTCGTTGGTGTCGTAGTCGCCCGGAATCCAGAAAGCTTTGGGGTCGCCGGGCAGGGCGAATTCCGTCAACTCATCCGTCACCACGAAATACTGCAGGTTGGGCTGCCTTGGGAATTCGTAGCGAAAGCCCACGCCATCGGCAAACACCCGAAACACGACATCGAGCCGGCGGCTGGGCGCGGCCGCTTGGCGCAGGTGCACCGTAAGCTGCTGGTAGTGGTTGCGAATGGTTTTGACCTCGCCCAGCACTGGCTGCCAGCTTTCATCTACGTCCTTCGTTTCGCTGCCCGCAAGCACCATCGGCCCATCGAAGCCCTTGCCATCGGCCAATGCCAGGCCCAGCCGTGAGGCATTCACCACCGCTTTCGGCCCATATGCTACTGCATAAGTGGGCCGGCCATCGGAGCTGAGCGCCACTGTCAGGCGCACGGTGCCCATCTGGGCAGTGAGTGGCGCGACGGGTTGCGCAGTAGCGGTACCACTCGTGAGCACGGCCAATAAAAACAACCAGAATTTCATCATTAGTCAAAAGGCAGACACCACCCAAAGGGGTGTCAGGCGGCAAATAAGTATCCAGTGCAAGCTTTCAGGGCCTTTTACTTTTTCAGGACCAAGTAGCCGTAGGCGGGCAGCGCCACGGTAGTCCCTACCGTAGTCGATGCGCCGGTGAGGGCGTTGGTCCAGGTGGTGCCGGCCAGGATGGCGGGCACGGGGTAGGTAGTAGCGGTGTTGCGCACGTTGGCCAGCACAAGGGCCTGCTCGCTGCCAGCCGTTTTGGTGAAAGCGCACACGTTGGCCGTGCTGTAGGCCGTGGGAGTGCCGCGACGCAGGGCGGCGCTGGCGGCGCGGGCCTTTAGGAGCTGGCGGTAGGCGTAGGTCACTTCAGGGTGGGCGGTCCAGTTCACTTTTACCGAGGTGAAGGGGAAGGTGATGGGCGTGGTCATGCCCGCTTCCTGGCCATTATACACCATTGGTACGCCTTTGTATAGCGCGGCCACTACAAATGCCGACATGGCTCCCGCGTTGCCGCCAAACAGCCCTACCGGCGTACCATCCGAGCCATTCACGTCGTGGTTGGTGGTGTAGCGCACCACCTGCTGGGTGCCGGTAGCACCCGCGTACTCGCTGGTGTTGAGGGCGTCGAAGTTGGTGGCCGGCGAGCCGTTGCGGTACACGTTGTAGATGCCGCCGTAGAAGTTGAAACCAAAGTTGTAGTCGAAGCCCGAGGCGAAATTACTGCTAGAGCTGCCCTCGGCCAGCAAGAGCAGCTTATGGGTTTTCACGCTACGCAACGTATCCACGGCCTGCTTCCAGAAGTCGGTGGCCGTGATGGTCGGCGCGTCGGTGTAGTCGCAGCGGAAACCGTCGACATTGGCGGTGAACACCCACGATTTCATCGCCGAAATCAGCTCCAGGCGCATGGGCTGGCTGTTGAAGTTAAGCTGGGCCACGTCGGTGAAGTTGGTGCCGGGCGGACTCTGGATGGTGCTGCCGTTGCGCAGGTACCAGTCGGGGTGCGCGGTAATCCAGGCATGGTCCCAGCTGGTATGGTTGGCCACCCAGTCCAGCATCACGCTCAGGCCGCGCTGGTGGGCGGCATCCACGAGCGTGCGCAGGTCGGTGAGGGTACCAAACTCTGCACCAACAGCGCGGTAGTCCTGCACGGCGTAGGGCGAATTCACGCTGCGAACCTGGCCCACGGGGTAAATAGGCATCAAGTACACCACGTTCGCGCCCAGGTTTTTAATGGAGTCGAGCCGGGCCGTGACGCCCGCGAAATTGCCGCCGGCACTAAAGGCGCGCATGTTCACCTGGTAAATCACGGCATCCTCGCGGTTGGGGACGCCCGCGAAGGGGGTGCCGTACTGCGGCGGCGTGGTCGTAACGACAACCGGCGGCACAATGGGGTCGGGCGGCGTGGGCGAGTCTTTTTTGCACCCGGCCAACAGGCCTACGGCTACCAAAAGCGCCAGACTGTTTTTAACTATAATATGACGAACAGACATTTAGAAAGAGGTAAAGAAGAACGTACAGATGGCGCAGCATGCGCAGATAATTGGGTTTTCAAAAACTTACCGTTACTCCCCGCACCCTGCACAGGGCAGGCGCGCAGCCTTAGCCGATTATTTCTTTAAAATCAAGTATTGATAAGGCTGCAGCGTGAGGTGGTCCAGGGCAGCGGGCTGCCCGCCAAAAGCATTGCGCCAGCCTCTGGTTCCTACACTCGCTGGCATTGGGTAGTTCACGGCCGCGTTGCGCAGGTTGGCCAGCACGAGCACCTGCTCCCGCCCCAGGGTTTTGGTGAAGGCGCATACGTCGTCGCTGCTGTAGGAGGCCAGCGCGCCGTGGCGCACTGCGGCACTGCCGTTGCGGAATTTTAGCAGGCGCTGGTATTCGCGGGTAAGCAGCGGGTTGGGCGTCCAGACAATGGGCTTGCGTGCGCCCATAAAGGGCACCCGCTCGGCGTAGCCCACTTCCTGGCCGTTGTAAACCAGGGGCACGCCGCGCATGTAGGCGGCCACCACGAAGGCCGACATGGCGCCCCGCTGGCCGCCAAACAACTGTTGCGGCGTGCCGTCCCAGGCATTGATGTCGTGGTTGGAGATGTAGCGCAGCATCCGGGCATTGGCCGGGGCTTTGCGGTAGTTGGCCGTGTTCACCGAGTCAATAAGCCGGACGCTCTTGCCTTTGGCAAAAATGTCGCCCTTCAGCACATTCATAAAGCCGAAGTCGTAGCACAGGTCGAAGCCGCCCTGCAGGTAATACTTTTTCTTATCACCCTCGGCCAGCATGAGCAGCTTGTGCTTCGGAATGGCGCGCAGGTTGGCCAGGGCTTCGGTGAAGAACTCCTGGCTGGGCCCGTCGGCATAGTCGAAGCGGTAACCGTCGATATTGGCCGCGAACACCCAGTAGCGCAACGCCTGAATCATGGCGGCGTGCACTTCAGGCTTGGCCCAGTTGAGTTGGGCAATGTCCTTCCAGTCGGGTATCGGGTTCACCATGTTGCCGGCGGCGTCGTGCACGTACCAATCGGGGTGCTCGGTTACCCAGGCGTGGTCGAAGCTGGTGTGGTTGCCTACCCAGTCCAGCATCACGGCCAGGCCGCGCTGGTGGGCGGCGTCGACCAGCGCGCGCAAGTCGGCCAGGGCACCAAACTCGGGGTTCACGGCTGTATAATTCTGCACGGCAAAGGGCGAATCGACGGCCCGCAGCTTGCCAATGGGAAAAATGGGCATCAGGTACACCACATTTACCCCAAGCGCTTTAATAGAGTCGAGTCGCGCCACGACGGCCTTGAAATTGCCGGCCTGGCTAAAGCCCCGCATGTTGACTTGGTAAATGGCTGCATCCCGGCCATCGGGCACGCCGGCAAAGGGCCGGCCGTACTGCGCGGGGTCGTGGTAGGCAGCTTTCGAGGTGGTGTGGGCCACGGCCGCGCCTGCCCCGACCAAACCGGCCTGCAACGTTAGAAAGAAGAAAAAGGCGGTTTTTTTCATGAGCAGAAATTGTTGGGCCAGCCCAAACATGGCCGGCCCGCCAACTCATTAGCAGCTTATTAGCGGGTTACTGTCAAGCGACGGGTAGCCACCTTATCGCCCACCTGCACCTTCACCAGGTAGGTGCCGGCGGCCAACTCATTCAGGCCCGCCTTCAGTTCGTGGAAGCCGGCGCTTTGTGGGGCGTCGAGCAACGTGCGCACCTCGCGGCCCACCAAATCGAGCACGCGCACGGCTACCGGCTGGGTGCCGCCCAGCACCTGATAGGCCACGGTGGTCTCGCCCCGGCCCGGGTTCGGGAATACGCTCATGGCCACCACGGCCTCATCGGCCTGGCGCGAACTCAGCACCACCACGTTCACCGTGGCGGCCTGGGTGCCGGGGAATTTCGCCTGATCGGTGAAATCGGGGCTGAAGCCGATGTTGTTGAGGCCGCCGGTGGAGGTGCCATTGCCGGCCGTTTCCGGAATGATGTCCGACGACCAGTAGGCATCACCGCTGACGTAGGCAGCGAACACTCGCACGATGGATGCCCCCGAGGGCAGGCCCAGCGAGGTGCGATTGAACTCATATTCCAAAGCAAAGGAGCCTGCCCCGCCACCGTTGGCGTTGCCCGGGTTGCCGCTGAGGCCTGTGGCCGAGGCCATATAAGCCACGCGAGTGCCGGCAAACAGGCTGTACACGCCCGTAGTTGTGGAGGCCGGCAGGGTGCTGGCCACGCCATCGTTGGAAGCGGCCGTGCTGGTGCCATCACCCAGCGACTTGGCTACGCCCGTGGTGGCGGTATAAATGGCGGCCTGCACGTCCATGTTGCCGGTGGTGGCAATAGCAGCATCAGCCTCCAGCTCCAGCTTGGTGCCCCCGATTTTACCGCTGGCAAACGAGCCAAACACCGTGCTGGTGCCCGCAATATCGGGCAGGCCCGTGCCCACGGGCACGCCGGTTTTGTTGGGCAGGTCCATGTATAGCTGGAAGTTGTTGCCGCCCGCCTCGATGGTGCCGGCCAGCGCCACGTACAGCTTGGTGCTGCTGTTGGCCCCGTACATGCGCAGCAGGCCGGCGTTGCCGAAACCAGTTGGGCCGCCAGGTACTGGGGTGTGGGAGGTCGTGAACGCGCCCAGCGAAGTGTACTTGCCGCCCGAGGTTCCAATTTCGGCCGCGTTAACGACGCCGTCGAGCGTAATCTGAGCCTGGGCGCTGAGGGTGGTGCCAGCGAGGCCGGCAAATAGGGCGAGCGTAGAGATTTTTTGCATGATGAAAAGTTGAAATGGTTGAGTGGGAATGAATCAGTGAAGAGGGCCGTGCGGCCACCGACAGGTTTCGGACTTGATGCCTGGGTCGACTCGAAAAGCTGGCATTACCAGTGCCACCCGAGTTCCCACCCGGTTTCCCACCATTGAGCGAGCACCAGGCACCAAGTCCCAAACCGTTGTGGACTTGGTTGTCAGTTGTTAGTTGTTAGTTGTCCGTATTTTTGGACCAACAACTAACAACAAGCAACTGACAACTAATGCATTAATAGCCCGGGTTCTGCACCAGCGAGGGGTTGGCCACGAGGTCGGTGGAAGGCAGCGGGTAAAGGTTGCGGTAGGCCGGCACGGTTTGGCCGGCTTTCACGCCCCCTTTCCACGGCCACAGGTAGGTGCCGCCGGCAAAGCGGCCGAAACGGACCAGGTCGGTGCGCCGCGAGGCCTCCCAATACATTTCGCGGCCCCGCTCATCCAGAATGAAGTTGGGAGCCGCAAGCTCGGCGGCGGTAATGCGGCCGTCGGTAGCACCGCCAGTGTTGTTGTAGGCGCGGTCGCGCAGCAGATTCACATAAGCGAGCGCCTGCGCCTGATTGCCACCCGTGCCGCCACGCAGCACGGCTTCGGCATACATCAGGTACACGTCGCCGAGGCGGAAAAGCGGGAAGTCGGTGTCGACGAAAATGAGCTGGGGGTCGTTGCCGTTCGTGCCGGTCGAGGTTTTGTTGCGCCACTTCGTTACGCCGTAGCCATCGGTAAACAAAGTCAGGTCGTTGATTTCCAGATTCTGGCCATTGGTGAAGAACATGGCGCGCGAATCGAAGCCACTAGCAGCTGTCGGGAACAACAGGGGCAGGTTTTTGCGGGTGCGGTTGCCCGCCCAGCCGCTGTTCACCCCAAAGCCACTGGCCAGCATGCGGCCACCCACGGCGGCGTGCACGAGGTAGGTAGTGCCGCCGTACACCTGCGAAGCCACGCCGTCGCTGGTAATGGGGAAGATGATTTCCGAAGCCGCCGTCTTGTTGTTATCGGCCAGAAACAGCAGCCGGTACTCGGGCGCCAGCTTGTAGCTCGGCGTGCCCAGAACCTTGTTGCAGTAGGTGAGGCAGTCGGTGTAGCGGCCCTGGCCTGCACCGAGGTATACTTCGGAATTGAGGTAGAGCTTAGCCAGCAGGGCCCAGGCAGCACCCTGGTCAGCACGGCCGTAGGGGCTGGTGTGGGCGGGCTTCAGCAGCGGCTCAATGGCCTTCAACTCGCTCTCGATGTAGCCAAACAATGCGGCGCGGGTGGTTTGCTTAGGCAGGGCCTTGCTGGGCGCGTCGGCCTCGGTCACGAAGGGTACGTTGCCGTACAAATCCAGGGCGTGGTAGTAGGCCAACGCCCGCAGGAAACGGGCCTCGGCGCGGTCGAGGCGGGCATCGTCGGCATTGGTGCCGGTAATGCCGCGGCTGCTGAGCTTGTCGTCGCTGGTTTCGCGAATGAACTCATTGCACAGCGACACTTCGTAGAAAATACGGGTGTAGCTGTTGTTTATCAGGTCGTTGCTCGAGGTCCAGCTCGTGGTATTCAACTCCTGCAGCGGGCCGCTGTTCCAGGCCACCACGGCTTCGTCGCTCACCAACTCCTGCAGGTACCAGTAGGCCCGCATGTAGGAGGTTTCGCCTTCGTCCTTGCCCTGGCCGGCAAATACATCAGGCGAGCCAGAGTTGCCCGAGAGGTTGAAACCGGCGTAGCACTTGGCCAGCACCTTGATGTAGTTGGCCGGGTCGCGGTACACCGAATCAGTGTTCAAATCGTAAAAAGGCGTGCGGTCGAGGTCCTTGTTGCAGCCAGTGAGCAGCGCAACGGTGAGGGCCAGCGCCAGGCCGCAGCGCCGCAGGAAGGGGTGGGATTTCATGATGGTGGTGAGTGATTAGTGGTAAATGGTTTATGACTACGCCGGGCTTTCCCGATTCATTGCATCTGACAATCAATCGTTAGCCCCTAATCATTAACCGTTAACCATTAGCTTAAAAGCCAATGTTGAGGCCGGCCGTAACGGTGCGCGGCAGCGGGTAGAAGTTGCTGTCAATACCCGTGGCGCGCTCGGGGTCGAGGCCCGAATACTTGCTGAGCAGCAACAGGTTTTGGCCGGCCAGCGTGAAGCGTAGCGTGGTGCCTTCCTTCAGCAGGTTGCCGAAATCGTAGCCCAGCGTCACGTTCTGCAAGCGCACGAACGAGCCGTCCTCCAGGTTGATGTCGCTGTAGGGCTGTCCGTTTTTGAAGCCCGTGTTGTAGATGGCGGGCACCACGTTGGCCGAGTAGCCCAGCGTGGTATTCAAGCCGTAATAGTTGTTCTGGCCGGCCACCACGTTGTTGTACACGTAGCCGCCAATGTTGGAGCGCACCGTGAATGCCAGGCTGGCCTTGCCGTAGCTCAGGTTCGAGCTAAAGCCCAGAATAGCTTTGGGCGCCGGGTTTTTGCCATACACCTTGTCGCGCTCGTTGATGAGGCCGTCGCCGTTCTGGTCCATGTACTGGGCCGGATTGGCGCTGGCCGTCGGGCCTTGCAGCGGCTTGCCGCCCTCGTATTTCTGCTGGTACAGAAAGAAGGTATTCGGCGCGTAGCCCACCGCATTCACCTGCACAAACTGAAAGTTGCCGACGTTGCCCGTGGGCGTACCCAGGTAGTTGGGGTCTTCTACCTGCGTGAGCTTGGTAATCTTGCCCCGGTTCACGGTCGCGTTGAAGTTCACCGACCAGTTCAGGCGCTGGCCCTGCAGCACGTTGTAGTTCAGGGCCAGCTCCACGCCCCGGTTTTCGAGGTTGCCAATATTGGTGAGCAGCGTGTTGGACAGGTTGCTGCCAGCCGGCACCGGAATCACGGCCAGCAGGTCGCGGGTTTTGCGCAGGTACACATCCACCGAGCCGGTGAAGCGGTTGTTGAAAAAACCGAAGTCCAGGCCGGCATCATACGTATCCGTCTGCTCCCATTTCAGGTTGCGGTCGTAGGCCGCTGGCCGCAGCGTGCGGATGGTGTCGTTGCCAATTATCTGGCTGACAACCGGCGAGCTGAGGCTGTACTTGGCCAGATAGGGGTAGTCGCCGGCCACGCTCGTAATGTCCTGCTGGCCGGTGCTGCCGTAGCTCAGCCGCAGCTTCAGGTCCGACACCGCCGCCGCATCGGCCATAAAGCCTTCTTTGTTGATGCGCCAGGCCACCGAGGCAGCCGGGAAGTAGCCCCAGCGGTTTTCGGGGCTGAAGTGCGACGAGCCATCGGCCCGTAGCGTGCCCGTGAGCAGGTACCGGTCGTTGTAGTTGTAGTTGACGCGGCCGTAGTACGAGAGCAGCGTGAACTGCGTCTTGAAAGGGAACTGCGCCGGTTCCAGCGGGTTAACGCGCGAGCCATTGGCCTTGTAAGTAAAACGGAAGGGCGAGTACGTGTAGAAATCCTGGTACGAGTAGCCAGCCAGCGCCTCCACGCGGTGCAGGCCCAGCTGCTTGGTGTAGTTCAGGTAAGCTTCGAGCAGCTTGTTGTTCTTCTCCTGCCGGTACGAGTTGTTCTGCCCCTGCGTGGAATACGCCACCGGCGACGCCGCCGCGATAAACACCGTGCCGTTGCTGCGCGAAAGGTCGTAGCCCAGGTTCAGGTTGGCGTGCAGGTCGGGCAGAAAGTGCAGCTTGTAGTCGAACTGCACGTTGCCAATGCTGCGCAGCACCGTGCTGCGGTCGCGCTTGTCGTTGAGCAGCGCCACCGGGTTGCGGTCGGTAAGCGGGTTCGGAATCGCGCCATCGCGCCACTCAGTGTAGCCATTGAAGCCCGTGGGGCCATAGTTGTAAATCGGCTGCGTCGGGTTGTAACGAATTGCCGCCCCAATCGCGCCCTGGTCGGCAAAGCGGTAGTCGGCCCAAGTGCCCTTGGCATTCACATCAATGCGCAAGTGATTGTCAAACAGTCGCGGCGACAGCCCAACCGAAGCCGAATTCCGCTTCAGGTTGCCCGTGCGCAGCGTGCCGTCCTGGTCCAAGTAGCCCACCGAAACCCGGTAGGGCAGATTCTTCGCGCTGCCGGTCAGGCTCACGGTGTTGTCCGTCGTCCAGGCCGTTTTATAGATGGCGTCCTGCCAGTCGGTATTGGCCGTGCCCAGGTAAGCCGTGTTGGTAGCCGGAATGGTACCCTGCACCACGGCATTGTTCAGCAGCGTGCGGTAGGCGTCGCCGCTCAGCACGTCCACCTTGCCGTAGTTCGTGGCCCGCGACACCTGCGAGCTCACGTTCACATGCATCTTTTCGCCTTCCAGTCCCTTTTTGGTGGTGATGAGAATAACGCCATTAGCCGCCCGCGAACCGTAAATGGCCGTCGCCGAAGCATCCTTGAGCACCGTAAACGTCTCAATATCTTGCGGATTCACCATGGCCAACGCGTTGCCGGCCCCGGCAATGCCCTGGTTGTCCACCGGCACCCCGTCAATTACGATAAGCGGGTCGTTGCTGGCGTTCAGCGACGAGCCCCCGCGAATCCGGATGGTGCTGGTTTCGCCCGGGGCGCCGCCGCCGGTGGTAATTTGCACGCCGGCCACCTTACCCTGCACCAGCTGCTCAGGCGAAGTCACCTGGCCCTGCACAAAGTCCTTGGCTGTTACGGTGGTTACCGCGCCGGTCACGTCCTGGCGGCGGGCCGTGCCGTAGCCCACCACCACCGCTTCGCTTAGCGCGGTGGTGTTTTCGCTCAGGCGGGTGGCCGCTACTTGGGCCGCCTGCCCTTCGGCCACTGTCACCGTCACGCGGCTCGAATTCAGACCAATGGATGAATATACCAACGTGTATGAGCCGGCGGGCACGTTGTTAATCACGTAGCTGCCGTCGGTATTGGTCGAGGCGCCAAGCGTGGTGCCTTCCACAATAACCGTCACGCCGGGAATGCCCTCGCCCTTGGCGTCGACTACGCGGCCCGAAACGGTGCCGCCGGCCGGTGCGGCGGTTGCTATTATGTCCGCTATTCGGGCGGCCGGGTGCGCCCAAGCGACGCTGGTAGCAAGCATTCCCAATGCCGATGTGAGCAGCGATGTTCTGAGTCGGCGGGGTATAACAAGAGGAGGTAACAAATGCAGCATGGGTGGGACTGTGGATGAGTGACAAAAAGCATGGTCTGGCGAGCCCGGCATTTCCGCCGCTCCGCCGTCTTTTCTCCTTCCCGGCCAACCGCCAGCGGCTGCCCTTTCCCGGCATGTTTCAGGAATCGTTTGGGGTGGGAGTTGAGCAAAACTATCCCTACCCTCACCCCAGTGGAATTTGTCAAACCGAAGTATGAAAAATATTAACCCACCCATCCATTATATATTTGATTTATAATGGTTTAAATGATAAAATAATCACTAAAATATGAGTCCAGTATAGCAGCTTTGGTCCCACATTTTCATAAAAAAAGGGGCTAAAGCCCCTGGTAAACTTGGTTCACCCAAACTGCTGTATCCGTTTTGCTTCACGCTACCCACCCCCCGACGGTTTGCTACTCCTCCCCCAGCCCAGGCAGTGGCCCAGTACTCACCGGCACCTTTCCTTACACCGCCTGAATGGCCTGCACCCGCGCCTCGAACTCCTCGTTGGGCAGCAGCGACCGGTTTTTCACCCGCGTCTTGTAAGTGTAAATCGTGTTGATGGAATAGCCCAGCATCCGGCTGATTTGCTCGCTGTCGGCAATGCCCAGCCGGATGAGGGCGAAGATGCGCAACTCCGTGGTCAGCAGCTGGTCGTCGGGCAGCGCGATGCAGTCCTCCGGCCGGAACAGCTCGTTGAACTGGGCGATGAAGTTCGGAAACAGCCGCAAAAACACCGAATCGAATCCTTTCAGCAATTCGTTGCGCTCGGTTTTGATGTTCACGGCATCCACCAGCTTTTGCGCGCCGGCGTATTGCTTGCTGGCGAGCAGCGCCTCCACCCGCTTCTTCAGTGTTTCGAGCTTGTCGATGTACTGCGAATTGTTGTGGAAGTAGTAGCCAATGTATTCTTCCTTAATCTTGTTGGCCTCGTTCAGGCCGCTGTTCAGCTGGCGCAGCTCGCCGTTGCGCTCCAGCAGCTCGCGGTTGGCGGCAAAAATCAGCTGGTCGGCCTTGCGCAGGCGGCGTAGCTGCCGCACGCTCACCACCGCAAACCCAATCACCACGCTCGCCAGCAGTGTCATGATGATGGCGTAGGTTTTCAGCGACTTGCGTTGGTTCTCAATGATGTTGATTTTCTGCCCTTCGATGATGGACGAAACGTGGCTAATCTCAATTTGCCGCTGCCGGGCCTTATAAAACGTCGCATCCTCACGCGCCTCTTTGATGAAAGTATAGGCGTTTTTCAAGTCGCCCTGCCGGTAGCAATAGTCCGAGAGCTTAAATATGGCCGTAGTTTCCTTGGTCGCCGTCTTCACGTCGGCAATGGCCGACACGAGCAGCAGCTCGAACGCCTTTTCGGGCTGACCGGCCAGTTCGTACACGTAGGCTGTGGTGCTGGCGCTCACCGCCAACTGGTGCAGCGACAGGTGCGGCAGCTGCAGAATCTGCTGGTACACCGCCGCCCCCGCCGCCAGGTTGTTGGTCTTCTGCGCCCGGAACTCCTGCACCGACAGGTATTCGTAGGAGCCCGGCCGCGCCAGCAGCACCGCCGTGTCGGCGTAAGCCAGGGCTTTGGCGTAATACCTTGGCCGGTAGGTCTGGTCTTGGTTGAAGTCGCCCAGGTCGCTGTAGGCCCGGGCCAGCAGGAAGTAGAAGCTCTGCTTATCGGCTGCCGTGAGCCGGCGCGGGTCGATGCTGTCGAGCGTTTCAAACGTCTCCTTAAACAGGCCCGACGAAAGCAGCACAAACGCCAGCTTAAGCTTGGCCACTTCTATCTTCTCCGGGCTACGTAACTGCGCCGCCAGCTGCGTAATCTTTTGGCAATAGGCAAATGCCGAGTCGTATTTGAAGGCCTTGTATTCCTCGTAAATACGCAGGCCCAGGTCGAACTTGGTGTTGTCGTTGGCTTCGGAGGAAACAAAGTCAGCCGTGAGCACGGCAATGCGGTTCAGGCGCTGCCCGTCGTATTCCTTTTTGTGGGCCAAAGCCTGATTTAGCTCTGTCAGCAAGCTGTCGGCCGTGCCCGCGCCAGCCACCGCCCGCAAAGGCAATAGGCTACACAGGAAACCGCAAAAAACCAGAAAGAGCTTCACCAGATTAAATCGGCCGGTAGGTAAGCAGGGCCAGTACCAAAAGTAGCAATTAGCAAGTGCTAGGTCGCGGAGTTGAAGGAGCAATAAAAAAGCCCTGCCATTGCGGGCAGGACTTTTCTTGTACCAGAGACGGGACTTGAACCCGTACTTCCTCACGGAAACGGCATTTTAAGTGCCGCGTGTATACCAATTTCACCACTCTGGCGTCAGCTTTTACTTGCTGGCACGGCTCTGATTCTTACCGCGGTAATTTTCAGTCAACGCATGGCAATTCGGACAAAGCAACCGCAAGTTAGGGAGTCGATGGTCATTATTAACGCCATTGATGTGATGCAACTCCAGCGGAATGGGCTTTTCCAACCACTTTGACAGCCCGCATCCCTCACATTGATTTTCTTTTAGCCCATGTTCAATCAGACGATTACGCAGCCGGCTGGTAGACGTATAGAGCGAATTTTCAATTAAAACTTCATCCCAGGAAAAAGGTGCGCTCAACATGCGAAAGCGCGCTCCAACATTCCAGCCAGCACCCGTGAAGTGCCCAATATCCAACCCCAGCTTTGCAATGCGGGCGTGTACGGTTTTGTAGTTGCCCCCCCGCCGGCACCAGCCCGATGTGGCCCAGCACTTGCCGCACCGATAAGCTTTCGGCAACCGCCTGCCGAAACTCGTCGTCGGTGCTCAAGCATTTACGGGTAGCAGCCATTGCCAAGGTAGGGGTAAACAAAAAACGCTGCCCGAAGACAGCGTTTTTTAAATCTTGGAGCGGGAGACGAGGTTCGAACTCGCGACCTCGACCTTGGCAAGGTCGCGCTCTACCAACTGAGCTACTCTCGCAGGAGGTTCAGAACAATTTTCGTTGTGCTGAATGGTGCGACAAAGGTAAGGAGCTTTTTTGGGGAAGCAAGTAACACGTGTGGAAATATTCGTTTCAGAGGCCTTTCTGCTTCATTTTCAGCCCGAAAAATTTAACTTTTCCCTAACGTCAGCTTCAATTCATTCAGTTTCATCAGCGCTTCGATGGGGGTGAGCGTGTTCACATCGAGGTGCTGCAGCAGCTCGCGGATGCGCTCCAGGGCCGGGTCGCTGGGCTCGAAGATGCTGAGCTGGGCACGCGGGGCCGTAGCCACCGCCGTAGTAGCACGAGGCTTGGGCTGAGCAGGCTCACGGGGCGGCGGCACCGCAATACCGGCCCGCGAACCAGTGGACTCAATACCGGCCAATACGTCGTCGAACTCCGTCGGCACGTTGTCCTCGGCGCCAGCGCTGGTGCGCTCCACTTCGAGGTGGTGCATGATTTCATTGGCCCTCAGTACCACCGAGGTGGGCATGCCGGCCAGCCGCGCCACGTGGATGCCGAAACTGTGTTCGGAACCGCCGGGCTGCAGCTTGCGCAGGAACAGAATGCGGCCGTCGGCCTCCTTCACGGCCACGTTGTAGTTGCGCACGCGGGGGCAGTCGTCGGCCAGTTGGTTAAGCTCGTGGTAGTGAGTGGCGAACAGGGTTTTGGCCTTGGCTTTGGGGTTGTTGTGCAGGTGCTCCACAATGGCCCAGGCAATGCTAATGCCGTCGTAGGTACTGGTGCCGCGACCGATTTCGTCCATCAACACCAGGCTGCGGTCCGATAGGTTGTTGAGGATAGAAGCCGTTTCGGTCATCTCCACCATGAAGGTGCTTTCGCCCTTGCTCAGGTTGTCGGAAGCGCCCACGCGGGTAAAAATCTTGTCGATGATGCCGATGGTAGCAGCCTCGGCGGGCACGAAGGAGCCAATCTGGGCCAGCAGCACGATGAGGGCCGTCTGGCGCAGCAGCGCGGATTTGCCGGCCATGTTGGGGCCGGTAATTACCACAATCTGCTGGTCGTCCTGGTCGAGGCAGATATCGTTGGGAATGTAGCTTTCGCCGGGCGGCAGCTGCCGCTCAATCACCGGGTGGCGGCCGGCTTTGATGTCGAGCAGGGTGCCATCGTTCACTTCAGGCTGCACGTAGCGCTGCTGCCGCGCCGTGAGGGCGAAGCTGGCCAGGCAGTCCATCACGCCAATGGCGCGGGCGTTTTGCTGAATCTGGGGCACGAAATCGAGCGCCGCCAGCACGAGGTCGTTGTAGATGCGCTGCTCAATCACAAAGAGCTTTTCCTCGGCGTTGAGAATTTTCTCCTCGTAGGTTTTCAGCTCCTCGGTCACGTAGCGCTCGGCGTTCACCAGCGTCTGCTTGCGAATCCACTCGGCGGGCACCTTGTCCTTGTGGGCGTTCGTGACTTCGAGGTAGTAGCCAAACACCTTGTTATAGGCAACTTTCAGCGATGAGATGCCGGTGTTGCGTTGCTCGCGCACCTGCAGCTGCAGCAGGAAATCTTTGCCCGAGAAAGCCAAAGCGCGCAGTTCGTCCAGCTCGGCATCGATGCCTGCATTCAGCACGCCGCCCTGATTGGTGAGGATGGGCGCATCGGGCTTGATTTTGGCGAATATTTCCTGGCGCAGGTTGGCGCAGGGATTGAGCTGTTCGGCCAGTTTCACCAGAGCCTTCACGCCAGATGCGGCCAGTCGCTCGCGCATGGGCGCCACGGCTTCGAGGGCACGGGCCAACTGCAGCAGCTCGCGCGGGTTCACGCGGCGCACGGCTACTTTAGAAATCAGGCGCTCCAGGTCGTTGATTTGGCGCAGGTGCTGGGTGAGGTCGGCCAGCAATTCCTCATCGGCCACCAGCGCGGCCACGGTATCGAGGCGGCGCTGAATCTGGCTTACTTCCTTCAGCGGCAGCACTATCCACTTGCGCAGCAGGCGGGCGCCCATCGGGGTTAGCGTCTGGTCGAGCACGTCGATGAGCGGCACGCCGCCGGGGTGCTGGGCGTGCACCAACTCCAGGTTGCGCACCGTGAAGCGGTCAAGCCACACGTACTTATCCTCCTCCAAGCGGCCGAGGCTGGCAATGTGCTGAATGTCGGTGTGCTTGGTTTCGGCGAGGTAGTGCAGGATGCAGCCGGCCGCAATCACGCCTTCCTTCAGGTTATCGACGCCAAATCCCTTCAGTGAGGTGGTACGGAAGTGGCGCGTGAGGCTGTCGTGGGCGTAGTCGACGCCAAAAACCCAGTCGTCGAGGGCGTAGGTGCAATAGTCAGGGCCAAAGTGCTGCTCGAACTCAGAGCGGCTTTTCTTGCAGAACAGCACCTCGGCGGGGCTGAAATTCTGCATCAGCTTGCCCAAGTAGTCGAGCGTGCCCTGCGCGGCCAGAAACTCGCCGGTGCTGATATCGAGAAAGGAAATACCGGCTTCGGACTTGCCGAAATGAATGGCGGCGAGGTAGTTATTCGAGCGCCGTTCGAGCACGTTGTCGTGCATGCTCACGCCGGGCGTTACCAACTCGGTGATGCCGCGCTTGACCAAGCCCTTGGCCTCCTTGGGGTTCTCGAGTTGGTCGCAGATGGCCACGCGCTGGCCGGCGCGCACCAGCTTGGGCAGGTAGTTGTCGAGGGAGTGGTGCGGGAAGCCGGCCAGGGCCACTTCGCTGCTGCTGCCGGCCCCGCGCTTGGTGAGCGTGATGTCGAGAATGCGGCTGGCCGTGACGGCATCTTCGCCGAATGTTTCGTAAAAATCGCCCACCCGAAACAACAGCACTGCGCCCGGATGCTGCTGCTTGAGTTGGTAATACTGCTTCATCAGCGGCGTTTCGGTCACGGCCGGGATGGGCACGGTGAAGTGGTCGGGGCCGACAGATTTGATGACGAATTCTTTTTTGGGTGCAGGCAAGGCAAGTAGCGCGACCTTTGTGGTGCGCAGATTTTGGCGTGAACGAGGAGGTGGCGGTAGCTTACGAGGTTACGAATGCAGCTTGGCGAAGCTGGCCAAACCATCGGGCCGCCCTATTTTAAACCGACAAAGCGAACCGCAAAGTTCGCGCTATTTCGATGCGAAAACTCACAATGGCCGAGCTAAACCGGGCCTCGGTGGATGATTTCAAAAGTACGCCCAAAAGCCCCGTGGTTTTGGTGCTCGACAACGTGCGCAGCATGCACAACGTGGGCGCAATATTCCGTACGGCCGACGCCTTTGCGCTGGAAAAAATCTACCTCTGCGGCTACACGCCGCGCCCGCCGCACCGCGAAATCACCAAAACGGCGCTGGGCAGTGAGGAGTCGATGGCCTGGGAATACGCGGCCGAAACCGTAACCGCTATTGCCGCCCTCAAAGCCGCTGGCTACCAGGTAGCGGCCGTGGAGCAAACCACCGGGAGCGTGTCGCTGCCCCAGTTTCAACCCGAGCCCAGCCGGCCGCTGGCTTTGGTAATGGGCAACGAGGTTTTTGGGGTAGACGATGCCGTATTGGCCCTGTGCGACGTGGCCGTTGAAATCCCGCAGTTCGGCACCAAGCACTCGCTGAACGTGGGCGTGGCGGCCGGCGTGGTGCTCTGGGATGCGCTGGTGAAGCTGGGCGTGGTGTAACGGCACTAAGCTGCGGCAACCATTACCCCGCGGACCGGTTTTCTCGTCATGCTCCCTCCTACTCCCACCACTCGCCCCACTGACGCCTTACTAGCCCTGCGCCCCATCGTGCCCACCGAAACGACCGACGCAGACGAGACCGTTGGGGCATTCCTGCACGCCACGCTGCGCCCGGTGCTCAAGCTGCAAAACGACTTGCTGCTGGCCGTGGTGGCCGATTTTGTGCGCGACCACCACATCGCCCTGCGCCCCACCGACCAACACCACCAACTCACCGAGCTGCTCGGCCGCAACACCAAGCTGCGCTACACCGTGGTGGGCCTGATAACCGGCGTTTTTACGGCTGCCGAATACGCCTTTTACCGCCAGCACCGCTCCGAGCTGAACCGCCGCCTGTTGGAAATGGCCCTGCACCGCGTGCTCGACCAAGCGGACGCGGTCGCCTAGCTTTTCACCGCAGAAGAAAGGCGCAATTATCTTATTGCTGTTCCGCACGCCCTGGTTGGAGAAGCCCGCAAGGCCGTAGCGCGAACTTTCAGTTTGCGCCCCCACGCCGCAGGAATAACTTTAGCGGCGCGGGGACGCGAACTAAAAGTTCGCGCTACTCCCCGACTGCGTAACAGCACTTACCTTAATCGTACTGCGAGTCGCGCAGCTTCACGGGCTTGTTCTTTTTGCGCAGGCGCAGGTTCAGCAACTCCACTATCAGGGAGAAGGCCATGGCGAAGTAGAGGTAGCCTTTTTCCACTTCCTTGTGGGCGGCTTCCATCACCAGCATGAAACCAATCATGATGAGAAACGACAGCGCCAACATCTTGATTGTCGGGTTGTTGTTCACGAAGTTGGCAACCACACTGCTGAAGCTTAGCATGATGCCCATGGCGCAGATAACGGCCGCAATCATCACCAGCACGTTGTCGACGAGGCCCACGGCGGTGAGGATGGAATCGAAGCTGAACACGATGTCAATCACCACAATTTGCGCGATGATGCTTGCCATTGAGACGCCGGTGCCGCCCATGCCTTCCTCATCTTCCTCGCCCTGCAGTTTGGTATGAATCTCGGTGGTGCTCTTGTACATCAGGAACAGGCCACCAGCTAACAGGATGAGGTCACGGCCCGTCACGCCAAACGGCTTGTCGTCCAGCCACGGGAAATTGGGAAGATTGAACAGGGGTGCCCGCAGCCCTACAATCCAGGAAATACTCAGCAGCAAACCAATGCGGAACAGCAGTGCCAACAGCAAGCCGATTGTACGGCCGCGCGCCTGCTGCTCCTTGGGCAGCCGGTTCACGACAATGGAAATAAAAATGATGTTGTCGATGCCCAACACGATTTCCATGAACGTGAGGGTGAGCAGGCTAACCCAGGTAGCGGGGTGGGCAAAGGCCGAAAAATCGTACATAAGTTAAATGTGGTAATTGACGAATGTGGAAAAGTGGAAATGATAAAAAGAAATAGTCAGGGCAGTTAATAGCAGCTTACAATCCGCCGTTACAAGCCTGATTTCCACATTTTCACATCTCCCTCATTATCACATTTTTTTAGCTTTTCATGTTCACGAACTGCAGCGGCAGGCCAATATCGGCTTTGCGCAGCACGGCAATGGCGGCTTGCAAATCATCGATTTTCTTGGCCGATACGCGCACCTGGTCGTCCTGCATCTGGGCTTCCACCTTCACCTTAGCATCTTTGATGGCTTTGATGATTTTGCGGCCGAACTCCTTGTCGACGCCGGCGCGCACCTTGATGGTTTTCTTGATGAGCTGGCCGCTCGGCTGCTCATCGGCCGTGAAGTCGAGGCTGGTGCCGTCGATGCCCTGCTTCACCACGCGGCCGAGCAGAATGTCTTCGAGCGCCTTCACGCGCATCGAGTTTTCCGAAGACAGCAGGATGGTGTTGTCCTTTTTGTTAAGCTCAATGCCGCCTTTGGTGTCGCGTAGGTCGTAGCGGGTCTGGAGTTCTTTTTGGGCTGTGTTCACCGCGTTTTCGAGGGTTTGCGGGTCAACTTTGCTCACGATGTCGAAGGATGCCATAGCGGGTGGGGCGTAGTTTTGAGAAGATTAAACCGGCGTTGGCCGGGCCGTAAAGGTAACAACCCGCACCGGCCTTGGTTGCGCCCCTGCTTCCCATTCCGCTTATGCATCCTGCTGCCACCATTCAGCCACCCCGTACGTCCACCGAATGGGACGCTTACTACGCCCTGCGTTACGCTGTGCTGCGCGCGCCCTGGCAGCAACCACCCGGCTCGGAGCGCGTGCCGGCCGACGAAGAGCCCGGCACCATCCACGCGCTGCTACTGGATGACGCGACGCCTGCAGCGGCACTAGCCGTGGGCATGCTGCAACCCACTGGCCCCACCCAGGGCCAGATTCGTTTCATGGCCGTGGCTCCCGAAGCCGCCGGCACTGGCCTGGGCCGCCAGGTAGTGGCGCATCTGGAAGTCGAGGCGCGGGCCGTCGGCATCGCCGAAGTCGTGTTGCACTCGCGGGAAGCAGTGGTAGGCTTTTATGAGAAGCTAGGCTATGTGTTGGTCGAGCCCTCGCACACGCTATTCGGGGTCATTCCGCATTTTCTGATGCGCAAGGAATTGTAAGGCGTAGCGTGGTCGTACCCGGAGGGACTCTGCGAGTCCGCGCCTAGGCGAACATCCGTGCATAGCCGAACCTGTAGTGCGTGGACTCGCAGAAACGACACTAGGTTATTTCTCCCCAAACTTTTCACGGCCGCGCCACAGGTCGAAGTACATCCGGAAGTCGCCCAACAGCGAATACCAGGGGTGCTGAAAGGTAGCCGGGCGGTTGTGCTCGACAAAAAAGTGGCCTACCCACGCAAAGCCGTAGGCTGCTACTACACCGGCGGCCAGCCAGTTCCAGTTGCCGGTGCGCACCAACATGGCCAGGCAAAGGATGAACAGCGTAGTGCCCACAAAATGCAGCACCCGCGTGCCGCGCCGGCTGTGCTCGCTGAGGTAGCGCGGGTAGAACTCGGCGAACGTGAGCGGCTGCGTGGACATGGCGGGAATAAGCAGGAAGTAAAAACCCGGCCTTTTAGGTCTGAAAAAGCCGCTTTCAGCAAATGAAGTAAATTTTTCGGCAAACTTGCTACGGCAATTCCCACCCTGCTCATGTCTGATAAAGCCCCTACCCTCCCCGACCTCGCCACCATGGTGGCTGCCTACAACCAGATGAACCACTTCGGCCGTACCAACGGCATGATACTGACGGTGAGCGCACCCGGCCAGGTCGAGTACCACATGCGCGTCCGCGACGAGCACCTTTCCTCACCCAACACCTGCCACGGCGGCGTGCTCGCCGGCCTCATGGATTCGGCCCTCGGCGCGGCGGCTCTCTCACTGGCCTTCACCAAGCTCGAATTCGTGTCCACCGTCGAGTTCAAGATGAACTACCTGCACGCCGTGCACCTGCACGATGAGCTGATGGCGCGCGGCATTGTCGACCACAGCGGCAATTCCCTGGTGGTGAGCAGCTGCGTGGTATACCGTATAAAAGAGGGCCACGACGACGTAGCCGTGGCACGCGGCTTGGGTACCTTCAACCGCTACCCGGCCTCTAAACGCGACTTCGCACAGCTAGTGATGGGGCAATCTCAAGTATAAAGACACAAAAAAGCCCACCAGATAATTCTGGTGGGCTTTTTTGTGTCTTTAACGTTGGGAGCTTTACAGCTCGACCGACGAATGCACGCCTACGGGCTCGTACTCGTCTTCGCCGTCGGTCATTTGCGGGGCAGTTACTTTGCGCACGTTGCGGGCGCAGTCCTCGTCGCGGTGGTTGCGGCCCACAGTGAACTCTACCCAGTCGCCTTCGCGCAGGTCGTTGAAGTCACCCTCAGTCAAGTCGGCGTAGCTGAAAAACAGGTTGTTCGGGGGCATTACCACAAAGCCAAAGCCGTTTTTCAGGTTTTTGATGGTGCTCATGCCAAGCGTGCCTACGGGGCCGGCGGCAGTGGGGCCGGTGGGCCGGGCCAGCTTGGGCGCAGCGGCGGTGCTGGGCGCGAAAGCGGCGGGCTCCGACTGGTTCACGAACAGGGCTTCTACCACTTCGTCCTGCTCCTGCAGGCCGCGGTCAATCACGTCGTGCATGGCCACCGGGTAGGTTACCTGCTCGAGCAGCTGCTGCGAGGCGCGCGTCACGCGGGTTTCGCCCTTAAAATCTTCGTATTTGAAATCCCAGTTCAGCAGCATCACGCGGGTGCCCACGGTGTTGAGCTTGCGGATGAGGGGCACGTAGTCGCTGTCGCCGGCAATGAGTACCACCACATCGAGGGTTTTGTGCAGGGCCAGCTCGAGAGCTTCGAGGCTTAGCCACACATCGATGCCCTTTTCCTGGAGGCGGCCGTCGCGGGTTTTCAGGGCCATGTAGTGCGTTTGCACGCCCAGGTTCATCAATATATCGTCGAGCAGGCGGTCGTGGAACAGACGGTCCTTGTCGCGGGCTTCGGTGGCCGAGAGGCGCCCCCGAAAAAAGTGGGCATCGGTGATGCGCGCCAAGCGCACGTCGACATCTTCTTCTTCGGCTACCTGGTGGCGGATGTATTCGTGGAGGCCTTCGAGGCTAATGCGGGCCTTGCGCTCGTGCTGGAAATAATAATAGTCGCTAATTTTTAAAAAATAGTTGCCGTCATAAAAGACACCAACCCGAATCAAGGGGCTGTTCATCTGGTTCATGGTAATGGAGTTGCGTAAAGTTAGAGAAGTGTTTTGAGTGGGGAGGCAGTACGGCGACGGGTGGTAGAAATACCCGCATAAACGCTGGCACATTTGCCAGCCGGCGTCGGGATAAAACAGCAGCAGGACATAACAGGAGCCTGGCGCGGCTGCCATATAGCAGGCAGGCCCGACACCCAATGCTCAAAAAAGGAAATTTTAATGGGTCCGAACTGGCGGAAACGATTGAAATCGCAGAATAACAACCTGAACCTATACCAACACAGTCCTATCTTAACAGCATATCTGCTGCGAAGCTAGTGTTCTTCGCTGACTTATGCAATAGTGCAAGGTTACGATATATGCCCGCCGGCCCGGCTGCGCGGCCCCAGGACTACACCAAATGCATGGAACCGACCACCAGCCCAAGCACAAGCAAGGCATAGCCCACGCAAATACCCACTTCCAGCATGTTGCCGCTGGCCGAGCCCGTGCTAATAAGCGGCACTTTGAAGGAGTACTCCCAGATTGGCAGAAACCACCTTACACCGGCTTTGGTGAGGGTATCGGCCAGGAGGTGCGAGACGTAGCCGGTGCCGGCATAAAGAGCTACGCCGCGCCAGCCCAGATGCTGGTCGGCCAGGTGGCCGATGTAGGTCCAGAGCGCGGTGGCCCAGATGGTGTGCGTCCAGGAGCGGTGCGAGGTAAAGGGAGCCAGCGCGACGAAAGTACCCAGCAAGCTCAGCCACAGCTGCTCGGTGTAGAGGCCCGCGACTACCGTGCCCAGGCCCGTGAACAGCAACGCCAGCCGGCGCGTTGAGCCACCCTGCATGCCCACGCCAATCAGCCCAAAGGCCAGCGCGGCCGTGTAGTACAGGCGCTGCTCGGAGCCGGGCTGCAGCTGCAAATACGCGTAGGCAGCAATAGTTAGCGCACCGGCGGCAAAGGCCCAGCGCACGTAGTTTTGGGTGAAGCCAAGACGTTTGCTGAGGCGGCTTTCGGGGTGGTCGAGGTCGGGGGCCAAGCTGGAGAAGCCGGCCAGGGCAATGCCGGCCAGCGAGAAGGGAATGCCCGGGGCCAGGCCGGCCACCGCAAAGCCGGTAATGAGGCCGATGGCCAGGTGGGAAGAGCCGCGCATGCAGGGTTGTAGTTGTCGGTTGTTCGTTGCTAGTCGTCAGGCCAGGGTTTGGTCGAATGATTATTCATTCTGTCAAACCCGACGTAGTTGAAATATCCGATAACTAAGCCGGCCGCGAAGCTACAATGATGCGAATTACCGAGCATCAGCGGAAGTGAATGTTGCCGCGGGGTTTATGGAAACGCGGTTGGATTCTGGTTCTCACCTTAACCTTGCCATTACGGGTGACTTGGCGGCGCACTCTGACCATTCTTATCCCAAGCAAGCGGTTCAGGTCATTGCTGATGGGCTTTCCCGCTTCGTTCCAGCCCCGGCTATACGAAGCCAACCAGCCTTTGCGGGTCACGGATTCGGGCTGGCCGTTGTCGTAGTATCGGCGCTCGAGCTTGCGCCCCCCAAAACGCCAAAGGGTCAGTTCGACCAACTGTCCTTTCGGCGAGTAAACCCGGGTTGAAAATGGCGTTTCCACCACCCGATTCCGGTTTGGCAATGCCGTTTCGCGCCGCCGGGCTGGTCGGTGCATTATGCCGGTGGTATCGGCTTCGCCCAACCGCCAGCGGCCGGGGCTGCTTAGCTTTTGTAGGCCTAGGGGTGGCTGGTAGCTGCGAAGCGATGGGTAGCGCCGCAGCACCGAGCCGCCGGCAACGGCTACCTCCGGCAGCGGCGGCCGTTTATGCAGCAGGTATTGCGTGGCCAAACCACTACACACCAGCCCGGGCTGAGCGGGCACCGGCCGCATGAAAGCCGCGACGAGCTGCGCGGGCAGTGGGGCGGGTGCCAGCGGCCGGTCCAGAATACCCACCAGGTCGCCGACGTACGTATGGCCGCCCCGCTTATTTGGCAGCTTGTACGGCACCATCTGGAAGAGCTGCACCTGCGCGATGTCGTCTGTCAAGCCCGAGCTGAAGGACCAGTAGTGCTGCAGCAGGTAAGGGTGTTGGCCTACGGCCTGCCACTCGAACATCGGCCGGCTGTGTACCACACTATCCAACGGCAGTTGTTGGTCGCGGCCTTGTTCGTTGCGCAGCCAGACCGCCGGATAGTAGAGCGTAGCGAGGCGATACTGGCCTTGCGGCGTGTAGGACAGCCGCACGCGAGGCTCACCATCGGGGTCGTATTCGGTGTAGGCCCCCACCAGCCGGCCAGTGTTGAGTTGGCCGAGCCAGTAACGGGCAGAATCGCGACGCGGGTACGTATTGTTGCTGCTTGTACCATCGCCCCAGTAATACATTACCGCTAGAAAATCAGAGGTAAAACGCCCGTCCCACTGCCGGAACGTGCCGCGCAGGCCGGAGGTGCGGCTACTATCGAAGCGGGCCAGCAGGCGGGGGCGGCCGGTTTTGCTGGTGGTCACCACCGAATCGACGAGTTGCCCTTGCCGGAACGTGCCCCGCTGGGCCACCCGGCCATTCGGGTGCCAGACGGTAAAGGCACCGTCGGGCTGGCCGGCTTTCATGGGCAAGCGGCGTGATACTGCCGGCTCTTGGCCGGCCGAAACTGGGTAATAGCGCGTCCAGGTACTGTCGGCCGCGCCTTCGGTGAAATGACCAATTTCGCTGATGCTGCCGTCGCGCCAGAAGCGCCGAAAGAAACCGTGCGCCACGGTATCGGGGCGGGGGCCGCGCAACTGCACCTGGTACACGGTGCGGCGCTGCGTGCGGGCCGAGTCGTAATAGGTCGTGAGGGTTTTCCCAGGTGCTTGCGCACAGGATGCGTAGGGCAGCAGCGCCACGCCCACGATACCGCAACACAAGCCTTTGAGTAACTGTAACCGACGACGCATAGCAGCTGGCGCAAGAAGCCCCGGCGAAGCTACGCCAGGCCCGGCTTACCTTCGAACACGGCAGCGGCCGAAGAAACCTTCGCCGCGGCTCCCGTGTATTTACCCCGCTGCCCGACCGGATAATCATCTGGCCGGGCTACTTCATTTGCCCCTCCCTAGTTCGATTTTTTGTGCAAGTAGCTGACTTCCTTCGTTTATACCGCCTTTCTCCCGAACTACAAGTGCTGGCCTCGCGCCTGCGCGCTGCGGCCAAGCCCGACGCCGGCAGCGTGCGCCTGCACCTGCGCGGGCTGGTGGGCAGCCAGGATGCCGTGGTGGTAGCCGCTACGGCCCACGCCCAGCATCCGCACGTATTCATTATGCACGATAAGGAGGAAGCGGCGTACTTCCTGGCCGATTTGCAGCATCTGCTGCCCGAGGGGCCCGAGGTACTGCTGTTTCCGAGTTCCTACAAGCGGCCGTACCAGTTCGACGAAACCGAAAACGCCAACGTGCTAATGCGCGCCGAGGCCCTGAACCGCATCAACACCACGCGGGCCGCTGGCACGGGCAACAGCGTGTTTGTCGTGACGTACCCGGAGGCGCTGACGGAGAAGGTAATTAACCGGCAGAGCCTGGTGAAAAACACCTTCAACGCGAAAGTGGGCGACAAGCTGGACGTGAATTTCCTGGGCGAGCTGCTGGGTGAATACGACTTTGAAAAAACGGATTTCGTATACGAGGCCGGGCAATACGCGGTGCGCGGCGGCATTGTCGACGTGTTCAGCTACGCGAATGAGCTGCCATTCCGCCTCGAATTATTCGGGGATGAAATCGAGAGCATCCGGACGTTCAACCCCGAAACGCAATTGTCGGTGGAGGCGCGACCCAGCATCAGCATCATTCCAAATGTGCAGACCAAGATGCTGACCGAAACGCGCGAGGCTTTCTTCGAGTTTCTGCCCCGTACGGCCTGTATCTGGGCCAAAGACGTACGCCAGACGCTGGACGTGGTGACGGAATTATTTGAGAAGGCGGAGGCGAACTTTCAGCAGATGCTGAGCGAGGCCGGCGGCATGCAAATCGTGAGCAAGCCGGGCGATTTATTCGAATCGGGCAAGAGTTTCAAGAAGCTGCTCGATGAATTCGCCGTGGTGGAATTCGGCAAGCGTTTTCACTTCAAAAACGCCGACACCTTCCAGTTCAGCGCCAAGCCGCAACCGAGCTTCAACAAGGAATTCGAGCGGATGGTGAAGAACATCAAGGAAAACCAGCAGCGGAATTTCACCACCATCATTACCTCGGATACCGTGCGCCAGGCCGACCGGCTGCGGACCATTTTTGACGAGCTCGACAACAACGTGCAATTCCAGCACCTGCTGCTGGCCTTGCGCGAAGGCTTCATTGATGAGCAGCTGGAGCTGGCCGTGTACACCGACCACCAGCTGTTCGAGCGCTATTACCGGGCCCAGGAAGCGCGGAAATTCTCGAAGAAGAAAGCGCTGACGCTGCGCGAATTGAAAACGCTGCAGCCCGGTGACTACGTGACCCACCAGGACTACGGCATTGCGCGGTTCGCGGGCCTGACGCAAGTGGAAATCAACGGGCAGATTCAGGAAGCCATTCGGCTGGTGTACCGCGACGACGACTTGCTGACGGTGAGCATTCACTCGCTGCACAAAATTGCCAAGTACAGTGGCGCCGAGGGCTCGCCGCCTACCATGAGCAAGCTGGGCTCGCCGGAGTGGGAGAACAAGAAGAAGTCGGTGAAGAAGAAGGTGAAGGACATTGCGGCCGACCTTATTCGCCTGTACGCCAAGCGCAAAACGGCGCCCGGCTTTGCTTTTTCAGTTGATGGTTTCCTGCAGGCCGAGCTGGAGTCGAGCTTCATTTACGAAGACACGCCCGACCAAGCCAAGGCCACCGAGGACGTGAAGCAGGATATGCAGCAGCCCCACCCGATGGACCGCCTCATTTGCGGCGACGTGGGCTTTGGCAAAACGGAAATTGCCATTCGCGCCGCCTTCAAGGCCGTGGCCGATGGCAAGCAGGCCGCCGTGCTGGTGCCCACCACCATTCTGGCAATGCAGCACTACAAGACCTTCCGCGACCGGCTGGCCACGCTGCCCGTGACGGTGGAATACATCAACCGGTTTAAGTCGACCAAGCAGATTAAGGAGACCTTGGGGCGCGTAGCTGAGGGCAAAACCGACATTCTGATTGGCACGCACCGCCTGACTAATAAGGACATCAAGTTTAAGGATTTGGGCATTCTCATCATTGACGAAGAGCAGAAATTCGGCGTCAAGACCAAAGACAAGCTGAAGGAATTGAAGGTGAACGTAGACACGCTCACGCTCTCAGCCACCCCGATTCCGCGCACGCTGCACTTCTCGCTGATGGGCGCGCGCGACCTGAGCGTGATTGCCACGCCGCCGCCCAACCGCCAGCCCGTGACCACGGAGCTGCACGTGTATGACGAGATTCTGATTCGCGACGCGGTGGCGCGGGAGCTGAAACGCGGCGGGCAGGTGTTTTTCGTGCACAACCGCGTGAAAGACATCGAGGAAATGGCCAGCACGATTCTGCGGCTCGTGCCGGATGCGAAAATCACCTTCGCCCACGGGCAAATGGACGGCGAGATGCTGGAAAAGCGCATGATGAAGTTTGTGGAGGGCGAATACGATGTGCTGGTGAGCACCAACATCATCGAGTCGGGCCTCGACATTCCGAACGCCAACACCATCATCATCAACCGCGCCCACCTGGCCGGCCTGAGCGACTTGCACCAGATGCGCGGCCGCGTGGGCCGCTCCAATCGCAAGGCGTATTGCTATTTACTGACGCCGCCAGTAGCGCAGTTACCCGCCGACGCCCGCAAGCGCCTAAGCACGCTGGAGGAGTTTTCGGAACTCGGGGCGGGCTTCAACGTGGCTATGCGCGACCTGGATATTCGCGGCGCGGGTAATTTGCTGGGCGGCGAACAGTCGGGCTTTATCAACGACCTGGGCTACGAAACCTACCACCAGATTCTGGACGAGGCCGTGCAGGAATTGAAGGAAACCGAATTCCGCGACCTGTTTCTGGGCGACGCCAACTCGCAGCAACGCCTGCAAATGGCGGCCGGCGCGGGCCGCGGGCAGGAATGCAACGTCGAAACCGACCAGCAGGTGCTCATCCCGGAGAAGTACGTGAGCAACGTATCGGAGCGCCTGCAGCTGTACGCCAAGCTCGACCGCGCCCAGAAGCCCGAGGAGCTGCGCAAGCTGCTGGCCAGCATGGTCGACCGGTTTGGGCCGCTACCGCCCGAGGTGGAGCAGCTGGCCGACATAGTGCGGCTGCGTTGGCAGGCCTGCAAGGTGGGCTTCGCCAAAATCACCCTCAAGCGCGACACACTAAAGGGCTACCTGCCCGCCGACGACGACCACAAGGCCTATTTCCAGGGTGAGCAGTTCGGCACCATCCTCAACTACGTGCAAACGCACCCGCGCACGGCCAAGCTGAAGGAGCACAAGGCGCAGCTGATTGTGACGTTTGAGGAAGTCAAATCCATTCAGCAGGCCAAGCGCGTGCTGAGCGAGTTGGGCAGCGAGGAAGCCGTAACAGCGTAGCGTTGAACGATTGCAAAACGTCAAATTTAAACGTCATGCAGAGCGCAGCGAAGCATCTTGCCCGCCACCAGTAATCCAATCGAATGAGTTAGCTGCTGCGGGCAAGATGCTTCGCTGCGCTCTGCATGACGTTCCAGATTACACAACTGCCTTTTTTCATGAAGTACTTTCTCACCGCACTGCTGCTTGCGCTGCTACCACACTTGGCTGCTGCGCAAGCGACCATCAACCAGCAGCTCAAGCACGAACTGGACAGCATTGCCGAAACCGACCGCCAATGGCGGCGGATACTATTCGCCCCACGCTACCGCCGCCAACCCGACTCCCTCGCCACAGCTCTGGGTGTAACTAGAGAATCGCTCAATTCCTATCTGGTTCGCCGCATGCAGCAAACAGATTCAGTCAATTTACTGCGGCTGAGGGCCATCATCAAGCAGTACGGCTACCCTGGCAAAACGCTGGTGGGCGAGCCCACCAACGAGGCCGCGTGGTACGTCATTCAGCACTCCGACGCCATCGACCAGTACCTGCCGCTCATCAAAAAGGCCGCTGGCGAAGGCGAATTACCGTTTTACCTCTACGCGCAGATGCTGGACCGCCAGTTGATGCGCGACGGCAAGGCGCAGCTGTACGGCACCCAGGCTTTCGGCTACAACGTGCTGAACCCGAAAACCGGCCGCCGAGAGGCTCAGCCGCCCTTTGTGTGGCCCATTAAGGATGCGGCCAAGGTAAATGAGCGCCGCAAAAAGGCCGGCTTCCCGACCACCGTGGAGCAGAATGCCGCTAATTTGGGCATTCAGTACCAAGTGCTGACGCTGAAAGACGTCGCCAAAATGCCCAAATAGAGTTCGTTTATGACTATTCGCTGGCACTGCCTTCCCTTTGAATCCCTCCCAAGCCTGATTCTCTACGATTTGCTGCGCCTGCGCTCGGAAGTGTTTGTGGTGGAGCAAAACTGTGTTTTCCAAGATATTGACCGCCAGGACATGGATGCCCACCACCTACTGGGCTACAACGAAGCCGGCGAGCTGGCCGCCTACGCTCGCCTGTTTGATGCGGGAAAGAGCTATGAGCAGGCCAGTATTGGCCGCGTGATTGTGGCGCAGCAATTCCGGCAGTATGGCCTGGGCCGCGAGTTGATGCGGCAGGCGCTGGCGCATTCCGATGCCTTATTTGGCCCGCAGCCCAATAAAATCGGCGCCCAGCAGCACCTAGAGCGCTTTTATAACGAGTTCGGCTACGAGCAATCAGGGCCGATGTATGTGGAAGACGGCATTCCGCACATCCCGATGCTACGAGCCTGAACACTGGTAGAACTTAAAAAAGAAACGTCATGCTGAGCGCAGCCGAAGCATCTCTACCGCCATACTAAAATTTATTAGAGCGGTTTCGGGGTCAGTGTACGGGCAGAAAGGTGTAGGGGCGGGGGCAAGCCCCGCCCCTACACCTTTCTGCCCGTACACTGCTCTAGTTACGCCGCGTTGATGCTTCGGCTGCGCTCAGCATGACGTTCTGTATCGTTACGTTCTTTCGTTACGCGGCTACGACGCGCTTATACCTCGCAGCCTTCGGGGCCGCAGGCGTCACCGTTGGCTACCATGGTCAGGGCCGGCTTGGTGGGCTTGAATTCGTCGTACACCTTCTCCAGCACCTCGGCGAAGAGCTCGCTGGGCTGGGCACCCGATACCGCGTATTTGTCTTCGAACACGAAAAAGGGGACGCCGCGCACGCCAATCTGCTGGGCGTGGTACTCGTCGAGGCGCACGGCTTCGGCGTAGGTGCCAGCCGTGAGGGCGGCGCGGCTTTCGGCAGCCTCTAGGCCGACTTCGGTGCCAAGCTTTACCAGCGTGTCTAGGTCGCCGATGTTCTGGCCTTCGAGGTAGTAGGCAGCCAACAGACGCTCCTTGGTGGCATCCTGCCGGCCGTGGTGCGCGCCGAGGTGAATGAGCTGGTGCGCCAGGAAAGTATTGGCCGGAATGGTTTTGTCGAACTGGTAATCGAGCCCTACCTCCTTAGCAGCGGTGGTCATGTAGTCGCTCATTTTACGGCCTTCTTCGGCCGAAACGCCCTTTTTCTTGGCCAGCGACTCGTGGATGCTCTCGCCGGGAATGGGCTCGAAGTCGGGTGTGAGCTCAAAGCTGTGCCACAAAACTTCGACCTCGTCGCGGTGCGCAAAGTCTTTCAGCGCATTCTCAAACTTGCGCTTGCCAATGTAGCAGAACGGGCACACCACATCGGACCAGATTTCAACTTTCATATCGTTATTATTTTTAGAGGCTATTGGAAGCTGCTACAAGGAACGGGCGCGGCGAAAAGTTTCGGGAGTATCGGGTAAAGGGCAAGAGCGTCAGGCTGGGCGCAACGAAGCACTTTGCCCCGCAACGCAATCCAATCGACAGGCTTTGTGATGGAGGCAAAGATGTTTCGCTACGCTCTGCATGACGTTTTGAACAGAACGCGCGCAGTCACCTTCATTAACGCCTCCGCAACCTTCAGGCTTAAGCCACGGTTAGCAACTTCGCCCCTGGGCATTTAACAGACCCTATTATCCTCATGGAATATCAAAAATTAGGCTCCTCCGACGTTTCTGTTTCGCGCATCACCTTCGGTAGCTGGGCAGCCGGCGGCTGGATGTGGGGCGGCACCGAGCAGAACGATGCCGTAGGCGCCATCCACGCCAGCTACGACTTGGGCGTAACCAGCATCGACACCGCGCCGGTGTACGGCATGGGCTTCAGCGAAGAAATTGTGGGCGAAGCCATCAAAACGCTGCCACGCGATAAGGTGCAACTCCTCACCAAGTTCGGCATGCGCTGGGACCTGACCCAGGGCGATTTCGCCATGAAAACCAAGGACAACCAGGGCCACGACCTCGACGTGTACAAGTACGCTGGCCGCGACAGCATCATCAAAGAGTGCGAAAACAGCCTGCGCCGCCTTGGCACCGATTACATCGACCTCTACCAACAGCACTGGCCCGATGTGACCACGCCGATTGACGAGACGATGGAGGCCCTGAGCCTCCTGGTCGAGCAGGGCAAAGTGCGGGCTGCCGGCGTGAGCAACTATTCGGTGGCCCAGATGCAGGAAGCCGACAAAACCCTCAACATCGCCTCGAACCAAGTACCATACAGCATGGTGCGGCGCGATATTGAAGCCGATGTGATGCCGTACTGCAGCGAGCACAGCAAGGCCGTGCTGGTGTATAGCCCGTTGCAGCTAGGCCTGCTAACGGGCAAGATGAAGCCCGGCCAGGAATTCGGCGAGGGCGACCTGCGCCGGGGCCACCGCCTCTTCACGCCCGAAAACGTGAAGCGCGTGAACAGCATGCTGAACAAAATCCGCCCGCTGGCCGAAACCAAAAACGCCACCGTAAGCCAGCTCGTGCTGCGCTGGACGCTGGCGCAGCCCGGCATTTCGGTGGCGTTGGTGGGGGCCCGCAACCCCGGGCAGGCCGTGCAGAATGCCCGCGCCATGGAGTTCCAACTCACGTTTGAGGAAGTGGACTTCATCAACAAGCAGCTGCGGGAGTTGGGGGCGACGGTGTAGAGGATAAACAGAACGTCATGCCTCGGCTGCGCTCGTCATGACGTTCTTGTTTGTTCAAGCTAGCTTTAGTCGCGCCTTATTTCCCTTCCGCCATGCCGCTCTCCTACCGCCGCCTCGTCGTCAAAATCGGTTCCAACGTGCTCACCCAGGACAATGGCCTGCCCGACCTGGCCCGCATGGAGCACCTCGTGGACCAGATTGCGCAGCTGAAAACTCAGGGCCTGGAAGTCATCGTGGTATCGTCGGGGGCGGTGGCGGCGGGCCGCAGCCTCATTACGGTGCCGGCGCAGGCCGATGCCGTGCGCAGCCGCCAGCTGCTGGCCGCCGTGGGTCAGGTAAAACTGCTGAGCACCTACGCCGAGCTGCTGGGCCGCCACGGCCTGCTCTGCGCCCAGGTGCTGGTAACTAAGGAGGATTTTCGCGACCGCCAGCACTACCTGAACATGCGGAACTGCTTCCAGGAATTGCTCCAGCAGCAGGTTATTCCCATTGTGAATGAGAACGATGTGATTTCCGTAACGGAGCTGATGTTCACGGATAACGACGAGTTAGCCAGTCTCATTGCCGCGCAGCTCGATGCCGATGCGCTGATTATTCTGAGCAACGTAGACGGGATTTTTACCGGTGACCCGCGCCTGCCCGAGTCGGAGCTGATTCGGGAGATTGCGCCGGCCGATACGGGCTTCGAGCAGTTCATCACGGCGCAGCGCTCACAGTTTGGGCGCGGCGGCATGCTCACCAAGTGCCACATGGCGCACAAGGTGGCCAAGCTGGGCATCAGCGTGCACATTGCCAATGGCAAAACGGCCGATATTCTGCCCGGTGTGCTGGCGGGCACGGCGCCCTGCACCTGGTTCCGGCCCAGCAAAACGGCTTCGAGCAAGAAGAAGTGGCTGGCCCACGCGCACAGCGCCGTGAAAGCCGTGGTGCGTGTGAATGCCGGCGCCCGTGCCGCCCTGAGCACGCCCGGCAAGGCCGTGAGCCTACTGCCAGTGGGCATTCTCGGCATCGAAGGAGAATTTCGAAAAGGCGACATTGTGCAGCTGGCCGACGAGGCCGGGCAACCCTTGGGCCTCGGCATTGCCGAATACGGTCTCGACAAGGCCCTGGAGCGCCTGGGGCACCAACACCAACGCCCGCTGGTGCACTACGATTACCTGTTCCTGAACCCTGACCTCGCCTAACCCGTGGACCTGACCCCGCAACTAGCAGCCACCCAGCAGGCCAGCCGCGCATTGGCTGCCTTGGCCCCCGCCGCCACCGATGCGCTGCTGCGCGACCTGGCCGATGCCCTGGTGGCCGAAACCAGCTTTCTGCTGGCCGAAAACGCCCGCGACCTGGCCCGTATGCCCGCAGCCGACCCGCGCCACGACCGCCTGCGCCTCACGACCGAGCGCTTGGCCGGCATTGCTGCTGACTTGCGCGCTGTGGCCAGCCTACCGTCGCCGGTGGGCGAAATACTGCGGCAGCAAACCATGCCGAATGGCTTGCAAATGAGCAAAGTGCGGGTGCCGCTGGGCGTGGTGGGCATCATCTACGAAGCCCGGCCTAACGTTACCATCGACAGCCTGGCGCTGTGCCTGAAAACCGGCAACGCCTGCCTGCTGAAGGGCGGCTCCGATGCAGCATTTTCCAACGCCGCGCTGCTGGCGGTGGCCGCGCCCGTGTTGGCCCGCCACGGCCTGCCGCCCGCTGTGGCCACGCTGCTGCCACCCGAGCGCGCCGCCACGGAGGCACTGCTGCGCGCTGTGGGGTTCGTGGATGTCGTGATTCCGCGGGGTAGTCAGGCCCTCATCAACTACGTGCGGGAAAATGCGCGCGTGCCGGTCATCGAAACCGGAGCGGGCGTGGTGCATACCTTCTTCGACGAAACCGGCGATTTGGCCAGTGGCGCAGCCATTATCGCCAACGCCAAAACCCGGCGCGTGAGCGTGTGCAACGCGCTCGACTGCCTGCTGCTACACAAAAGCCGCCTACCCGACCTGCCCATGCTGCTGGCGCCACTGGCCGATGCCGGCGTGCAGCTCTTTGCCGATGCGCTAGCCTATACTGCGCTGACCAACCACTATCCAGCGCTGTTGCTAGCCCATGCCACAGAGGAGCATTTTGGCACCGAGTTTTTGTCGCTGCGCATGGCCGTGAAAACTGTCGCCTCACTGGCGGAGGCGCTGGACCACATTGCCGAGTTTGGCTCGAAGCACAGCGAGGCCATTATCTCGGAAGATGCCAAAAACATCGAAGCCTTCCTTAATGCCGTGGATGCGGCCGCGGTGTATGCCAATGCCTCTACCGCCTTCACCGACGGCGCGCAGTTTGGGCTGGGAGCCGAAATCGGCATCAGCACGCAGAAGCTGCACGCCCGCGGGCCCATGGGCCTAGAAGAACTGACCACCTACAAGTGGCTGGTGCGCGGCACCGGCCAAGTCAGGAACCCATGAACGGTGTAGAGACGCAATATTTTGCGTCTCGTCGTCGAACGACCGGCCACGCGTATAACCGCGCCGACTAAACTACATCAGCAAACGAAGCACAGCAGCACTAACAACGAGACGCAAAATATTGCATCTCTACACCGTTCACCTACTGACCTATGGCTGTTCCCATTCATTTTCGCGCTGTGCTGGAGCCGGGCGGTCCCAGCTTCATGCCAACCCAAACCATCGTGGTGCCAATTGAGGTACTCGAAGCCCTGGGTGGCAAAGCCACAAAGCGCGTCATCGCCACGATTCGTGGCCACGCGCTGCGGCTAGGGCTGCTGCCGCTGGAAGGTGGCGGCCGTTACCTGATGCTGAACAAAGACGTGTGCAAAGCGGTGGGCATTGTGCTGGGCCAGGAGCTGGAAGTTAGCATGGCGCTCGACCCCAACCCCGACCACGTCGACGTACCCGATGAGTTGGCTGAAGCCCTCGCAGCCTGGCCCGAGGCCGAAACCGCGTTCGACAACTACAGCGGCGCGCACCGCCGGGCCATGGCCCGCCTGGTAGCTGAAGCCAAACAGCCCGCCACCCGCGCCCGCCGCGCCGTAACGCTGGTGGAACGACTGGGTCGCGGGCTGCATCCGTTTCGGGGCGACTAGCGAGGCGCTTACCGCTTCTCGATGCGCTGCACCGTACTGCCCTGGGCAGTGCGAACCTGCAGCAGGTACAGGCCGGCGGGCAGGCCAGCAAGCGGCATCTCCTGCACGCTGCCACCAGGCAGGGTTGCGGTGCGCACTACCTGGCCGGCGAGGCTGAGCACACGCACGGCGCAGGGCTCGGCTGCGGCTGCCGTCAGGTCGAGGGTGAGGCGGTCGGTGGCAGGGTTAGGGTAGGCCAGCACGGGCTGCATGCCCGGCGCCATGCGCACTTGCACCACTGGCGAGAAGGCCACGGCTCCGTTGCGGTCGACCTGGCGCAGGCGGTAATAGCTGGTGCCGGACAGCGGTTGTGCGTCATCGGCCGCGTACACCGTTACCGCTGTTGAATTGCCTTGAGCGCTTACCTCGCGCAAAGCGCCAAATACTTCGCCTTGGGCGCTGCGCTCGATAATGAAGACTGCGCTGTTCTGCTCCGAAGCGGTAGCCCAGCGCAACTGCACCTGCCCTTTCACAACCTCGGCAGTGAAGGCAGCCAACTCGACAGGCAGCGGCCGGCTCGAGCAGTAGGTGGTGGATGGGCCGACAGAACCCGTCTGCGAGTCGAAGCCAGTTGGGTTTGTTCCATTGCAGAAGTCGAGCCGGCTATTGCCCCGGCCGAACGAACCGGCATTCGACGAATAGCCGCCCGTGGTGAAGTAGCCACGTTGCGGCGACGGCGGCCCGGTGATGGTGCCACTGCTACTGTTGGTAAAGTTGCCGGTGTTGGCCACTGCGCCCGCGTTGCTCACGGTTCCCGAGTTCACAAACTGGCCCGTGACGCGAAACAAAGCCCCCTGGCTGTTCACCAAGCTCGAGTTGGCACTGATATCGCTCATGCCTTGGGTTATGAGCATGGTACCGCTGTTGGTGATGGTGGTAGCCGAGCCCATGCCGAGGTAGCGGTCCAACGTTGCCGTGCCCGTATTCACGAAGCTGTTGGGGCCGGTGCCGGGGAAGTTGAAGCCTTTGGTCCAGACGCCGCTGTTGTTCACGGCGAGTCGGGTGCCGCCGTTGAGGTTGGCCTTCCAGGTGCCGCCGGTGTGGTTGATGGTGAGCCCCCCCGAGTAGTTTAGGTCCGAGGCACTCCACGTACCGCTGTTGTGGATAGTGGTGCCGTCGCCCGGGGTAAAATAGGCCGACCACGTGCCGCTGTTGGTTAGCGTGCCACCAGGGAAGTTGTGCACTTCCCCACTCCAATGCCCGAAGTTGTTGATGGTAATGGCAGCTGTGAAGTTGTTGCCTACATAGCCACTCCAGGCAGCATTAGTGATGGCGGCACTACCGTTATTCACAGTGGTGGGTGCATTCAGCTTAATGTCCTGCGAGGAAATTGTGCCCAGGTTGTCGAGCACTGTGCCAGTCGTGCCGCTGGCTACCGTCAGGAAACCACCACTGCCAACGCCATTGCTGTTGTTGATTTCGCCTTCGTTGCGAATGACGGCGCTGTTGCCACCTACCAATATGCCGCCACCCTTGGTGATGCCACCTAAGTTGATGACCCGCACGTTGTTGCCCACAATGCTAACAGTGCCCTCGAAATTGACGTTGCGCTCAATGGTAAGGGTTTCGCCCCCAACCAGCACATATGTTATGCCTTTGCTGGGGTTGACGACGGAGTAGCTGCAGGTTGTGCATTGGCCCCAAGCCTTGCCGAATGCTCCACTGCCCAGCAACAAGGTGGCAATCAATAGTGTTTTTGCGTTCGCAGAGAAAGCAGCGAAAAAGGTTTGCATGGTACAAGTAAAAAGGAACTCGGAATAAGTCTACTTATTGCAAAGCTAACTTACAGAGCCACTATATATTACTTGCTCAAGAAAGATTGATATTTTACCCTTCTACCCCATGATGCACTGGTTCGGGGCAGCATCTATCTCAGAAGCATCAAAAAGCCACCGTTGCGGAGGCAACGGTGGCTTTTTCACTGAATGAAATCAATAAATGTAAATTAAAATTAATCTTTAAGTACAATATTTACCACGCGCCCCGGGCCATTGACCATGAACTTGCACTCGTTGAAATCGGGGGCGGCCACGGTGGGCCGAATGTTGTTGGAGAAGGCGTAGGGCTCGGTAGGAATGCCGAGGAAGTTCTTGTCGATTTTGTCGTTGTTGTTCAAATCCTGGGTGATGGCCACGGCCCACTCGCCGGGCGGCAACTCGACGGGCAGCGAGAACTGGCTTTTGCCGTCGGGCTTCACCGACTTCGAAAAGGCCCACTTGCCGCTTTTCAGAAAACCCGCGCGGGTATTGTAAAAAAACAGCTTCACGGTAGACGTAGTGGACACCAGCGACGACACTACCACTGTTACGGGCTGGGTTTCGGCAGCGGGTTTGGCGGCTACTAGCAAGCCCGTGGCAAGTAGCAAAGAAGCAATTGGCAGCACTTTCATACGCAAGCTGTTGGGTTGGTGAACGTAGGCGGCTAACGCGACCGGGGCTTGCATGGTTCGATGCGGCCCGCCCGCTAGTGCCCGCCGACACAACCCCACCGGTCTAAATTGGGTAAGCAGCCCCCGGGAGGCCGCCATCCGGCTTCGCATCTTTACCGCATGGAAGGGTTAACGAAAATTGATGACCTCGGCAAGCCGCGGGTGGTGATTGTGGGCGGCGGCTTTGGCGGCCTGGAGCTGGCCAAAGCGTTGGCAGACGCGCCAGTGCAGGTGGTGCTGCTCGATAAGCAGAATTACCACACGTTCCAGCCGCTGCTCTACCAGGTGGCCACGGCGGCCCTCGACGAGGGCGACATTGTGTCGCCGTTTCGCAAAATCCTCAGCCAGCAGGAGAATTTCTACTTCCGATTAGCCGAAGTGCAGGGCGTGGATACCGAGAAGCAGGTGGTGGAAACCACCATTGGCCTGCTGCGCTACGACTTTCTCGTGCTGGCTACCGGGGCCGAGCCCAACTACTTTGGCGATGCGGCCATGGAGAAAAACTCCATCGCCATTAAAAGTGTGGAGGAAGCCATTGAGTTGCGCAACACGGTGCTTTCCAACTTTGAGCAGGCCCTGCAGCTGGGCGACTACGAGCAAATCAACAGCCTGCTCGACTTCGTGATTGTGGGCGGCGGCCCCACCGGCGTTGAAATCGCGGGCGCGCTGAGCGAGCTGCGCACCCACGTGTTTCCGAAGGACTACCGCGAGCTCGACTTCAAGGAGATGGACATTCACCTGGTGCAGAGCGGGCCGGTGCTGTTGAAGGGCATGTCGGCCCATGCCTCGCAAAAGGCGCTGGAGTCGTTGCGCGAGTTTGGCGTGCAGGTGTGGCTCGAGGCCCGGGTGAAGTCGTACGACGGCTACACCGTCACGCTCAACACCGGGCAGCAGTTCGTGTCGCGCACCGTAATATGGGCGGCGGGCGTCACGGGTGCCCCCATCAAGGGCCTGCGCGCCGACTGCCTGCTGCCCGGCAACCGCTACGCCGTGGACGAATACAGCCGCGTGGAAGGTTACGACAACGTATTCGCCATTGGCGACATCGCGGCCATGAAAACAACTGAATACCCCGAAGGGCACCCCATGGTGGCACAGCCCGCCATTCAGCAGGGCCGCCTGCTGGGCGACAACCTCAAGCGCTGGCTGGGCGGGCAGCTGGCCGAGCGGTTCCAGTACCACGACAAGGGCTCGATGGCCACAATTGGCCGCAACCACGCCGTGGCCGACATCAAGCTCTTCGGCAAGGAATACCACCTCAGCGGCTTTTTGGCCTGGCTGGCCTGGGGCGTGGTACACGTCATCTCGCTGGTGAGCTTCCGCAACCGCCTCATGGTGCTGCTGCAGTGGACGTGGAGCTACATCAGCTACGACAAGGGCCTGCGCTACATTGTGGGCAAAACCAAGTCGCCGCTCCTGGAGAAGGACATGGAGGATGGGAAGGCGATTGTTTAGTAGTTAATGATGAATGGCTAACGGTTAATGTCGGCCGTCATGCAGCACTCTGCACGACGGCCGCCCTCCTTCATCACCCCTACCGCAGCGCCGCCAGTCCTGCACAGAAATAATGGAAGCTGGGCGACTCATTTCGCCCTGGCATCAGGTGCTGGGCAATGTTTTCAGACCACTCAACTTTGGCTTTGGTGGTGAGGTAATACCCGCCTTTTTGAAGCACCCGATGCAGCGTTTCCCAAGTGTCGGTGATGGCATCAGGGTCACGGTTCAGGCCTTTGAAATGATGGGCGTGTACCCGTGGATAGGCCGCTTGAATGGCTTCGCGGTCGCCCAAAAACCACGCTTCCAATTCTGAAACAGCCAAGCGGGTCAACACCCGAAAGGGCACATGGGCGGGCGCGGTGGTTTTGGTGAGCAAATGCGCGGCGGCTACCAGCTTTTCCAATTCGGCTTTCACCTTTCGGCAGTCGGCGTCCGCATCCATCAAGATGACCACGCGCAAACCGGGCTCGTGCGGCAGGCGGCTAGCGTATGTTTTCAGGAGCGCGGGCAGGCGCAGCAGCAGGGCATCTTTGCCCCGGTGCGGGACACAGCGCCATGTATCATCGGCCAGCAGCAGCCGCGGCAGTAGCTGGTTTAATGCTGCTTCCGAGGAAGGCTCTTCCAGCAAAAACTCAACGTGCATCGGAAGCCGCTTTACGGGGTGCCAGGGGGTCACCGACGCTGAAGAAATTACTGGTCCACAAGTAGCCCAGTGGCGAACCGTCTTCCACCATCTGCTTCACATGGGGAATGTCGGCCGTGCGCGTGGCTTGGGTGTAGCCATCGGGGCCACGGTCCAGTATCCACACCTGTTCCGGTTCCAGCGCATCGAGCAGCAAGGGCGAATGCGTAGCCACCAGCAGCTGCCGCGTTTCCGTAGCCTTGCCTAATTCTTCGGCCAGCCGGGGCAGCAGGCGCGGGTGCAGCTCATTTTCCGGCTCTTCAATCCCCAACAATCCGGTGGCGCCCGGCTCGTACAGCAGCGTGAGCAGCGCCGCCAGCCGCATGGTGCCGGCCGACATGTACTGCGCCGGCAGCGGCTTCTCAAACGGCGCATCGCGGAAGCGCAGCAGCAGCCGTTCATCCGACGTTATTTCTGTTACGATATCGGCCAGGCCCGGCACCCAGCGCCGCATCTGCGCCGTAATTTTTTCCAGCGTTTCTGGGTGCTTCGTGTGCAGGTAGTAGAGCACGTTGGGCAGATTGTTGCCGTTGGGCGAAAGTTCCTCGCGTGGTCCTTCATCAGAGTGGCCTTTCAGATGCTCGTCAGTAAGGTGAATATAACGATATGTGTCAGTCAAAGCCCAAACGGCATGGGCTAGCGTTTTAAGCTGAGCATCGTTAGATGACCCCAAATCAAGTGGTCCTCTTAGGCTGTTTCCCACGATACCAAAATCTTCTTCTCCTACCACAGTACCCGACCGGCCATTCGGCAACAGATATGGTACTTGCACACCAGCATGTTCTCGTTCGTCGCCTTTATACATGCACTCAAAAACGACACAAGGGTTCGGGACTAGAACCTCGAATTTCTCATAACTGATGAAAACTTTCGACGGCTCCTTTTGTGTACCTTCAGAAATTTCAATCGTGTACCGAAGGTGTTTTTCATTTGCTGCCACTACTATCTCAAATGAAATAGGTCCTTCAATCCCCCGCGTCCGAATTCCTGCAAACCGATTACGTTTTCCCCAAGCACTTTTTAAATCAAGGGCCATTGCATCCGCTAAAAAATCCAGCGCGTCCAGCACCGTGGATTTGCCGCTGCCGTTCGGCCCGATGAGCACCGTGAGGGGCGTGAGGTCGCGAAACTCCACGTCGCGCAGGGCCCGGTAGTTTTTGATGCGCAGGTAGGTGAGGCGGGGCACGGCCGGAAGTTGGGCGCGGGTGGGCATAGCAGTAGCAACAGTTTGACACAAAGTAACACCGTTTGCCAACGCTCCTCCGCGCCGGGTTTCGATTCTCCCGAATCCTCCCTACCTTCCCCGCTCCTTCCGCTCCTAACTCCCACCCCTAACCCCCTTTCTACCAACCACCGCCGGGATGCTCCCTTCCCCGGCCGCCGGGCTCTCGGGCCCCGCCACCGTACTTGTCGACCCGGCCGGGATGCTCCCGGCTCCGGCCGCATCGCATGACGCCATACCACATAGGCTCGCCAGCCCGGCCGCACGCCCCGACGCCACCGCTGAGAGGCTTGACGGCTCCGCTGCTATCTCTGACGGCTCCGCCGCGATGCTTGACGCCACGGCCGCCTCGTTCGCGGCTGCGGCGGGCATCGTTGTCGGGTCCGCCGGGTTTGAGCGGCCAGCGGCACCCGTTATTTTTCCACGTTCACCCTTTTTCCCCTTTCCGCCATGAATGATAAGCAGCGGGCCAAACTGGCCATGTTCCAAACTACCCTGCTCGTGCTGAAAGAGCACACCGGGGACTACACCGCCAACAAGGCCTTGACGGCAGCCGTGGGTGCTTTCCAAACCGAAGTCGACCTCCTCGACCCCGAGCACCAGGCCCGGCGGCCTGAGTCGGGCGGCCTCACCCTCGTGAAGAAGAAAACCCGTGCCCGCGTGGTGCTCGCCGCCCACAACATCGGGGCCGCCCTCTTTGCCTTCGCCGCCGACCCTGCCCGCGAAGACCTTCCCCTCCAGGCCGCCGTCGACTACACCCAGCGCACCCTCGAGCGCCAGTCCGATGCCGACCTTATCCGCATCAGCGCCCTCATTCTCACCAAAGGCACCGAGCACGCCACCAACCTGAAAGACCTCGACGTGGCCGCCACCGACCTCACCGAGCTACGCGACGCCATCACCCAGTTCAAAGCCGAACAGGCCGCTCCCCGCGCGGCCCGCTCCGAAGGGGCCGCCGACACCAAGGAGCTGGCCTGCTACTACCGCGAAGCCCAGGCCCTGCTCGTGAGCCAAATCGACCGCCAGCTGGCCCGCTACGAAGCCAAAGCCCCCGCATTCTTCGCCGCCTACCAGTCGGCCCGCAAGCCCAACGCCACGGCCGGGCGCAGCGCCAAGCCGGCCCCCACCCCCGGCTAAAAGCCAGAACGATGTAGAGACGCGACCCTTCGCGTCTCGGCGTTGAACGAGTACGGCTGAACGACACCCGGACGGCGCAGTTCTGGAGACGCGACGGGTCGCGTCTCTACATCGTTCGCCATCAAACAACAGCGCCCGACCACAATGGTCGGGCGCTGTTGTTTAGGCACGGGCCAACAGACTCCCCTACTTCCGCTCCCACGGCATGGGCACGCGGCTCTCGGTGCCGCTGCGCAGCCGGCCGATGTTGGCGCGGTGGGTGTAAATCAGCAGGGCGGCCAGCAGGAAGCCCACGTACACCAGAAACGGCTGTGCCGGGCGGAACTGCGGCAGCAGCTGCAGCAGCGCGAAGGTGACGCCCGCCGTCATGCTGGCCAGGCTCACGAAGCGGAAGAGCAGCAGCATCACGATGAAAACGAGGATGCACACGCCTACCGTGGCCGGGGCCACGCCCAGCATCATGCCCAGAATGGTGGCCACGCCCTTGCCGCCCCGAAACTGCGCAAACACCGGGTAGATGTGCCCCACCACGGCCAATGCGCCGCAAGCCAGGCGGTAGTATAGCTCGTGCTCGGGCGCGATGGCGCCCTGGGCCACCAGCCACTGCGGCAGGAAAAAAGCAGCCACAAAGCCCTTCAGCGCATCCACAAACAGCACGAAGCTACCCGCTTTCGGCCCCAGTACCCGGAAAGTGTTGGTAGCTCCGGCGTTGCCCGAGCCGTGCTCGCGGATGTCGGCCAGCTTGAAGAAGCGGCGGCCCACCCACAGGGCCGTGGGAATAGAGCCAAGCAGATACGCGGCCAGCAGGGCCAGAGCGATGTAGAGGAAGGGCATTGGGTGGGCAATGAAGCGCTAAATGAGTATTGGGGCAATAAAGAACGTCATGCCGGGCGAAGTCAAAGCATTGCTGTCGCAAGAGTAACTGATTACTGCTGCGGCAGAGATGCTTCGACTTCGCCCGGCATGACGCTCAGGGTTTGGGAGAAGGGCCGGGCGAACTGGCGGGTGGCCTAGTTCTCGCCGAAGGGGTCGGAGCCAGCCTTTTTCTTCTGCTTCTCCTCGTCCTTCTTCTTTTTCTCTTCTTCTTTTTTCAGTTTTTCCTCTTCCTTTTTCTGCTTCTCTGCCTCTTTGGCCAGGCGGGCCGCCTCCTTTTTATCGGGAGCGTTGGGGACGTCGACGGGTGCTTCCGGGGTGGGCGGCTCGTTGGCTGGTGCGGCCTCTACAGCAGGACTGCCGGTGGCGGGCGTTTTGGCGGGCTCGGCCTTGCCTGCAGCAGAGGTGCTGTCGGTTGCCGCTTTCGTAGCAGGAGCCGGCTTGGCAGCCGGGGTTGTAGCGGGCGCTTGGGCCACCGCTTTTTTCGCGGGTGCGGGGGCTGGGTCTTCCATCACGCCATCGCCGAAGGGGTCATCGGCCTTGGCCTTTTTCTTCTTTTTGGCGGGCGCGGCAGCTGCCTCGGGGGCAGGCGCGCTGGGGTCGCTGGCCAGGGCCTCCTCTACGGGGTCCTTCTTCTTTTTCTTCTTGTTGGCCATCTCGTCGAAGACGGGGGCAGGCGCGGCCGGACGGCTTGATTTAGCGGCGGCCTTGGGCTTGATGCCCAGGAAGTCTTTCTGGAAATGGTCGCGGAAGTTGTCCGCGTCGGCAAAATCGCCCAGAAAAGCCCCGTAGTTGCTGGCGGTTTCGTACTCGCCCTTGGCTTTGTCGGCAATTTCGGCGTCGAAATCCTCGTTCTGCGATTTCACCAGCAGCAGGTTGTTGGCAAACTTCAGGTAATACCAGCTCGTCTTGTCGGCTTCGAGGTACATCTGCACGATGTCGCCCCCGGTTTCGCGGCGGATTTCGATGTAGCCGTTTATCAGCGCATTCATGGACTCCTTGCCCACGCCGGCAAGGCCAATGGGGCCAACCGAGTACCAGGCCCGGCGCCGGTCGTTCCAGCGCAGGTTCACCCGGCTCAGCAAAATGGTGTGGGCCAGCTTGGGCGAAAGCTTCATCAGCGGCTCGGCGAACCCGCGACGCTGCGAAGCGGCATCCACCCCCTTGTCGCCGATGAACTGGGCCAGGTTGAAGAACTCATTGGTTGAGCCGGTCTGGGCCTCGGGCAGGTTCTTGGTGGTTTTGGCCAATTCGTTGGCCATAATGTCGAGGGCTTTCGGCGGCAAGGTCACGTCGATGCCCAGCAGCGCCTCAACATCGTAGCGGGCACTATCGGGGTTGGCCGTGCCAACGCCAGCTCCCACCATCTTGAAGTCCTTGATGGTGTTGCCAATGAAGCTCATCGGGCCGTGGAACTTAAGCGAGTTGGTGGCATCGGTGTACGTCAGCGCCGAGCCCTCGTAGGCGTTAGCATCGGCCGGGTCGCTGCGCGAAATGGTGTATACCTCCTTCTTATTGTCGTAGCGCAGCTTGCCATCCACCTTGAAGACCGTCAGGTCGGTCGAGTTGGGAATGGCGGCCGCGTAGAGCGGGTAGAGCACATTGGTCTGGTCCGAGAGGAAAATGCCCGTTACGAGGGGCGCGCCGTCCTCCGCTTTCACGTCGTTCAGGTTCAGGCTGAAGTTTTTCGGGTCGATGGAATCCTTCACGGCCACCCACTGAGCTAAAGCGCGGTTCTTTCCAAACTGCAGCTGCACCTGCCCATTGAAGGCAAAGCCCCGACGGCGCGAGTTTAGCTCCACGTTGCCGCGGTAGCCGATGCGGGGCGTGAGCTGAAATTTGCTGGTATTGCTCACCACGGCCGTAGCCACGGTGGCCGGCCCTTCGGCGGCCCCGTTTTCGGTACCAATGGCCTCGCCCGATTCGTTGCGCTTAAATTTCTTGCCCTTGCCGGCCATCACGGCGGCCTGGTCGGGGCCGAAGCTGCCGAAGCGCAGCGCCACCGAGTCGTGCGCCGTTTTAAAGATGTACTCGCCGCTACCGGCAAACGACTCCTTCGAGAGCACGTCGATGTTGCTGTTATACAGGTTGTGGAACTTGGCCAGCGAGTCGAGCAGCACGTTGGCATTGTGCAGGCGCTGCAGGCGGCCAGCGGCCAGGATATTCACGCGGCCCGAATCAGGAATAATCCAGGCATCGGCCGCAGCGATGTAGGGCACGCCACCCACCTTCATCTGGTATTTGGCCAGGTCATAAATGCCGGAGGAAGCCTTGAACTTCAGGCCCAGCTGGTTGGGACTGGTAGCATAGAAGTACGACTTGGTCGAGTCGTTGCCCGGGGCTACACGCAGGCGCACCTCTTTCTTCTTGAAGTCCCAGTGCCCGCCGCTAAGGGTGGTACGGAACTTCGAGTACGGCAAATCGATACTGGCCTTGCTACCCTTCTCCCGTTTGAAATCGGCATAGCCGTTTTTCAAATTGTAGTTGAACTCCACTTCGGCAGCCGACAAGGCGGGCTTGTTTGCCTCCGCCGATTTCACGTTGAGGGTGGCGTGCCGGCCCGAGTAGCTGTCGGTTTTGAATGTGAAGTCGGGCGACCTGATGAAGGACTGCGGACCGTCGAGGCGGCCGTCGCCGCCGGCCGTGGTGGGCGTGAGCAGTGCCGTGCCCTTGAAGTTGTAGGCCGTGATGGTTTTCGCGCGCGCATCGCCCTTCGCGTACAGGCGAATGGGCGCGTCGGAGCCGGGCGGGGTGCTCAGGAACATGGAGTCCTGCTTCACTTTCCAGTTCATGATGTAGCCGCGCGGCAGCGCCATCTTCGGAATGTCTACGCCGTCGGTGTGCTTGGCCGCCACGTTGCCCATGGTGCCCACGGCCACCACCGAGTCGCGGTAGAGCACGAAACTGCTGGACGTGAACGTCCCCGTCTGGTACGTCACCATGCCATCGGCTTGCAGGCCGCGGCCGTCCATGCGCACTTTATCGAACACGCGGCCCTTGCCTTTGTAGAGCGGGAAGCCATCGCGGGGTACATCGTAGGTGAAGCCCAGCGCGCCGTCTTCCTGGAGGGTAAGCTTGGTTTTGAGGTCGGGAATGATGCCGCCGCTGCGGAAGGTGCCCTCGAAACCAGCTGCCGATTTACTCAGCCCGTTCAGCGAGTCAAGCTTAAAGGGCGGAATGTCGAACACCAGGGTCGAGTCGTAGGCTCCACCCAGCACGTCCTGCTTGCGGAAATACACGTTGGCCCCGCTCTTCGAGTCGAAGGCCGGGTACTGCGCCATCTTCTTGCGGCCCGACTTGTTTCTGGGGTCGTTCAGGTAGAGGCGCCCGGTACTTACCGAGCCTTTGTTGGTGAGGGCAAAGTCAGCTTTTTTACCAGTGGGGCGGCCCTTTTTGTCCTTGGTTTCGCTGCGAATGACGATGGAGTCAATCTTGGCCATGTCGACGTAGAACCCCTTGTAATCGAACTTGAAGTTGCGCCCCTTGAAGCGCATGGCCGAGGCCACTACCGTGCCGCCAAAGGTGATGTTGCGGTCCTGGCCGATGCGAATGATGGCGCTGTCGGGCTTCACGTACACCGTAGCCGAGTCGTCGGAAAAGTTGAAACGCTGCACGCCGCGCACCGTCAGCTCGTTGGTGTTGAGGTTAAGCGTGGCGTTTTTGCCCGAGCCCGCCAAGGACTTGATGGCGATGTGGTCGTAGTCCTTTTTGTCGCGGGCCGAAGCCACGTAGTGCGTGCCTTTGGGCAGAATGGTTACTTCACCGGTCTGGGGGTTCCAGGCCACGTAACCGTCGCGGGCCAGGCCCGACATGGCGCTGCGCATGTTGGCTTCGCTGGTGCCCAGGTCGGTGGCCAGGTTGCTCACATTCACGGTTTTCACGTTGCTATGCGCCTGGCTGTAGCCTACCAGCATCTGGAGCGGATGCAGCCGGTTGATGCTCTTCAACTGCTGGTATCGGTCGTTGGTGAAGAACTCCTTGCTTTCAAAATCGGCCGACTGCTGGTTTTTGGCCGAGAGCACTGCAAAGTCAAGCGCCGGCTTGTGCAAATCCCAGTTCAGGGCCTGCGTCCGGATTTCGAGCTGATGGTAGGAGTCGCTGTAGGGCGTGTTTTTGTATAAGCCTTCCTCGCGCGCCAGCTTCAGCTGCTGCAAGTTTTTGGTGTATTTGAGCTGCACGCCGGGGTGGGTAATCGAGTCTTTCGCCCCTTCGTAAATGGTAACGCCCGCCCGGCTGGCCGTGATGACGGAATCGCCGAGCACATAGGCCCGCGACGATGCCCGGAACTTGGGCTTACCCTCCAGGCTCACCGTCAGGTTAGAGAGCGAGCCATCGAGGGCCGCGCTCAATACCTTGAAGCCGGCCATCGACAAGCCCCCGCGGTACTGAATATTCTGGCCCAGGTTCTTAATCCGGGCATCGTTGGTGAGCGAAATGAAGCGCGGGTAGCCGGTGTCGACCTGCCCGGGCTTGCGGCGCACGCTCTTGTAGCTGAGGGCGCCCTTTACGGGTGCTTCCAGCAAGTACGGGTACGTCACCGTCACGGGCTGGGCCGTGAACTCGGGCTTGGTCATGTCGAAGTCGAACGGCCCCAGGTCAGCCGTGACCAGATTGGTGCGGATGGACCACACGAACTGCCCGCTCGAGGCCACAAACCGGTGGGTGTTGAACACTGCCGTGCCGCTCACTTTCTTGATGAAGACCGAGTCGCCCCCGGTCGCCATAAACATGTCGGCGTTTTCTACTTTCAGCACCGGCCCGCGCACGGGCGGTGGGGTGTACTCATCGTAAGGCATCGCCGAGGGCGTGAAAGCCGCCGGCTGGTCGAAATCCGACGATTTAGCAACCGGGGCAGCGGGCGTCGCAGCAGCCGGCTTGGCGCCGGCTTTGGCCACGGGCTTTTTGGCGGGCGCGGGCTTTTTCTTGCCCCCCCCCCAGCTATCGTCGGCATCGCCCCAGCCGCCGTTGGAAGGCGACGACCACATATCGGCGGTGTCCCAGCCGCTGCTGCTGGCTTTTTTCTTTTTGGGCGCGGGCTTAGCCGTTGCTACGGGCTTTTTGGCCACGGCCTTAGGGGCGGCGGGCAGCGGCTCCTCTTTGGGGGCGGGCGCGGTGGCCCCAAACTCCAGGTTCGACTGCGGCACCGCCAGCGGCGTGTAGGCAAACGAAATGGTGCCGTTCACGGCGCGCAAGGTGTTGTAGCCGGTGCGGTAGAGGTAGCCGCCGTGGAAAAAGCGGTTGGTGCTGGTCAGAAACCGGTCGGTTTCCATGGGCTCCTCGTGGTTGAGGCTCTGGGTCAGCACCTCGAGGAACTGGTCCATCTGCGCATCGTTGAGGTGCGCCAGGGTGGCACCGGCCACGATGGTATTGAACAGCGTTTCGAAGTGCGGGCGGGCCCGGAAGTGCTGGGCCAGCATGGTTTGCGAGAGCGCCACAATGTTGCGCTGCTGCGTGGTCGTCAGCCGGTTCGAGGACCATAGCTCCGTCATGCGGGCCGCGATAACGCGAGCGCCGGCATTGTTGGTGCTGGCCATCATCGATTGCACGTCGGCGATGTATTGGGCGGGGTCGGTCGAGAGCTTGCCAGACTGGTAGCGCGGCGTCGCAGAAGCCGCCGCTGGGGTAGCCGGCGCGGGCTTGGTTTGCGCCTGCGCAACCTCCACGCTGCTACTCAGCAGGCCCAGGCAAACACATATTATCGTTACGATTTGCTTCATAAATTGTCTATACACAGCAATAGGTCCGGGTGGGGCGGTGAGCGCAACGACCGGGAGTATTACCTCCCAAACGCTTAACTCCGAGGATAGTGCCCATAACCTACCGAAAATAAACCCGGTACAAGTTAGGCATAATCAAAAAATCAATTTCGCATTATGTGGGCTGAGAGCTCAATACCCTTTGATTGTCAATAATTTTCCTGCTTCCATCCTTTTCACTCACCTCCGCATTGTGCCACTTTAGGGGCTGCTGCTAGGTCCACACCTCATCAGCCCAAAGGGGGCGCGGCACTTGTCGACCCTATCTTGCCTCCATGGCTGCTACTCCCATTCGCACCGCGCTGCTGGCCTACGGCATGTCGGGCAAACTCTTTCAGGCCCCCTTTCTGGCGGCCCATCCGGGCTTCGAGCTCTACGCTGTAGTGGAACGCACGGAAGCGCGCATGCAACACGATTATCCCGGCATTCGGAGCGTTAGGAGCGTGGCCGAGCTGCTGGCCGATACCACCGTGGAGCTGGTAGTGGTGAACACGCCCAGCGCCACTCATTTCGAGCTGGCCAGCCAGGCGTTGCGGGCGGGCAAGCACGTGCTGCTCGAAAAACCGGTAGCTACTTCCGTCGCGCAGCTGCAGGAGCTGCTGGCCCTGGCCCGGGAGCAGGGGCACCACCTGCTGGCCTACCAAAACCGGCGCTGGGACAGCGACTTCAGCGCCGTGCGCCGCATCATCGCCAGCGGCCAGTTGGGCCAGTTGCTTGAAGCCCACTTCCGGTTCGACCGCTACAAGCCCGCGCTCAACACCAAGAAATTTAAGGAAGAGCCTGGCCCGGGTGCCGGCTTGCTTGCCGACTTAGGCCCGCATATCATCGACCAGGCCATCAGCTTGTTTGGAGAGCCCATCAGCGCGCGCAAGACCCTAGGCACCAACCGCCCCAACTCGCAGGTCGACGACTTTTTCAGTTTGCACCTGCGGTACCCGCAGGGGCTGAACGTGTGGCTGACTTCCAGCCTGTTGGTAGCAGCGCCCGGCCCGGCGTACGTGCTGCACGGCACCCAGGGCAGCTACCAAAAAGGCCGCACCGACCCGCAGGAAACCCAGCTCCTGGCCGGCCTTACGCCCACCGCGCCCGCCTATGGCCACGAGCAACCGGGCCAGGAAGGCCTGCTGACATTGGCCTCGGCCGAAGGCCAGCTGCACACCGCGCCCGATGCTGCCGCGCCGGGCAACTACCTGGGGCTGTTTGAAGCAGTGCACGAAACCATCCGGCACGGTGGCCCCTATCCGATTACAGCCGAACAGTTGCTGTGGCAAAACGAGTTGCTGGAGTTGCGGGCCGAGGATTGAGCTACCGGATAAAGACGCACACTTGCGTTTAATCACTGCATGACACCCAATTCTACTCCAATAACTGGGTCACGTGCCACCAGTCCACGTCGGCGTAGCCAGCGTCGTTGGTACGGCCCACGCGGCTACAGAACAGGCCCATTTTAGCCCCAATCCAACGGCCTTCACGGGCCGAAAACGCTTCCCCTATCTCCTCGAAGTTTTCGCCGTCGAGGCTGTAGCTGAAGCGGCAGCGGGCCCCGGCGCGCACTGCTACCCGCAGGTAAACAAGGCCGGAAGCGGGCGCGCTGATGCGCACGGGCACGGTGCTGGTTTCGAGCGTGAGCTGGTCGGTGTTGCGGCAGGTAGCCAGGGCGAAGCTCCAACGGCCTTTGTTGCTGCTCACCGACAAGTAGGCATAATCGAGCCCGTCCATTATCAGCCCCACCTGTTCGCCCTCGGCCCGGGGCACGAAGGTGAGTTTCGCAGTGGCAGTGAAGGTTTCGGCGGGCAATTTCTGCAGCAGGCGGCTGGGTACCAGGCCGTAGTTTTTGAAATCGGCCGGCAGGGTTTGGGCATAAAGACGCAGGTAACCTTGCGGGCCATTGGGCATGGCCCAGCCCGCCTGCGGGTTGGCCGGCCACTGCCACTGCGGCCCCAGCGCGACGCCCTCGAACTCGTCGGAAGTCGGCGGTGCCGCCAGGGCAACGGGCGGCCCGGGTACACGGGGCTTGCGGTAGCGCAGCACGGGCTGGCCGCGCCCGTCGCCGTCGGGGTCGGTGCCGATAACGGGCCAGTCGTTTTGCCACACCATGGGCTGCAAGTGCACAACCCGACCGTAGGGGCCCCGGTCCTGGAAATGCAGAAACCAGTTCTCCTGCCCATCGGGCGTATCAACCCATGCGCCCTGGTGCGGGCCATTGATGGCCGTTTTGCCCTGGTCCATCACAATGCGCGCCTCGTAGGGGCCAAACACGGTTTTGGCCCGCAGGACGGTTTGCCAGCCGGTGGGCACCCCGCCGGCGGGGGCAAAAATGTAGTAATAGCCGTGGCGCTTGTAGAGCTTGGGGCCTTCGATGGTGGGGTGCTCGGCGTGGCCGTCGAACACGAGCGCATCATCGCCAAACAGGTGCAGGCCGTCGGGCGTCATCGGGCTCACGGCCAGCACGCTTTTGATGCCGGCGCGGCTGCCCGCAAAGGCGTGCACGAGGTAGGCGCGGCCGTCATCGTCCCACAGCGGGCAGGGGTCAATCCACCCTTTGGCTTCCTTGATGAGAGTGGGCTTATCCCAGGGGCCGGCGGGGTTGCGGGCGCGGGTCACGTAGATGCCCCTATCCGGGTCGGGGAAATACAGGTAAAACTGCTGGTTGTGGTAGCGCAGAGCCGGGGCCCATACGCCGTTGCCCGGCTGCGGCAGCCGGAAAGCGGCCGGTAGTTCGGGCAGGGCGTTGCCCAGCAGCTCCCAGTTCACCAGGTCTTTCGAATGCAGAATAGGCAGGCCCGGCAGGCTGCTGAAGCTGGAAGCCGTAAGGTAGTAATCGTTGCCCACGCGCACCACGTCGGGGTCCGAGTAGTCGGCATTCAGCACGGGGTTCTGGTAGGTGCCATCGCCGAGGTCGGGCTGCCACACTGGGGGCAGGCCAGAGGTAACCACAGGGGCGGCAGCTATGGGCGCAAGAGTGGCCTTTTTCGGCATCCGCGCCGGGCGTGCTCCTCGCGCCGGTTTAGCAGCAGGGGCTTGGCCCGCAACCGGCAGCAGCGGCAGCACCAGCAGGCTCGCTAACAGCAGCAGTAGTTGTCCTTTCCTGCCCAGGCTCTGGGCCGCACCCTGCTCCCCGGCGGCCCGGCAGGCAGCTCCAGTGCTGATAGCTTCCGGCCAGGTCGCGGTGCAGTGCATAAGGGCGTACTATGGATATTAAGCAGGCGAATAAGCCCGCAGCACCTGGCGGGCGCTGCCCAAGCCGTCGATGCCCATCTCGACTATGTCGCCTGGGTTCAGATATTGCGGGGGCTTCAGGCCTATGCCCACGCCAGCCGGGGTGCCGGTCGAGAGCACATCACCAGGCAGCAGGGTCATAAACTGGCTGACGTAAGAAATCAGAAAGGGCAGCCCGAAAATGAGTTTGGCGGTGTTGCTGTCCTGTTTGGGTTGGCCGTTCACCGTCAGCCAGAGGCGCAGGTTGGCGGGGTCGGCAATCTCATCGGGCGTTACGAGCCAAGGGCCCAGCGGCGCGAAGGTATCGCAGCCCTTGCCTTTGTCCCAGGTGCCGCCGCGCTCCAGCTGGAAGGCCCGCTCCGACACGTCGTGGTGCAGCACGTAGCCAGCTACGTAGTCGAGCGCGTCGGCTTCGGTTACGTAGGAGGCGCGGCACCCAATTACCACGGCCAGCTCCACCTCCCAGTCGGTTTTCTCGGAGCCGCGCGGGATGATGATGTCGTCGTTCGGCCCGGCCAGGGCACTGGTGGCTTTTAGGAAGAACACCGGTTCGGCAGGGTAGCCCAGGCCCATTTCATCGGCGTGGTCGGAGTAGTTCAGGCCCACGCACACGATTTTCGAGGGGCGCGCCACGGGCGGGCCGAGGCGCTCATCGTCCGGCAGCACCGGCAGCTCGCCGGCCTGCGCCTGCACAAAGGCCGCCAGCCGCGCCGGACCGTTGGTGGCGAAGAACTGCTCGTTGTAGTCTTCGCCGAAGGCAGCGACATCGTACCGTTTCCCATCGAGCAGGACTCCCGGTTTTTCGTGGCCGGCGGGGCCGTAGCGTAACAATTTCATTTGAAGCAAAATAAAGTTTGAAAGCTATAAAACGGGTAGAGACGCAACATTTTGCGTCTCCTCGCGAGCAAATCGTTCAACGAGGAGACGCAAAATGTTGCGTCTCTACCTACATTACCCCAGCAGGTTTGCCTACCAGTACACGGTGTAGAGCGTGGTGATGATAACCAGAATAACCGCCACGCCGGCCAGGAAGCTGGGCTGCGGACGGAACATGGTGCGGTCGACTTCGAGGCCGTTGGTTTTTACGCCACGGTTGGTTTCGAAAATACTGATAACGACCATGGCCAGGATGCAGATGATGAACACGAAGCCCATGCGGTCGAGGAAGGGGATTTCATATACACCCTCGGCATTTTTCACCGCGAAGCCAAAGGGCGCCAGGCCCGACAGGTCCGCCCAATTGGGCAAGAACTTGAACAGCACCGACAGCAGGAAGCCGCCAATGGTAGCAAACAGGGCCGCCGTCGAGGTGGTGCGCTTCCAGAAGAAGCCCAGGATGAACATGGCGAAAATGCCCGGCGACACGAAGCCCGTGTACTCCTGAATGTACTGGAACCCGCCTTTTTTGTCGATGCCTAGGTGCGGTGCAATCAGCACGCCCATAATCATGGCCACGACTACGGCAATTTTGCCGGTGGCTACCAGCGTCTTTTCCGAAGCTTCGGGGTTGATGACTTTCTTGTAAACGTCGAGCGTGAAGATGGTGGCAATAGAGTTGGCTTTGCCAGCCAGCGAGGCCACCACGGCGGCCGTGAGGGCGGCGAAGGACAAGCCCTTCAGGCCCACGGGCAGGATGTTGAGCAGCACCGGATAGGCGCGGTCGGGGTTCAAATCGGCGCCGGCACCAAACTCGGCCGAGCCAAATACATCCTGCTTATAGAGCACGAAGGCCGCGATGCCGGGCAGCACCACAATCACGGGCATCAGCAATTTCAGGAAGGCGGCGAACAGGATACCGGCGCGGGCCGTGGGCAAGTCGGCGCCCAGGGCGCGCTGGGTAATGTATTGGTTGCAGCCCCAGTAGTTCAGGTTCACAATCCACATGCCACCGAGCAGCACCGTAAGTCCCGGCAAGTCGATGTAATTTGGGTTGTCGCGCTTGAAAATCATGTGGAAGTGGTCACCGGCCTCCGAGGTGAGCAGGTTGAAACCGTTGATGACGCCGCTGGTGCCGTTGTGCTCGGCCACCAGGTTCAGGGCCAGGTAGGTGGTAGCCAGGCCGCCCAGAATCAGGAAGAACACCTGAATCACGTCGGTGAAGCCAATCACCTTCATGCCGCCCAGGGTGATGAGGACGGCGAACGCGGCCAGCATGTACAGGCAGAAGGTGAGGTTGAGGCCCGCGATGCTGCTGATGGCAATGGCACCGAGGTAGAGAATCGAGGTCAGGTTGACGACGATGTAGAGCGCCAGCCAGAACAGGGCCATAATCATGGCCACGGTGCCGTTGTAGCGCTGGCTCAGGAACTGCGGCATCGTGAAAATGCGGTTCTTGAGGTACACCGGAATGAAGAACGTGGCCACCACGATGAGCGTGATGGCAGCCATCCACTCGTAGGTGGCAATAGCCAGGCCCATTTTAAAGCCCGAGCCCGACATGCCCACAAATTGTTCGGCCGAGATGTTGGAGGCAATCAGCGAAGAGCCGATGGCCCACCAGGTAAGCGAGCCCTCAGCGAGAAAGTAGTCTTTCGAGTCGCCTTCGAGGGTGCCGTCGTGCCCGGTTTTGCGGCGGTAAATCCAGATGCCGTAGCCGGCAACGATGATGAAGTAGACGAAAAAAACGATGTAGTCAATCGTTGCGAGCTTGTTCATTGAGCAGCGTTGAAAAAGAGAGTGCAGTAAGTTGCCAGCGGAAGGAACGCAGCGGGCAGACTATGAAAAAGTAATGTTCCGCCAAAAAAACCGCTTCTGAAAGGAAAACCTGGTATTTCTTTCCGTAATCGATTGTGGTAGGCGCGCGGCCCAAAGTCATTCCGCCTCGCCAGCAACCAGTAGTACTGGCGCAGCGGAAAGGCCTATTATAATCTCAGGTAATTCCGAATAACACTTTTCAATTACCCAAAACATGGGCAGCTACGTAATTTTGACCCAACTACATGCGCTCCCATGCCTGCTCCCACCCAAGCCCCACCCACCCACATTACCCCAGCGGCAACCGAACCAGTGGCAGCACCTGCGGCCGGTTTCTGGCGCGCTTTCCATACGCCGCATCTGGTGGCGGGCTACCCCGTTACGGGGCAGCAGGTGGTGTTTGGGCTGCTGCTCGTGTTTTGCCTCACGCCTTGGGCCTCGCCGCCGGTGGCGCTGGCGCTGGGCCTGGTACTGGCCCAAACGTTGGGCAACCCCTTCCTTTCCCAAACCAAAGCCGCTACGGCCAAGCTGCTGCAATACTCGGTGGTGGGCCTGGGCTTCGGCATGAATGCCCACGCGGCGGTGCAGGCCGGCCGTGAGGGCATTTTGTTCACGGTGGCTTCCATTTTCGGTACGCTGGTGCTGGGCTACTTGGCGGGGCGCTGGCTGGGGCTGGGCCGCCACGTTACGCACCTTATTTCGTGCGGCACCGCTATTTGCGGGGGCAGCGCTATTGCGGCCGTGGGGCCGGTGCTGCACGCCAAAGATGAAGAAATGTCGGTGGCGCTGGGCACGGTGTTCGTGCTTAATGCCATTGCGCTGTTTGCCTTTCCGCCCATCGGCCACGCCCTGGCCATGACGCAGCAGCAGTTTGGCCTGTGGTGCGCCATTGCCATTCACGACACGTCGTCGGTAGTGGGGGCGGCCAAGGTCTACGGCGACCAGGCGCTGCAGGTAGCCACCACCGTGAAGCTGGCCCGGGCCCTCTGGATTATCCCGGTCAGTATTGGCACGGCCATGCTTTTCAAGCAAAAGGGTGTTAAAATCACGATTCCCTATTTCATCTTCGGTTTCATCGCGGCCATGCTGCTGAACACCTACGTGCCCGCCCTGCATCCGCTGGGTCCGGTGCTGGTGAACCTGGCCAAAATCGGCCTCACGCTGACCCTGTTCTTTATTGGTGCTGGCTTGTCGGCCAAAATCGTGCGCTCGGTGGGCGCCCGGCCGTATGTGCTGGGCGTGCTGCTGTGGGTGGTTATTTCGAGTGTTTCGCTCTGTGTAATTCTGCACACGGTGTAGAATCTATAACGCAAGAATGAACGTCATGCCGAGCGCAGCCGAGGCATCTCGCGTGCAACAGTAACTCAATTGTTCAACGATGTTGATTAGTGGTGGCACGCGAGATGCCTCGGCTGCGCTCGGCATGACGGGCTTCCTTTAATCAAGCTGCTACACCAGCAGCGCCAGGAAATCGGGCTGGCCGTTGAGGTATTCGAAGCGGAAGCCCTCCTCCCCCATGCGGGTTTTGATGGCTTCCACGTCGTGCGGCTGCTTCACTTCGATGCCGACGAAAACGGGGCCTTTTTCCTTGTTGTTTTTCTTGATGTACTGGAAGTGGATGATGTCGTCGCCCTCGGTTAGCACCTGGTTCACGAAGCGACGCAAAGCGCCGGGAGCCTGGTTGAAAGTCACCATGAAGTAGTGCTTCAGGCCCTGGTACTTGGCGGCGCGCTCCTTGATGTCCTCCATGCGGGTGATGTCGTTGTTGGAGCCGCTCACCACGCACACCACGGTTTTGCCCCGGATGCGGGCGGCCAGCTGGTGCAGGGCCGAGATGGTGAGCGTGCCCGCAGGTTCCAGCACCATGCCTTCCTCGTTGTACATCTTTAGCAAATCGAGGCAGACCTGGCCTTCGGGCACCAACACTACTTCATCGAGCAGCTCACGGCACAGCTCGTAGGTGAGTTGGCCCGGGCACTTCACCGCCGCGCCATCCACGAAGCTGTCGATGCTGGCCAGCGCCGCGTGCTGCTGGTTTTGGATGGCATCGTGCATCGAAGGCGCGCCCAGCGGCTGCACGCCAATGAGCTTGGTGGCCGGGCTCAATAGCCGAAACACGCTGCCTACGCCCGCCGCCAGCCCGCCCCCACCAATGGGCATAAAGCAGTAATCAATCGGCCCGGGAGCGGCTTTCAGAATCTCCAGCCCCACGGTGGCCTGCCCTTCCACGATGGCTAAATCATCGAAGGGGTGAATAAATGTGCTGCCGCGCTCGTCGCAGAATTCCCGGGCCTCGCGAAATGAGTCGTCGAAGCTGGCCCCGGTGAGGATGACTTCCACGAACTCTTTGCCAAAGAGGCGCACCTTGTCGACCTTCTGGGCCGGCGTTTGGGCGGGCATGAAGATGTAGCCCCGCAGGCCCAGCAGCTGGCAGGCGTAGGCCACGCCTTGGGCATGGTTGCCGGCGCTGGCACACACAATTTCGCGCTCGCCGGCAATGGGCGGCAGCGTGCTCATCTTGTGGTAGGCCCCGCGAATCTTGTAGGAGCGCACTACCTGCAAGTCCTCCCGCTTGAGCAGCACCGTGGCTTCGTAGAGACGTGAGAGGCCGTGGTTTTGCAGCAAGGGCGTTTTGTAGATGACATGCTTGAGGTTGCGCGCCGCCCGCTCCACGTTTTTGAGCAGCACGGCGGGCTGAGCCACTATTTGGTCCATATGCTTGCATTTAAGTAGTCGAGAAAAAGTAATTCGGCATCGGCCCGGTCCGACCGCCCTAGGCGGTCGGACCGGTTGAAGCACCTCCGGTTTTGCGCTGACGACAACCGGTCGGACCGCCTAGGGCGGTCGGACCGGGCCGGACGATGACCTGATTACTTCTGCTCGATTACTTAACAGGTGAAAAGCGGCCTGGTACCAAGGCACCGGCTATTCTTGCCTTCCAAAAAAGGAAAGGGCTAGGGCTGAAACATATTCTTCGGTTTACAAGCAATAAGTTTCAGCCCTTGGAACATATTTTGAAACTCTTCCCGAATATGTTTCAAAGCCTGAAACTTATTTAGAATCAGCTCCCGAATATGTTTCAAGTCTAGGCTTCCACCCTCTCGACGGCTTTGGAGCGCAGCTGGCGCACGGTCGCGCCGGTGGCCCACAGCTCCGACTCGCGCACTTCTTTCAACTCGGCTTCCAACTCCTGGCGGTAGTTGGGCGTGGTGCCGCGCTCGATGGTGCGGCGCGCTTCTGCGCCGCTGGCCACACTGTCGTACAGCTCATTGAGAACGGGCAGGGTGGCTTCGCGGAAGCGGCCCTTCCAGTCCAGCGCCCCGCGCTGGGCGGTTACCGAGCAGTTGGCAAACATCCAGTCCATGCCGTTTTCGCCCACCAGCGGCACGAGGCTCTGGGTGAGCTCTTCCACGGTTTCGTTGAAGGCCTCGGAGGGCGAGTGGCCCCGCTGGCGCAGCACCTGGTATTGGGCTTCGATGATGCCGGCCAACGCGCCCATCAGCACGCCGCGCTCGCCGGTGAGGTCGGAGTACACTTCCTTCTTGAAGTCGGTTTCGAACAAATAGCCCGAGCCCACGCCGATGCCCATGGCAATGGCCTTTTCCCAGGCTTGGCCCGAAGCATCCTGAAACACGGCGAACGACGAGTTCAGCCCACCACCGGCCAGAAACAGGCGGCGCAGGCTGGTGCCGCTGCCCTTGGGCGCCACCAGAATCACGTCCACATCGGCGGGCGGGATGATGTTGGTCTGGTCGTTGAACGTGATGCCGAAGCCGTGCGAGAAATACAGCGTTTTGCCCGGCGTAAGCTTGCTTTTGAGCAGGGGCCACAGCGCAATCTGGCCCGCATCCGACAGCAGGTTGCAGATGATGGTGCCGCGCTCGGCCGCTTCTTCCAGCGAAAACAGCGTCTCGCCCTCCACCCAGCCGTCGCGGATGGCCCGGTCCCACGACGGCGTGCCCTGGCGCTGGCCGACGATGACGTTGAAGCCGTTGTCGCGCATGTTCAGGGCCTGGCCCGGGCCCTGCACGCCGTAGCCGATGACGGCAATGGTGTCGTTCTGGAGGTATTCCAGCGCCTTTTCAAGCGGGAATTCGTCGCGGGTGATGACGGTTTCGTCAACGCCGCCGAAGTTGATTTGTGCCATAGAGGTTGGGGTTTTGAAGGGTTTAGTATTGAATGTTCTGGCGTTCGCCTCACCCTCCCGGCCCCCTCTCCGGCGGAGAGGGGGAGCCAAGCGACAGAGGCTTTATTTGTTTCAATAGAATTGATGGTCGTTGAACCGCTGTGCCCCCCTCTCCACCGGAGAGGGGCTGGGGGTGAGGCGGCTACATCGTAAACACCGCGTCGCGGCTGTTCAGAAACTCGTTTTCGGCCACGTCTTCGCCGGGCTCGCGGCGCTCGAACTCGCGCAGCTTGTGGTTGAAACCGTCGCTGGCTTTGATGATGGCAATGCGGGCGCTGCGCACGAATTCGATGAGGCCGTAGGGCTGCAATACCTTGATTAGCGCGTCAGTCTCCTCGCGGTGGCCCGTCGTTTCAAACACCGTATAATCCTTGCGAATGACTACGGCGCGGGCCCCGTTTTCGCGCAGCAGGCGCTCCACCGAGGCGCGCTCGGCTATCACGTCGGTGGGCACTTTGTAGAGGGCCATTTCCTGCCAAATCACGTCGGCGTTGGTGTTGTAGTATACTTTCAGCACCTCCACCTGCTTCTCAATCTGGCGGGCCAGCTTGCTCACTACCTCTTCGGTTTCGGTGATGACGATGTTGAAGCGGTGGATGCCTTCGATTTCGGAAGGCGACACGTTCAAGCTCTCGATATTGATTTTGCGGCGCGAAAAAATGATGGCAATGCGGTTGAGCAATCCCACCTGGTTTTCGGTGTAGGCCGTGATGTTGTATTCCTGGCGGTCGATGGTGAGGAGCATGGTTTCGGGGCGATGTAGAGACGCGACCCATCGCGTCTCGGCGTGTGCTGATGTTGTTATGACTGCGCGGCGCAGAGTGTTTTTGGCGGGCCGTTCTGGCGGGAGACGCGAAGGGTCGCGTCGCTACACCGTGCTACCGCAGCCGTATTTCCGCCACGCTGCAGCCTTGCGGCACCATCGGGAAGATGTTGTTTTCCTTGGCCACCAGCACTTCCAGCAGGAAGGAGCCGGGCTGCTCCAGCATCTGCCGCAACGCGGGCTGCAAAGCCTCACGAGCTTCCACACGGCGGCCGGCGATGCGGTAGCCAGCGGCCACGGCCACGTAATCGGGGCTTTCGATGTCGACGAAGGAGTAGCGGTGCTGATGGAACAGCTCCTGCCACTGCCGCACCATGCCCAGGAAGCGGTTGTTGAGGATGATGATTTTCACCTCGACGCCGGTTTGCATGATGGTGCCCAGCTCCTGGATGGTCATCTGCACGCCGCCGTCGCCGATGATGGCCACTACCGGCCGGTGCGGCGCACCGAATTTGGCCCCAATAGCGGCCGGCAGCGCGAAGCCCATCGTGCCCAGCCCGCCGCTGGTGATGTTGCTGCGGGTGTGGTTGAAGCGGGCGTAGCGGCAGGCCACCATCTGGTGCTGGCCCACGTCGGTCACGATGATGGCCTCGCCCTGCGTCAGCTCGTTGAGCTGTTGCAGCACCTCGCCCATCGTCAGCTCCTCGCCGGTGGGGAACAGCTCGTCTTTTATCACGGCGGCTACTTCCTCAGCCATGTAATCCTGAAAGCGCTGGTGCCATTCGGGGTGGCTTTTCGACTCGATGAGGGCGGTGAGCAGCGGCAGGGTTTCTTTGCAGTCGCCCCACACGGGCACGGTGGCGGCCACGTTTTTGTCGATTTCGGTAGGGTCGATGTCGAGGTGAATAACCTGAGCCTGCCGGGCGTACTTGTCGAGGCGGCCCGTTACCCGGTCGTCGAAGCGCATGCCGATGGCAATGAGCACGTCGCACTCGTTGGTGAGCACGTTGGGGCCGTAGTTGCCGTGCATGCCCAACATGCCCACGTTCAGCGGGTGGTCGGTGGGCAGCGCACCCGCGCCGAGGATGGTCCAGGCGGCCGGGATGCCGCTTTTTTCGATGAAATCCTTGAACTCCTGCTCGGCTTTTCCCAAAATCACACCCTGGCCCCAAAGCACGAACGGGCGCTCGGCCTGGTTGATGAGCGCCGCCGCCTCACGCAGGTATTCGGGCCGCACAATGGGCACCGGCCGGTAGCTACGAATGTGCGTGCACGGCACGTAGGGCGCAAAATGGAACGGCTGGAGCTGGGCGTTTTTGGTGATGTCGATGAGCACCGGGCCGGGGCGGCCGCTGCGCGCGATGTAGAACGCCTTGGCCAGCGCTTCGGGGATTTCCTCGGCCTTGGTCACCTGGTAATTCCACTTCGTAACCGGCGTGGTGATGTTGATGATGTCGGTTTCCTGGAAGGCATCGGTGCCCAGCAAATGCGCAAATACCTGCCCCGTGATGCACACCAGCGGCGTGCTGTCAATCTGCGCATCGGCCAGGCCCGTTACCAGATTGGTGGCGCCCGGCCCGCTGGTGGCAAACACCACCCCTACCCGGCCCGAGGCCCGCGCATAACCCTGCGCCGCGTGGATGCCGCCCTGCTCGTGGCGCACCAGCACGTGGTTCAGCCGGTCGTGGTAGTCGTAGAGGGCGTCGTAGATGGGGATGATGGCTCCGCCGGGATAGCCGAACACGGTGTCTACGCCCTCGGCCAGTAGGATGTCGAGCACAGCCGTGGCCCCGGTAGCAGTGGGGGCTAAGGTTTCTTCTGCAGCTAATGGAGCAGCAAAAACCGTGGTTTCCGGCTCGGCTAGGGCTATGGTTGGCTCAGTGGTTAACATGGATTTGAGCTTGAATTCGGTTTTATGGCGCGGCTGGGCCAGGGGGTGAGGTTGGCGTCAGGCCGAGTAGTGGGTGATGGTGTCGCGGAGCAAAGGCTCCGCGCTACTTTCTTCCAATAAATCGGTGATGCAGCCGTGGCTGGCGTCGCTCACGGTGCGGATGTATTTCAGCAGCACGCCCTGGCGCACGGTGGGGCGCGGGCGCTGCCACTGGCTGCGGCGCAGCTCCAGCAAAGCCGGCTCAATCTGGATATCAATGGTATTAGCGGCCGCATCGAGGATTATCCAGTCGTCGTTTTCGACCAGCGCGATGGCCCCGCCGTCGTAGGCCTCGGGGCAGACGTGGCCGACCACGAAGCCGTGGGTGCCGCCCGAAAAGCGGCCGTCCGTAATCAGGGCCACCTTATCGCCCAGCCCCGCCCCAATAATGGCAGACGTGGGCTTGAGCATTTCCGGCATGCCCGGCCCGCCCTTCGGCCCTACGTAGCGAATCACCACCACCTGCCCGGCTTTGATGCTGCCTTGGGTGATGCCTTCGTTCAGCGCCTCTTCGGAGTCGAACACGTTGGCCGGCCCTTCAAATCGCAGCCCTTCCTTACCCGTGATTTTGGCCACTGCACCGCGCGGGGCGAGGTTGCCATACAGAATCTGGATGTGGCCGTCGGCCTTAATTGGGTTGTCAAACGGCCGTAACAAATCCTGCTCGGCACCCAGCGGCTGCACGTCGGCCAGGTTTTCGGCCAGGGTTTTTCCGGTCACCGTCAGCAGGTCGCCGTGGAGCAGGCCGGCATCGAGCAGGGTGCGCATCACGGCGGGCACGCCGCCCAGGGCCGAGAGGTCTTCCATGAGGTACTTGCCGCTGGGCTTGAGGTCGGCCAGCACCGGCACGCGGTTGCTCACGGCCTGGAAATCCTCCATGCTCAGCGGCACACCGGCCGCGTGGGCAATGGCAATGAGGTGCAGCACGGCGTTGGTGGAACCGCCCAGCACCGTTACCACCACCAGCGCGTTCTCGAAAGCTTCGCGTACCAGAATATCGCGGGGCTTGATGTCGCGCTCCAGCAACCGGCGCAGGTAGGCCCCAGCGTCGAGGCATTCCTGGTTTTTCTCCACGCTCACGGCGGGCAGCGACGATGAGAACGGCACGCTCATGCCCAGCGCCTCGATGGCGGCGGCCATGGTGTTGGCGGTGTACATGCCACCGCAAGCGCCCGGCCCCGGGCAGGCATTGTGAATGATGCCGCGGTAATCTTCGTCCGAAATCTGGCCCTGCAGCTTCTTCCCATAAGCCTCAAAACACGACACGATGTTGAGCTGCTGCCCCTTGAAACTGCCGCCCTTAATAGTGCCGCCGTACACCATCAGGCTCGGCCGGTTGAGGCGGGCCATGGCGATGAGCGCGCCGGGCATGTTCTTGTCGCAGCCCACCACGGTGGCCACGGCGTCGTAGTTGTGCGCGCCCGCCATGGCCTCAATCGAGTCGGCAATAATCTCGCGCGACACCAGCGAAAACCGCATGCCCGGCGTGCCATTCGTAATGCCGTCGCTCACCCCAATCGTGTTGAAGCGCAGCCCCACCAGTCCCTGCGCCTGCACCCCCAGTTTCACGCCGTCGGCCAGCGCGTCGAGGTGCATGTTGCAGGTGTTGCCCTCAAACCCCGTGGAACAGATGCCCACAAATGGCTTGCGCAAGTCCGCATCCGACAACCCCGAGCCGATGAGCATGGCCTGCGAGGCCGGCAAGCTGTCGTCCTGGGTGTAGATGCGGCTGTATTTGTTGAGAATCATGGTGTGGTTGGGGTAGCAGGTTTTCATTATCGGGCTGTTCGGACGTCATGCAGAGCGTAGCGAAGCATCTCGCGTGTGGTAGTAATTCAGTCGTCAGAATTAGTGGTGGCACGCGAGATGCTTCGCTACGCTCTGCATGACGGGCTTTTTACATCGTTCAGGCATTCTGCTCGACCAGCGCGCCCGTCACTAAGGCCCGGTAACGCTCGGCCAGCTGGGCACCCAACGTTTCGGAGAATGGCGTGCTGAATTCCAGCTCGTCGATGGCGGCAATGCCCACAACTTCGGCGGCAGTGCCGGTGTAAAAGGCTCCAGTAGCGCCCTGCAGCTCGTCGGGCGTGAAGAACTTTTCCGTCACGCGGATGCCGGCTTCGCGGGCCAAATCGATGATGGTGTTGCGGGTGATGCCGCGCAGAATGCTGCCCTGCGGGGCGGTAAACAGCTCGCCGTCTTTCTCGAAGAAGAAATTGGCGCCGGGGCCTTCGGCTACGTAGCCGTTCATGTCCAGCAATAAGGCTTCATCGTAGCCGCGGCCTTTGGCTTCGGAACTGGCGATGATGGAGTTGACGTAGTGCCCCGACACTTTGGCTTCGATGGGCACGGCCTTGGGGTTGGGGCGCTGGTAGGGCGAGATGGTGAGGCGCAGGCTCTGGTCGCCGAGGTACTTGCCCCAGTCCCACACGGCAATGAGCAGGTTGCTGCTGCTGGCGTGCTTCAGGGTCATGTTGGGGTCGCCGGCGTACACCAGGGGCCGGATGTAGGCATCGGCCAGGTTGTTCTTTTCGAGCAGCTGGTAGGTGATGTCGGTTAGCTCATCTACTGAATAGTGGAAAGGCAAGCCAATGCTCTGGCAGGAGTAGTGCAGCCGCTCGTAATGCTCCTGCGCTTTAAAAATCTGCGTGCCGCTGGGCGTTGCGTAGGCGCGAATGCCTTCGAAAACCGCGTAGCCGTAGTGCAGCGACTGGGCGTAGGCACCCACCACGGCTTCATTGGCTTTCACGAACTCGCCATCCACAAAAGCCAGGGTATCGGAATTGAAATACATGTGCGTTAAAACTTGAAAGAGAGAAGGGTGTATCGAAAAAAAGCCTTTCTAAGCGCGGGGCTTAGAAAGGCTTTTGCAGGGTGCATCAAGCTGTTCCTAAACGCCCGCCGGGCAAGGAGTAATGACAGTAAAGAAGAACAGACAGCGTTTTTTCATGGGTATTTAAAACGTCATGCTGAGCGCAGCCGAGGCATCTCGCGTGGGGTAGTAATCCAATCGTTGAAAAGAGTTAGTGGTGGCACGCGAAATGCCTCAGCTGCGCTCGGCATGACGTTCTAATACCATCCTTCAAGCGGTCAGATAATCGTGCTAAGTCCGATTTCGACGTTGTACTTATTCCACTGCTTCTCCCGCGAGTCAGCAACCCAGAAAGCAATGTAGTTGCCCACTTCTTCGGTGGTGTAAGGCGCGGAGTGATTGAGTTCCTGGGTCAGAATGCCGTTGTTGAGTGCTTCGTCCACAGCTTCGCGCACGAGGGCCGCTTCTTCGTGTAGTTCCAGGTGCGCGAGCAGCATGGCAGCCGAGAGAATGGCGGCAATGGGGTTGGCAATGCCCTTGCCCTTGGCCTGCGGGTAGGAACCGTGGATGGGCTCGAACAGCGCCACTTGCGCGCCGATGGAGGCCGAGGGCAGCAGCCCCATCGAGCCGGCAATCACCGACGCCTCGTCGGAGATGATGTCGCCGAACATGTTCTCGGTCAGAATCACATCGAACTGCGTGGGGTTGAGGATGACCTGCATGGCGGCGTTGTCCACGAACAAGTAGTCCACCGTCACCTCGGGGTATTGGGTTGCCATTTCGCGCACCACTTCGCGCCAGAGGCGGGAAGTTTCCAGCACGTTGGCCTTGTCCACGAGCGTAAGATGTTGCCGGCGGCCGGCGGCGGCCTGAAACGCCAGGTGCGCGATGCGCGCAATTTCGGGACGGCTGTAGGTGCAGTGGTCGTAGGCCACTTCACCATCGGCGGTGCGGCCCTTCTCGCCGAAGTATATACCGCCGGTCAGCTCCCGGAAGATGAGCATGTCGGTGCCTTCGATGCGCTCCCGTTTTAGGGGCGAATGGGCCAGCAGCACATCGTAGGCCACCACGGGGCGGATGTTGGCGAACAAGCCCAGCTCCTTGCGCAGGCGCAGCAGGCCTTGCTCGGGGCGCACCTTGGCGCTGGGGTTGTGGTCGTACTTCGGGTCGCCGATGGCGCCGAGCAGCACGGCATCGGCGTTGCGGCAGGCGGCGAGAGTTTCGTCGGGCAGCGGGTTGCCCGTGGCGTCGATGGCGCAGGCGCCCACCGGGTGCGAGCTCAGGTCGAAGTGGTGGTGGAACCGCTCGGCCACGGCTTCGAGCACCTTTACGGCCTGCCGGCACACTTCCGGCCCAATGCCATCGCCGGGCAGTACGGCTATTTTCTTGCTTACCATTTTGTTTCCCAGGTCCAGTTTCGGTTTTGTTCGTAGGCCTCGATGGCGGGCTGCTGGCTCACCAGGTAGTCGATGTCGTCGTAGCCGTTAATCAGGCATTCCTTTTTGTAGGCGTCGATGTCGAAGTGAAAGCTCTCGCCGGTGGCGGGTACGTGCAGCGTCTGCTCGGGCAGGTTCACCACGAATTGGGTGTCGCCATCCTTTTCCGCAAGGGTGAACAGGCGGGCCAGCCCGGCATCGGTTACTTGCAGGGGCAGCAAGCCGGTGTTCAGCGCATTGCCCCGGAAGATATCGGCGAAGTAGCTCGAAATCACCACCCGAAAACCGGCATCGTACAGCGCCCAGGCGGCGTGCTCGCGGCTGGAGCCGCAGCCGAAGTTCTTGCCCGCCAGCAAAATCTGGCCCGCATAGCAGGCATCGTTGAGCACAAAGTCGGGCTTCGGCGTTCCATCGGCGTTGTAGCGCCAGTCGCGGAACAGGTTTTCGCCGAAGCCTTCCCTGGTCGTCGCCTTCAGGAAGCGGGCCGGAATAATCTGGTCCGTGTCGATGTTTTCGAGCGGCAGCGGCACGGCGGCGGAGTATAGGGTTTGGAATTTTTCCATTGGAGTAGTGACAAAATCGGCTGTCATCCTGAGCTTGCGAAGGACCTTATCAGGTCAGAACGATGGGCAGTAATTCAATTGGTGCGGGCGTGATAAGGTCCTTCGCAAGCTCAGGATGACAGAGAAAAAAACTCAGTTCAAATACTGCGTGATGTCTACAATGCGCCCCTGTACGGCCGTAATCGCCGCCACCAGCGGACTCGCCAGTAACGTGCGCGACCCTGGCCCCTGCCTTCCCTCGAAGTTGCGGTTCGAGGTAGCCACACAGTAGGCCCCGGCGGGGATTTTGTCCTCGTTCATGGCCAGGCAGGCGCTGCAGCCCGGTTCGCGCAGTTCAAAGCCGGCGTCGGCCAGAATCCGGTCCAGACCCTCGGCAATGGCTTGCTGCTCTACCTGCTTGGAGCCGGGCACGATGATGGCCTCGACGTGGCCGGCCTTGTGCTTGCCCCGCACGTAAGCCGCTACCGCCCGCAAATCCTCGATGCGCGAGTTGGTGCAGCTGCCGATGAATACGTAGTTAATTTCCTTGCCCAGCAGCGACTCGCCTCGCTGGAAGCCCATGTACTGCAGTGCCTTGTCGAAGCTCTCGGCTTCGCTGGCCGGCACTTCGCTGGGGATGTGGCCGTTCAGGGCGATGCCCATGCCGGGGTTGGTGCCGTAGGTTATCATCGGCGGGATGGCGGCCGCATCGAAGCGGTGCTCAACCTCAAAAACTGTGTCTCCGTCCGAATACAGCGTTTTCCAATAAGCCACAGCCTGCTCCCACGCGGCTTCTTTTGGCGCATAAGGCCGTCCCTGTACGTAGGCGAAAGTCGTTTCGTCGGGGGCAATGAGGCCGCCACGGGCACCCATTTCAATACTCATGTTGCACACCGTCATGCGGCCTTCCATGCTCAGGGCGCGCACGGCGCTGCCGGCGTATTCCACGAAGTAGCCGGTAGCGCCACCCGTGCCGAGCTGCGCAATCACGTAGAGAATCAAGTCCTTGGCCGTGACGCCGGGCCCCAACTCGCCTTCTACCGAAATGCGCATGCGCTGGGGACGGCTGAGCAGCAGGCACTGGGTGGCCATTACCTGCGCCACCTGGCTGGTGCCGATGCCGAAGGCCACCGCGCCGAACGCGCCGTGCGTGGAAGTGTGGCTGTCGCCGCACACAATGGTAGTGCCGGGCAGCGTGAGGCCCAGCTCCGGCCCAATAACGTGCACGATGCCCTGGCGGGCGTGGCCCAGGCCATACAATTCCACGCCATATTTGGCGCAGTTAGCGGTCAGCTTATCTACCTGCGAGCGGCCCAGGGGGTCGGCAATGGGCAGGTGCTGGTTGCGGGTGGGCACGTTGTGGTCGGCCGTGGCGAGGATGCGCGCGGGCCGAAACAGCGGCAGGTCGCGGGCTTCGAGTTCATCGAACGCCTGCGGGCTGGTCACCTCGTGGATGAGGTGCCGGTCGATATAGACGATATCCAGGCCGCCGGGCGCGGGTTGAACCACGTGCGCTTCCCAGATTTTATCGAATAAGGACTTGGCCATTTTTGGTAGAGACGCCTATTTGCGTCTCGTCGTATGGTGGTTTTGGATGGAAATCCAGGAGCATCTATCGTTCAATGACGAGACGCGAATACGCGTCTCTACCTCGTTCAGGCTTCCGTTTGGGTGAAATCAGGAGTGGTGGGGGCGGCTTGCTGAACCACGGCCACGGCGTAGCTAATCCAGTCGGCGTAGCGCTGGGGCGCTGGTTCTTCGGGTTGGTGCTTATTGGCAGCAGCCGTGAGGCTGGTATAATGGTCGTTGGAGGTGTTCATATCAGTTAGCGGTAATGAGTTTTTCCTGTTCAACTAATTCGTGCAAGTCCTGGTCCACGACTTCCCGTTGGCGGTCGGCCAGCTCCATGAAGCGGGCGTAAGCCTTATTCAGCTCGGGCTTTTCGAAATCGTAGCCCAGCTTCTGGAGGCGGTAGGCCAGGGCGGCGCGGCCGGAGCGGGCCGTGAGCACGATGGACGAGTCGGCCACACCCACTTCTTTGGGGTCGATAATTTCGTAGGTTTCGCGGTGCTTGATGATGCCATCCTGGTGGATGCCGCTGGAGTGCGAGAAGGCGTTGGCGCCCACAATGGCCTTGTTGGGCTGCACGGGCATGGTCATCAGGTGCGACACCAGGGCCGAGGTTTCGGACAGCAGGCGGGTGTTGATGTTGGTGTGCAGGTTGAGGTAGGGGTGCTGGCGCAGAATCATCACCACTTCTTCCAGAGCCGTGTTGCCGGCGCGCTCGCCCACGCCATTTATCGTGCATTCAATCTGGCGGGCGCCGTTCATCACGCCGGCGATGGAGTTGGCGGTAGCCAGGCCAAGGTCGTTGTGGCAATGCGTGGACAGCCGCACGGTGTGGATGCCGCGCACGTTTTCGTGCAGAAACTTAATTTTGGCGCCGTATTCCTGGGGCAGGCAGTAGCCGGTGGTGTCGGGGATGTTGAGGACGGTGGCGCCGGCTTTAATAGCCGCCTCGCAAACGCGGGCCAAGAATTCGTTGTCGGTGCGGCCGGCGTCTTCGGCATAAAACTCCACGTCTTCCACAAAGCTTTTGGCGAGCTTCACGGCGGCGATGGCGCGGGCCAGCACGTCCTCCCGCGTGGTGCAGAGCTTGTGCTGAATGTGAATATCGGACGTGCCGATGCCGGTGTGAATGCGCGGGTAGCGAGCGGGCCGCAGGGCCTCGGCAGCCACGCGAATGTCGTTTTCGACGGCCCGCGAGAGGCCGCATACGGTGGCTTCGCGGGTTTGGGCAGCAATGGCCTGCACGGCGGCAAAATCGCCGGGGCTCGACACCGGGAAGCCGGCTTCGATGACGTCGACGCCGAGCTCTTCGAGCTGGCGGGCAATGAGAAGCTTCTCGTCGCGGTTTAGCTTGCAGCCCGGCACCTGTTCGCCGTCGCGGAGCGTGGTATCGAAGATATGGATTTGCTGGGTAGCCATGCGATAATTGCCCGGAAGCATTGGGCTGAGCGTGTGAATAGGTCGGCAAGAACTACCCCACGCCTGCGCCGCAAAACCACATTTTTGGAAATCTTACTATTTCCAAACCCCGGTTTTTATCTAATAAACGGCTGCCTTTCACACACTTGCATTAGCACCTTATACAATGCCTACCAAAAGCCAGGAGCCTGTTTTTCAGTTAATAAAGTCCCTGACGCGGACCGAAAAGCGCCATTTCCGGCTGTTCACCAACCGGCCGGGCCCAAGCGAGGACCTCAAATTCTTGCTGCTTTTCGATGCGCTGGACGCGCTGGATACCGCCGATGACGCGGCCGTGCTCGCCCAGGTGCCCAGCTTGAAGCGCGCCCAATTGGCCAACCTCAAGGCCAGCCTCTACCGGCAGTTGCTGGCCAGCCTGCGCGTGTACCACGCCAGCCAGAACCCCGACATTCAGCTCCACGAGCAGCTCGACTACGCCCGGGTGCTCTACAACAAGGGCTTCTACCAACAGGCGCTGCGCATGCTGGAAAAGGTGAAACAGGGCGCGCGCCAGGCCGAAATGCCGCACATCGTGCTACTGGCCCTCGACTTCGAGAAGATTATCGAAAGCCAGTACATCACCCGCAGCCTGAAGGACCGCGCCGATACCCTCACCGCCGAGGCCACCGATACCGTGGCGCACCTGGCCAACCAGCACGCGCTCAGCAATGCCTCGCTGCGCCTTTATGGGCTGTACTTGAAGGCCGGGCACGCCCGCAACCGCGCCGACCACGAGCGGGTAACGGCGTTTTTCCGGGAGCAATTGCCGCCGCAAATGCCTAGCGGAGGTGGCTTTTTCGAGAAGCTCTATTTCTACCAGGCCCACGTGTGGTACCACACGCTCAACCAGGATTTCCGGGCGGGCTACCGCTATGCCCAGAAGTGGGTCGACTTGTTTGAAGCCGCGCCGGCCATGAAGGAGCTGCAAACCATGCTCTACATCAAAGGGCTGCACAACCTGCTGGCTTCGCTTTACAACCTGCTGTACTACAGTAAATTCAAACAGGTGCTGGTAACGCTGGAGGAATTTGCCGCCAACCAGACGCGGCGCAGCAGCCCTAACACCGAAATCCTGCTGTTTCAGTACCTCTTCACCAACCGCATCAACGCTTACTTTCTGGAAGGCCGCTTCACCGAGGGCCTGACCATCATCCCAGACCTGCTGGAGCAATTGGAGCGCTACAAGCCGCAGCTCGACCTGCACCGCACGCTGGTGCTGTACTACAAAATTGCCAGCCTGTACTTCGGCAGCGGCGAGTTTGCGAAGGCCATCGAATACCTGAACCTGATTATCCAGCACAAGGAATTGAGTTTGCGCGAGGACCTGCAATGCTTCGCCCGCATCCTGAACCTAATTGCGCACTACGAGGCCGGCGACGACGCGAGCCTCGATTATCAGATTCGCTCGGTGTACCACTTCCTGGGTAAGATGGACGACCAGCAGCCCATGCAGGTCGAGATTTTCCGGTTTCTGCGCAACGTGGGCAACATCGCGCCGCACGAGGTGCGGGATGCCTTTGTCCGGCTCCGCGACAAGCTCATCGTCATCGCCGCCACGCCCTACGAGAGCCGGCCGTTCCTGTACCTCGACATCGTTTCGTGGCTGGAAAGCAAAATTTCGAACGTGTCGGTGCAAGAGGTAATGCAGCGGAAGTTTCGGGGGATGAAGTAACTGACGTTACACCGCCAGGCACCCCGCGCCGCTTAAACTATTCCAACGGCGTGGAGATACGAACTGAAAGTTGGCGCTACTGCCTGGCGGGCTTCTCAAACAAAGTCGTGCACAACATCCCTAAAGTAAGTAGCGCGAACGCTGCGAGTTCGCGTGGGACCGTATTGGCTGGGTATTTTGAGGGAAGTAGGCAAGTAGTCGAGAATGCCGCAAGAATCGGGTTTTCGGCCGGGCGGCGCGGCGGGAGCTTTGCAGCATAATTCACCTTCGATTGAAACTCCATGCACATTGCTAGCGAACCCGCCATTCTGTATTTCGGCACGCCGGTCGTGCTCATCAGCACCGTCAACGCCGACGGCTCCGTGAACCTGGCCCCCATGTCGTCGGTGTTCTGGCTGGGGTGGCGGGCCGTGCTGGGGCTGGCTGCTCCGTCGCAAACCACCCAAAACCTGCTGCGCACTGGCGAGTGCGTACTCAACCTGCCGTCGGTTGATTTGGTAGGAGCCGTGAACCGCCTGGCCCTCACCACCGGCTCGGACCCGGTACCCGCTGGCAAGCAGCAGAAAGGCTACCGCACCGAGCGCGACAAGTTCGGCACGGCGGGCCTGACGCCGGTGGCCGCCGATACCGTGGCGCCCCCACGGGTGCGGGAGTGCCCCGTGCAGCTCGAAGCCGTAGTGGAAGCCGTGCATGGCCTAGCCGACAACGACGCGGCCATTCGCGGCCGGCTGGTCAGCATCGAAGTGCGGGTTCAGCGCGTGCACCTCGAAGAGTCGATTTTGCTGGCCGGGCACCCCAACCGCGTAGACCCCGATAAGTGGCGGCCGCTCATCATGAGTTTTCAGCATTTTTATGGCCTCGGGGCGCGGGTGCACGACTCGGCCCTGGCCGGCATTGCCGAGCACCTCTACCGCAGCCCCGACGTGGACCGGGCCCGGCAGGCGCTGGCGCAATAGGCCGCAGGAGCAGGGACGGCGGCCCAAAGCAGGGCGCGTGTATCTTTGGGCGAAGCCGCGCCCGGTGGTGCCGGCGCTATTTCCTGCATGCTTTCGGCCACCTCTCTGCAACGCCTCTTCGGCATCAAAGCCAGCGAAACCCGCACCGTGGGGCTGTTTTTGCTGCACAATTTTTTGCTCGGCATCGGCTCGGTGCTGGTGTACGTGGCGGCCAACGTGCTGCTGCTCGAGCACAACCCCGAGCAGAGCCTGCCGCTCGGCTACGTCGTGGGCGCGCTGGCCATGATGGCCGTGGGCAAGGTCTACACGCATTTCGAGCATCATTACCTGCTGAAAAAACTAGCCGTGCGCGTGCTGCTGGCCGTGGTGGCGCTGGTGGGCGTGCTGGGCGTGCTGGTGGTGGTGGGCCATTCGGTGGCAGCGGCCGTCGCCATCATGGCCGGCTACCGCGTCATTTACCTGCTGACTAATCTTGAATTCTGGGGGATTTCGGCGGTGGTGTTCGATGTGCGGCAGAGCAAGCGCTTGTTCAGCATCATCAGCTCGGGCGACATGCCGGCCAAAGCCCTGGGCGCGGTGCTGGCGGCCCTTATCCACGGCGACGGGCAGCTGCCGGTGCTGCTGGGCGTGTCGTTTGTGGCATATCTGGGGGCCCTTTTTACGCTACGCGCCACCCTCAGCTCGCACGTGGTGGAAGCTACGGCGCGGCCGGTACGGGCCGTGGCGCAGCCGCCGAAGAAACTGGTGCAGCAGCTGTTCGGCGGCAGCCAGCTGGTGCTGGCCATGTGCCTGAGCCTGGTGACCATCGCAGCAGTTATCACGGCGGTCGAGTACATGTTCTTCCTGAACGTGAAGCACAAGTTTCACGATGCCGATGACGTGATGCAGTCGGTGGGCTGGCTGCTGGCGGCCACCTACTTAGCGGCCACGTTCTTTAAGCTGCTGGTGAGCCGGCAGGCGCTGGAGCGCTACGGCGTGCAGTGGTCGCTGCGGCTGCTGCCGGTGGTGGCACTGGTGGCACTGGCGGTGTTTGGCGGCTACAAAGTGGCCAGCGGCTACTCGCAAACCGGGCAGCTGGCCTTCTACTGCGGGCTGTACCTGCTGCTCGAAGTGCTGCGCCGCACCGTGTTCGACCCGGTGTTTCTGGTGCTGTTTCAGCCGCTGGCGCCACCGCAACGGCTGGCGGCTCACACCCTGGCCAAGGGTTTTTATGAACCCGTGGGCATGGCTCTCACGGGCCTGTTGTTCTTCGCATTGCGTTCGTCGGGCCTGCTCGATGGCGGCCTGCCCTTCTTCTGGATGGGCGCGCTGCTCGTGCTGGCACTGCTGTTTTTGCGACGCACGTATCTGAATTACCTGGCCGAATTGAAAGAGGGCCTGGGCCGCCGCTTCGCCGAAACCGCCGAGCTGGCCTTGCCCGATGCCGCCCGCCACGTCGTGCTGGCCCACCTGCTCAGCCCCCACCCCATTGAGGTACTGAACGCCGTGGCCTGGCTGCGCAAGCACGAGCCCAATTCGCTTCCCGAGCACGCCCCACGCCTGCTCGAACACCCCGACGAGCGCATTCGCCTGGCCTTGCTGGCTGCGCCCGAAGCCCGCCCGTTGCCACTTAATACTTTGGTAGGGTTGGCCCAACACGACCCTGTTCCGGCAGTACGCGAAGTTGCTGCACGTGAGCTAGCTACTGCTTCTCCTATCGAATCAGTCCGAGCTGTTCAGGATATGCTTTTGACCGGAATTGATTGGGCTGCTCGCCAAGGTGCTATCCGGGGATGCCTGGCACTCGAAAAGGGCAATGTAGCTGCCCGCAAAAGTTTACGGGCGCTACTTACCGACAATCGTCCCGCTGCACACCAAGCGACAATAGCATTATTAAGTTTCTATCCACTAGATGTGCAGCAGCAGTTGATTGAGCGCCAACTGGCCAGTGCCGAGCCCGAAGTTGCGCAAGCTGCGCTGCGAGCCATTGGCACCGTCGGACACCTGGACTTGGCCCCTCACCTGCTAACTGCCATCAACGACAAGCAGCGCTGGCAAACAGCGGCCGACAGCCTCGTGGCCCTGGGCCCGGCCGTGGTGCCGCTGGTGCGCGAAGCCTTATTGCGCGAGGCCGAGCCGGCCCACCCGCATCGCCTGTCCACGGTGCTCGAACGCTTGGATACCACCGCCAGCCGTGCTGTGCTGGTGGAGCTGGCCCAACATCCACACCTGTTTTCGCGTGGGGTGGCGCTGCGGGCGCTACGCCGCTTTCCGGCCCTGGCAGCCGACCGCCCCACATTTGAGCACCTGCTCCGCGATGAATTCAGCTTAGCTGCGCAGTTACTGCAAGGTGTGGTAGCCGATGGCCGCCCCGCACTGGCCGTTGCCGTTGACTACGAATTGACGCTGCTACACCAGCGTGTATTTGGCTTGCTAACCCAACTCTACGATGCCGAGCTGGTGGCCACCGCCCAGCGCAACGTGGCTCACGCCGCCCGCGAGCGCCAGGCCAATGCCCTCGAAATTCTCGACAACCTCATTCCCCGGCCCATTTATCAGGGGCTGCAAGCGCTGCTCGACGACTCGCCGGTGGCCGACAAGGCCCGGCTGTTCGCCAGCCTTACGGCGGCTCCGGCGCATCACCACAGCCTCGTGCCCATGAGCGCGGCGGCCGCTGCCGGTAGTGCCATCGCCCCGCCGCCCCACGTGCACCACTACGCGCCCCAGCCGAGCGCTGAGTCGCTGCCGATGCTGTTGCTGCGCCACGGCCACAGAGCCTTCACTTCCTGGACGTTGAGCCAGGCGCTGCGCCACTGGCAGCCCACCGAACCCAATGCCCTCGAGCTGCTGCGCCCCTATTGTGCCTCGCCCTACCTGCTGTTGCGCGAGAGTGCCAGCGTGGCGGCGCAGGCCCTCGCGGCCCGGCAAGGCCTTTCTCTTTCCGCCCTTCATCTTCCTCTTGAAATGAGCCACGCTCACGCTACTTCCGACACTCAAATTTCAGCCCTGGAGCGGGTGGTGGTGCTAAAAAGCACTGCCCTGTTTGCCACCACGCCCGAAAACGTGCTCAGCAGCATTGTGCCCATCATGAAGGAAGTGACGTTCCGGGAGGGCGAGGAGATTTTTGCCAAGGGTGACATTGGCACTTCGCTTTTCATCGTGCACGATGGGCAAGTGGGCGTTTTCAATGGGCCGCAGCAGCTGGCTACGTTTGGGCCGGGCGACTTCTTCGGCGAGCTGGCGCTGCTCGACGCGGAGCCCCGCTCGGCCACGGCCGCCGCGCTGAGCGAGGTGCTGGCTTTCCGCATCGACCAGGAAGACTTCTACGATGTGATGGAGGAGCGCGGCGAGGTGCTGCGCAACATTCTGCGCATGCTGTGCCAGCGCATTCGCACCCAAAACGAGAAGATGCGCGAGTTGGCAGGGTAAGTAGCACGCAGCCTTTGCTGCGTACACGAGCGCAGCGAGTATGACGGGCCTACTGCTGATACTCGCTGCGCTCGTGTACGCAGCAAAGGCTGCGTGCCACGACGTGGCGTGGTGCTTACGACGCGTACGGCTCTCTATACTACTCTACCACCTCGTAAATCTTCACCGGCTGGGCCTTGTTTTTGAGCACCACCTCATCCACGTACTGGCACTGAAAGGACTCCTTTACCTTTAAGTAAACGGCTTCGCTGATGATGACCTGGCCGGCTTTGGCCGCCGTCTGCAGGCGTTGCGACATGTTTACAACGTCGCCGATAACAGTGTAATCCAAGCGCTTAAGGGACGCCGAGCCGATGTTGCCCGACACCACTTCACCGGTGTTCACGCCAATGCTCACCTCGGGGCGGTAGTCGAGGCCGGCGGGCAGGGGCGTGCTGCTCTGCTGCAAGGCGGCACGGGCCGATAAGGCTGCGTCGATAGCGCGGTCGAGGTGGTGCTCGCCGCGAAAAACGGCCATCACGGCATCACCCATAAATTTATCGACGTGGCCGCCCTGGGCAATAAACTCCTTCACCACCAGGTCGAAATAGGTATTGAGCAGGCCCACCACGTCGGTAGGCGGCATTTTTTCGGCCAGCGCAGTAAAGCCGCAGATGTCGAGGAAAACGACGGTGGCCTCCACGGTTTCGGAAGCCAGCAGGCGGTTTTCGAAGTCGGGCCGTGTCATGAAGTTGAGCACGGTTTCGTCGACGTACATCTTCAGGATGTTGTTTTCCTGAATGGCGCGAATGGTGTCGCGCAGCTGGCGCACCTGCTCGGCGGTTTTCTCGATGGTGAGCTCCAAGTCGGCGAAATCGACGGGCTTCACCACGAAGTCGAACGCGCCGCGGTTCATGGCGGTGCGCAGGTTGCCAAGGTCGCCGTAGGCCGATACGATGACGGTTTTCATGTCCGGGTGCTCAGCGTGGGTGCGCGTGAGCAGGGTCAGGCCATCCATCACCGGCATGTTGATGTCGGAGAGGATGACGTCGGTATCGGGGTGTTCGAGGATGCGCGTGAGGGCCTCCTGGCCATTACTCGCAAAGACGAACTCGTACACGCTCTCCCGGATTTTGCGCCGAAACTTCTGCTTAATCAGCAGCTCAAGGTCGGCTTCGTCGTCGACAACCAGGATTTTGGTTTTCATAGGGGGAGCGGCAATCGGAATAACAGCACGAAAATACGTTTGAAAAGGATGAAGCGAAGCTCCGGTTCCTGACTGGCCTGGCCTACACTGTGGGCAGCTCCTGCAGCTTTTGCCGTAACACGGCAAAATCGAGGGGCTTGGTGAGAAAGTCGGTGGCGCCTAGGCTCAGTGCTTGCTGCCGGCTATTGTCGTCGCCGTAAGCCGTAATCATCATCATGGTAGTGGGCGGCATGTGGCCTTCCTGCTTCACGTAGCCCAGCAACTCGAGGCCGCTCATGCCGGGCATGTTGATGTCGGAGAGAATGAGCAGCACTTCGGAAGGCCGGGCGCGCAGAAATGCCAGGGCTTCCTCGCCCGAAAAGGCGAAGTTGAAGCTCAGCTCGCCGCTGCGGATTTCGCGGCGGAAACGCTGCTGGAACAGGTCGCGCACATCGGTTTCATCGTCAACAACCAGAATTTGCATGGGGTGAATTTGCAGAATGATGAGGGAGTTTCAAAGGTAGCCCCGCCGCGGCTTAAGCCGGTAGGCAGACGAGGAATTCGGTGCCTCGCCCCGGCTGGCTCTCCACGCTGAGCGTTCCGCCGTGGGCTTTGGTGATGATGTCGTAGCTCAGCGACAAGCCCAGCCCCGTGCCTTCGCCCGTGGGTTTGGTGGTGAAGAAAGGCTGGAATATTTTGGCTCTGATGTCGTCGGGAATGCCCGTGCCGTTATCCGCCACACGGATTTCGACTTGGTTACCGAGGTATTTGGTGCTGACACTGACGGTGGGTTTATAGCCGGCTTCGCCCCTTTGCTGGCGCTTTTGCACGGCATAGAAGGCATTGCCTAACAAATTCAGCAGCACCCGGCCCAGGTCGGTCCCGGCGGCTTCGACCAGCGGCAGGCTCGGCGCAAAGCCGGTTTCCAGAGTGGCGTTGAAGGTTTTGTCCTTGGCCCGCAGACCTTGGTAGGCTAGGCGCAGGTACTCGTCGGCCAGCTGGTTCAGGTCCGTCGGGGCGCGCTCGCCGGTGCTCGTGCGGCTGTGCTCCAGCATCCCCTTCACGATGGCCGCCGCCCGCTTGCCGTGCTCCGTGATTTTCACCAGGTTCTGCGTTACATCCTCGGCCAGGGCGGCCACTTCGGCCGCGTCGCCGGCGGCCTGCGCTTCCCGCAACTCGTCCATCAGCTCGGTGCTCACTTCCGAGAAGTTATTCACGAAGTTGAGCGGATTCTGAATCTCGTGGGCGATGCCGGCCGTGAGCTCGCCCAAGCTGGCCATTTTCTCCTTTTGGATAAGCTGGGCCTGCGTGGCGTGCAGGTCGGTCAGGGCCTGGTTGGTTTGGTCGCGCTGGGCCTGAATTTCGGCTTTCTGCTGGTGGAGCAGGGCGTTGGCCCGCTGCTGGCGGCGGTTGCCGCGCCAGAGCACGAAGCCCAGACCCGCCAGCAAGGCCAGCACGGCCAGCGTGGCCCCGAGCAGCAGGCGCTGGCGCCGGGCGCGGGCCGCATCGAGCAATTGGGCTTGCCGCAGGCCAGCGATGCGTGCGCTCTGGGCGCGCTCGGCTTGCTCGATTTCGTAACGGGCCACATGCAAGGCCCCCTCGTTCGTGTCCAGCGAATCGGCCAGGGCCAGGGCGGCGACTGCGTAGCGAGCAGCCGGGGCGGGCTGGCCGTGCTGCTGGTAGAACCGGGTGAGCGCGCGCAGGTAGCTCAACCGCAGCGGGGTGCTGTGGAGTTGCCGGGCTTGGCGGTAGGCCGAAAGCCACTGGGTCTCGGCCCGGCCCGCGTTGCCCTGGGCCCCGTAATACCGCGCCCAGGTCGCATCCAATTCCAGGTTGCCGCTCGCTGATACCAGCGGGAGGCGAAGGGAATCGACAAGGTGCTGAGCTGTCTGCAGGAACGGTCGGGCCATTTCTGGGTGGCCCTGCGCCAGCAGCACCGCACTACGCAGCGTAGCGACGTGGGCTTGCTTGGTAGCCAGGGGGTAGCTTTCGCGTATGGGGAGCACAAGGGCACTGTCGAGCGCGCGCAACGCCGCCGGGTAGTCGCGCCGCTGCAAGTACACTTCGGCCATGGTTTTGTAGGCATAGTAACTGTCGCCGCGTTGGCGGCGCAGCCCGGCCACCGCCTGCTGGAGGTAGTGCAGGGCCTTGGCCGTGTTGCCCCACTCGGCGTAGAGGCTGCCGACCGGAATCAGCTGCCGGTAGAAATAAGGGCGATAAAAGGCGCGATAGAGCACCGCGTCCTGCAAGTAGTGGCTCAGGGCTTGGTTGTAGTCGCCCCGGTACATGTAGTAGCCGCCCAAGCCCTGGTGGCAGGGAGCCAGGTTTTCGGTGGCCCCGCGCGGCTCGTAGTACGCCAGCTTGGCCCGGTAGTAGCGGCCGCGGGCCTCGGGCCGGTTCAACTCGTTGAAGAGCACGCGCATGGCCGAGAGCAGCAAGGGAACGGGCCGGCCCAGCCGGTCGAAAGCGCCCACGGCGGCCTCCAGTGTATCGAGCGCGGCAGCTGGGTCTTTGGCTTTGAGCAGCCGGTTTCCGCTCGCCAGCAAGCGGTAGGCGCGTTGCTCCGGACGCTGAGCGCCGCCGCTTCCGCGGTTTCCTCCGCCGTGGGGTCCGCATCCCGTCCCACCAGGGGAGCTACATCGGCCAGGTGCATGAGCGTCCGCAGGCGGGCCGAATCGGCCCGCTGCCCGGCCAATACCCGCCGCAGCGAATCGGGGTAGGCTTCCCAGTAGCGGTAGCGGGCGGCGGATTGGGCGCGGGCCGCGCCGCTGCCCAGCAGCCCCGTCAGCAACAACAGGCGCGGGAGGCCCCGCAGGAAGGAAAGCAGCATGAGCGTTAAGCGGGTATGGAAATGGTGAACGTGGTGCCCTGGCCGGGCTGGCTTTCGACAGCCAGCGTGCCGCCGTGGCCCTGCGTGATGATGTCGTGCGAGAGTGAGAGGCCCAGGCCCGTACCCTCGCCGGTAGGCTTGGTGGTGAAAAAAGGCTGGAAGATTTTCGACTGCACCTCGGCCGACATGCCCGTGCCGTTGTCTTTAACCCGAATTTCCACTTGGTTCGCAACCCGTTTCGTGCACACGCTGACCATGGGCTGGTAGCCGGCCTCGCCCGTTTGCTGGCGCTTTTGTACGGCGTAAAAAGCGTTGCCAAACAGGTTGAGCAGCACCCGGCCCAGGTCGGCTCCGGCGGCTTCCACCAAGGGCAGGCCCGGCGCAAAATCCGTGTCCAGCGTGGCGTTGAAGGTTTTGTCCTTGGCGCGCAGGCCCTGGTAGGCCAGGCGCAGGTACTCGTCAGCTAGTTGGTTGAGGTCAGTTGGGGCCCGCTCGCCGGTGCTCGTGCGCGAGTGCTCGAGCATGCCGCGCACGATGCCCGCCGCTCGCCGCCCGTGCTCGGTAATTTTCACCAGGTTTTGTTTGAGGTCGCCCAGCAGCTCGGTTTCCAGGGCCGGGTCGCGGGTCGGGCGCGCCTGTTCTTCTGCTAGCTCCTCCACCAATTCGGTGCTGACCTCGGCGAAGTTGTTCACAAAGTTGAGCGGGTTCTGAATCTCGTGGGCGATGCCGGCCGTGAGTTCGCCCAGGCTGGCCATCTTCTCTTTCTGAATGAGCTGCGCCTGCGTGGCCCGCAAGTCCGTGAGGGAGCGTTGCAGCTCGCCGGTGCGCTCGGCCACCTGGGTTTCGAGGGTTTCGTTCTGGGCGGCCAGCAGGGCCTGCTTGTCCTGCTCCTGCGCGATGGTCTGAGCCGAAAGCTGCTGCACCTCCGTTAGCTTCAGCAGCAGCAGCTGCGCATCGAGGGCGAACTCGCGGGCCAGAAACAAGGAGATGCCCAGCGCCGGCGCCAGGTAGGTTAGCATGACTGAAGCGAAGACAGGGTAGTAGACTCCGGCCACTACCAGCGCGAATCCTGCCACAAGACTAAGCAACCCGACGGCGAAGCCGGTGCCGATAATCCCGACGCCGCGCTGGCGCTCCCGCCACGCTTTGACCGTGAGGCGCAGCAGTTCAACGATGGCCAGCCCAATAAATACGGCTACCGCGATATTGGAGGCAGCATTGTTAAAAAGATACAGGCCACCCCAGGCCAGGGTCAGGCCAGCGGCACCCCACAGCCCGTAGTAGAGGCGGCCGGGACGGTAGCCAAACAGCGCGTACAGCGCCCGCACCACCCAGAGGTAGCTCAGCAGCTGCAACCCGACCCAAACCGGCTGCGACGCAAGGGACTGCGCCATTGACGAAAAGTTGGTGTCACCCATCAGGTAGCTGCGCAGCCAGCAGCACAGAGCCAGCGACCCGGCGTAAAGGGCAAAATAGAGGTTGGCGCGTCGGGCGGGGTTGTAGCGAAAGAAAACCAGGTGCAACAGGGTGAGCAGCCCAAAGATGCCAGCCAGCACCATAAGCCGGGTGCCTAGCTGCGCGTGGTCGGCGGTCTGCCGCCGAAACTGCGGCTCCGTGAATAGCTGGAAGAAGAGCGGCGGGTAAGCATCTGCACCCAGCAGCCACGGGGGATACTGATAGGGGGCAAAGCGCACGGCCAGTACGTGCGGCGTGCGGCCCAGGCCGGGCAGGTCCAGCGGCGCGGACGTGTTGGGGTTGGGCTGCACCTGGGTAAGGTCGGGATGCATGATACCATCGCGGCGCACCAGCCGCCCATCGAGGTACAGCTCCCAGGCGCCGTTGGCGTTGGGCAGTAGCAGTAGGGCGCGCCGGCTTAGGCTGTCGCCGAGCCGGAAGCGCAGCCGCAGCCAGCCAATGCCCGTGTGCAGGCGGGCGGGCAGCTCGCGCCGGGGCCGGTAGGGGTTGAGGGTGTCCCAGCCGCGGTCGTCGAAGTCGGGGCGGGCCCAGGTGGGGTCGTCGCCGGGGTGGTAGTGCCAGCCATCTTTGAGCATCAGGCCCGCGGCGGGCAAGCGGTTGAGGCGCAGCACCGCGGTATCAGGGCCTTGCGCCGGGGCCGGGACCGCGCAGAGCAGCGTGAGCAGCAACAGGAGCAGGTGTTTCATGGGCGCGAGGTGGGCAGAGCGATGGCAAAGGTGCTGCCCTGGCCGGGCTGGCTTTCCACACGCAGCGTGCCGGCATGGCCTTTGGTGATGATGTCGTAGCTCAGGCTCAGGCCCAGGCCCGTGCCCTCGCCCGTGGGCTTGGTCGTGAAAAAGGGCTGGAAGAGTTTGGCTCTGACCTCGTCCGAGATACCCGTGCCGTTGTCCATCACCCGAATTTCGACCTGCGCCCCCACGCGCCGGGTTTGCAGCGTCACGCGCGGCGCGTAGCCGGCTTCACCCTGCTGCTGGCGCTGGCGCACGGCATAAAACGCGTTATTGAGCAGGTTGAGCAGGACCCGGCCCAGGTCGGTGGCCACCACCGATACCCGCGGCAATTCCGGGTCGAAATCGGTTTTTAGCTCGGCCTGGAAGGTTTTATCTTTGGCCCGTAGCCCCTGGTAGGCCAGGCGCAGGTACTCGTCGGCCAGCTGGTTGAGGTTGGCGGACTGGCGCTCGGCGGTGCTCGAGCGCGAGTGCTCGAGCATGCCGCGCACAATGCCCGCCGCCCGCTGGCCGTGGTGCTGAATCTTGACCAGGTTTTGCCGCACGTCGCTCAGCAGCTCGGCTTCCAGCTCGTTGTCGCGGGCCGGGCGGGCCTGCTCCTCGGCCAGCTCCTCCATCAACTCAGCCGACACCTCGGAGAAGTTGTTCACAAAGTTGAGTGGGTTCTGAATCTCGTGGGCAATGCCGGCCGTGAGCTCGCCCAGGCTGGCCATTTTCTCGCTTTGGATGAGTTGGGTTTGGGCCGCCCGCAGGCCGGTGAGGGAGGCGTCGAGCTGGTCGCGTTGGGTTTGCAGCTCCTGCTTCTGCTGCGTCACGGCCTCGTTCAGCTCGCGCAGCTGCTCGTTGCTGCGGCGCTGCAGGCGGCCGTATCGCCACAGCAGCACGAGGGCCGGCACGGCGCAGAGCAGGGCGGCCAGCAACAGGTTCTGACGCTGCCGGGCGGCGGCTTTGGCCTGCTGGTCGGCCTGCTCCTGCTGGCGCAGGCGCTCGCTGAAATCCAGGGTTTGCATCTGAATGGTTTTGGCCTGGCTGAAGAGGCTGTCGCGGGTGGCGTTGGCCAGGGCCAGGTAGCGGAAGGCGGCCGCGCTGTCGCGCCGGGCCGCGTAGGCGCGGCTCAGGTACTCGCTGGCATCGAGCACATTGGCGGGGTTGTGATACTGCTGCCCGGCGGCCAGCGCCCGGCGGGCATAATAGAGCGCCGAGTCGGGGTGGCCGGCGGCCCGCGCCAACTCGGCCAGGCCCAGGTACACCGGTGCCACAAAATAGGTCACGGTTCGAGCGCGCCGCAGGCTGCGTTGGTAATACTGGCGGGCCTGCTGTGGCTGCCCCTGCCGGGCTGCTACGTCACCCAGGGCGCTCAAGTCGCTGACTTCACTTACCCGGTCGTGCTGCTCCAGGTCCAGCTTGTAGCCGGCGCGCAGGTACAGGGTAGCCGAATCCAGCAGCCCCAGCTTGGAGTAGGCTTCGCCGATGTTGCCCATTACCCGCGTGAGCAAGGCCCGATTGCTGGTTTGTTCGCCAAGCTTTTTGGCCCGGAAATAATACTCCAGCGCCGGCCGAAATTTGCGCTGCTCGGTATTGAGCCGGCCCAGCGCATTGTAAACCGTGGCCACGGTCGACTGGTCGTGCAGGGCTTCGGCCAAGCGCTGGCCCTGCAGCAGCAGCTGCTGGGCCGCCGGAAAATCGCCGGAGTTGCGCAGCCCCACGCCCAGCCGAATGTAGGCCTGGCATTCGCCGCGCACGTAGTGCAGCTCGTGCGCCAGCTGCAACGCCTGCCGGGCCCGTTGGGCCGAAGCCACGGCATCAACTTCAGCCAGCTCGTAGGCTAGCTGCGTCAGAAGCAGCACCCGGTTAGTATCGGCTGGCGCGGTGGCTAGGCGCTGCTGCAGGCTGTCGGCACGGGTAGCGGGCCGCTGGGCCTGGGACGGCCATGCGGCTGCCAGCAGCCCAATTAGCAACACCCATTTAGCGTACGTATTCATCCGAGCTGATATTACTGATGGCGAGTTAATTGGGCAAGCTAATGAGGAATTCGGTGCCCTGCCCCGGCTCACTCTCCACGCTGAGCGTGCCGCCGTGGCCCTGGGCGATGATGTCGTGGCTCAGGGAAAGCCCCAGCCCCGTGCCTTCGCCCGTGGGCTTGGTGGTGAAAAAGGGCTGGAATATTTTGGCTTTGATGTCGGCGGGAATGCCCGTACCATTATCGGCCACGCGGATTTCAACCTGATTATGCAGCTGTTTCGTCGTCACCGTCACCGTGGGCTGGTAGCCCGCCTCGCCGGTTTGCTGGCGCTGCTGCACGGCATAAAAGGCATTACCGAACAGGTTGAGCAGCACCCGGCCCAGGTCGGCCCCGGCGGCTTCGACCAGCGGCAAGTCCGGCGCAAAGTGCGTTTCCAGGGCGGCATTAAAGGTTTTGTCCTTGGCGCGCAGCCCCTGGTAAGCCAGACGCAGGTGTTCCTCGGCCAGCTGGTTGAGGTTGGTGGGCGCACGTTCGCCGGTGCTCGTGCGCGAGTGCTCCAACATGCCCTTGACAATGGCCGCCGCCCGCCGCCCGTGGTGGCTGATTTTGCCCAGGTTCTGTTCCAGGTCGTCGGCCAGTGCCGCCATTTCGGCCGCGTCGCCGGCGGCTTGGGCTTCTTTTAACTCAGCCACCAGCTCGGTGCTCACTTCCGAGAAGTTGTTGACGAAGTTCAACGGGTTCTGAATCTCGTGGGCGATGCCCGCCGTGAGCTCGCCCAGGCTGGCCATCTTCTCCTTCTGAATGAGCTGGGCCTGGGTGGCGCGCAGCTCCGTGAGCGAGGCATCGAGCTGGTCGCGCTGGCTTTGCAGGTCCTGCTTCTGGTTGGTCACCAGCCGCGTCAGGCGCTCCGAGCGCCGAAAAGCGAAGTACAGCACTCCTGCCAAACCCAGCAGCAGCACCGCCCCGCCCAGCACCGCCCACAGAATAGTTTGCTGGCGTCGGGCTCGGGCGGCGTCCTGCAGCTGGCTTTCGCGGAGGCGCGCAATGCGCGCCGTCTGGGCCTGGTCGACCTGCTCGTACTCGAAGTTGGCCACGTGCAGGGCACCCTGCGCGGCTTCCAGCGTGTCGGCCAGGGCAGTGGCGGCGCGGTAGTAGCGGGCCGCTAGGGCGGGTTGGGCGCGTTGGTCGTAGTGGTTGGCCAGCTCGCGCAAGTAGGCCCGCCGGAGCGGAACAATATTGCTCTGCCGGGCTTTGCGGTACGCCGTCAGCCAGGCGGTTTCGGCGCGGGCCGGCTCCGCGCGGGCGGTGTAGTAGCGGGCCCAGGTTGCGTCCAGCTCGAAATAGCCCTGGGAATTATAAAAAGCCAGCCGGAGCGAGTCGCCCAGGTGCTGAGCCCGCGCCAACAGGGGCGCAGCCTCGGCCGGGCGGTGCATATCGAGCAGCACCGCACTTTTGAGCACCAGCGCATAGGCCCGGTTGGCCGGAACCCCGGCGGCGTAGCTGCGGGTGGTATCGGCAGGCGTGCCGACCAGCGCCAGATTGGCGTAGCGCAGGGCGGCGGGGTAGTCGTGCAGCTGCCGGTAGGCCTGGGCAACGCCGCGGTAAGCGTAGGTGGTGGCGTCGAAGCCGTAGTGTCGGGGCAGCGTCGCGAGCACGGCTAGCGACTGGCGTAGGTAGTGCAACGCCTTGGCCGGGTTGCCCCAGTCAGCGTACGTGCTACCAACCACTTTCAGCTCGTTTGCATAGGTGTGCCGCAGAGATGGCACGGCCAGGCTGGCGGCGCGCAGGTAGTGGCTGATGCCCTGGTTATAATCGCCCTGGCGGATGTAGTACCCGGCCAGCGCATGATGGCAAATGGTCCTATTCTCCCGGGCTCCGCGGGACTGGTATAGCGCCAGCTTGGTCCGGAAATAGGCGGCCCGTTCCTCCTGCTGCTTCAACTGCGTGAACATCCAGGCCACCCGGCTCAGCAGGTAGGGCACCGGCCGGCCCACCCGGTCGAAGGCGTCGATGGCAGCCCGCAGGCTGTCGATGGCAAGGGCCGGGTGCTGGTTGCGGCCGTAGCGCTGCCACGTGCTGTAGAGCAAGCGGTAGGCGGCCGCATCGGGGCGGCGCAGGCGACGCGTGAGTGCCACCAACTCGCGGCCCTTTTGCTTCCTGTCGGCGGCCGCCGTGTAGTCGTCGAGGTCGCTCAGGTGCTGGAGGGTACGCAGGCGGGCCGTATCCTGATGTTGGGTGGCCAGCACCCGGCGCAGGGAGTCGCCCTCGGCCTCCCAGTAGCGGTACGGAGCCGATTTCTGGGCGGCCAGTGGGCCGCTCAGCACCAGCAGTGCCAGCGCCAGTAGCAGGCCGGCCCATTTTGGCAACAACAGCTCAGGCTTTGGGGTAGACATGAGGAAGGGAAGATTAAGCGGGCAGCAAAATGGTGAATCTACTGCCCTGGCCTGGCTCACTCTTTACCGTGAGGGTGCCGCCGTGGGCTTTGGTAATAATGTCATAGCTCAACGACAAGCCCAACCCAGTGCCCTGGCCCGTAGGCTTGGTGGTGAAGAAGGGTTGAAAGATTTTGGCCTGCACCTCAGGCGGCATTCCCGTGCCGTTGTCGCTGACGCGGATTTCCACATGCCCGTTCTGGCTTTGCGTCAACACGCTAACGGCGGGCGCGTAGCCCGCCTCGCCGGTTTGCTGGCGCTGCTGCACGGCATAAAAGGCGTTGCCGAACAGGTTGAGCAGCACCCGGCCCAGGTCCGCACCCACCGCCTGCACTTCGGGCAAGCCGGGCGCAAAGTCGGTTTCTAGCTTGGCGTTGAAGGTTTTGTCTTTGGCCCGCAGGCCCTGATAGGCCAGGCGCAGGTACTCGTCGGCCAACTGGTTGAGGTCCGTTGGGGCGCGCTCGCCGGTGCTCGTGCGGCTGTGCTCCAACATGCCGCGCACGATGGCCGCAGCGCGGCGCCCGTGCTCCGTAATCTTGGTCAGATTTTGCCGCACGTCCACCGCCAGGGCCGTTACCTCTTCCGCGTCGCCGGCGGCTTGGGCTTCTTCCAGTTCAGTCATCAGCTCGGTGCTCACCTCCGAGAAGTTATTCACGAAGTTGAGCGGGTTCTGAATCTCGTGGGCAATGCCGGCCGTGAGCTCGCCCAGACTGGCCATCTTCTCCTTCTGAATCAGCTGGGCCTGCGTGGCGTGCAAGTTCGTGATGGAGCGTTGCAGCTCGCCGGTACGCTGCGTCACTTGGGTTTCGAGGGTTTCGTTCTGGCTTTCCAGCAGCGCCTGCTTGTCCTGCTCCTGGGCCAGGGTTTGGGCCGAAAGGCGTTCGACTTCGCGCAGCTTGACTTGCAGCAGCTGGCTATCGAGAGCAAACTCGCGGGCCAAGTAGAGCGAGATGCCCAGCGCGGGTGGTAGGACGAGTAGCGTGAATTCGAGGTAATTTACTACCAGCGACGTCTTGACGCTTGCCAGAACCATCGCGGCCGTGACAAGCAGCCATAAAAGGGCAAAAGCAAAGCCCGCTGCAATGATGCGGGCGCCGCGCTGCTGCTGCTGCAAGGCCTGCCCCGTCAGACGCAGTTGCTCGGCCGTGGCCATGGCCATAAACCCTAAAAAGGCAAGGAAGCTCAAGGCTGAATAGCGCCAGAATACTTCCACCACCACAAAGCCTATGCTGCTGGCCCACAAGCCGGCGTAGAGCCGGCCGGGCCGCCGGCCAAACAACTCGTACAAAGCCCGCACAGCGTACAAGGCGCTCACCACCATCAAGGCATAGAACGCGGGCACGGTCCATTCGGCCCAACCGCCATGCGCGGGCGAGAGCAGGGTTTCAATATAGTAAAGTGCCAGCGCGGCCAGCGCCAGCGCCAGGGTGTAGCGGGCAAAGAAGCGGTTGGCCCGTTGGGCCGGATTGTAGCGATAAAAGGCCAGATGCAGCAGTGCAAGCAGCAAAAACACGACAGCTGTAGCGTAATACACCACTAGGGCCGATAAATGCTCGGCTTGCCGCTGCCGCACCTGGCGCTCCGTACGCAGGGTCAGGACAAAAAAGCGCATGTTGTCCATGCCGTGCTGCAACCGGGCCTGGTAGGGTGCGAAGCGCACGGCCAGCACCCCCCCGCGGGTTCCAACGTCGGCTGGCAGTTCCAGTGGCTCCAGAAGCAAGCTAGTCGCCTGCACATCGGTGGGCACGGCACTAAGCAACCCGTCGTGCCGCAGCAGCTTGCCATTGACGTAAATATCGGTGGCCCCCAGGTAGTAAGGCACCAGCACTGGTGCCCGCAACCGCAGGCTGTCGCCGAGCCGGAAGCGCAGCCGCAGCCAGCTGATGCCGGTTTGCGTGGCCCGCGGCAGCTCGCGCCGGGGCCGGGTGGGGTTGAGGGTATCCCAGGCGCTGTCGTCGAAGTCGGGGCGGGCCCAGGCGGAGTTGTCACCGACGTGATAGCGCCAGCCCTGGCTCAGCAACAGGCCCCCGTCGGGCACGCTGCTGATGGTGAGCACAGCCGTATCGGCGGGCAAGGGCGCGGCAATGGCAACCCCGGAAAGCAGCCACAGGGCCGCGAGCAGTAGAAAGTAGCGCATAGGCAAAGCGGGCCACGCAGCACTTCCGGCTCGCGGGTAGAATTAATTCGAGTTTAAACAGCGCTTTAAACCGGCAAGCTAATCACGAATTCAGTGCCTTCGCCCTCACGGCTTTCCACGCGCAGGGTGCCGCCGTGGCCCGTAGTCACGATGTCGTGGCTCAGGCTCAAGCCCAGGCCCGTGCCCTCACCCACGGGCTTGGTGGTGAAGAAGGGGTGGAAGATTTTGGCCTGCACCGCCTCGCTCATGCCCGTGCCGTTGTCGCGGATGCAAATTTCGACGCCACCCGGCCCGGCGCTGGTTTGTACCGTTACCTTGGAATGGTAGCCGGCCTCTGTGGACAGTTGGCGCTGGCGCTGCTGCACGGCATAAAAGGCGTTGGTGAGCAGGTTGATGAGCACCCGGCCCAGGTCCTGCGGCACCACCGCTACCAGGGGCAGAGCCGGCGCGAGCGCGGTCGTCAGCTCGGCGCTGAAGTTGCGGTCTTTGGCCCGCAGGCCCTGGTAGGCCAGGCGCAGGCTGTCTTCGACCAGGGCGTTGAGGTCGGTGGGCACGCGCTGGCCAGTACCGGCGCGCGAGTGCTCGAGCATACCCTTGATGATGGACGTGGCCCGCTGCCCGTGCTGGCTGATTTCGCGCAGGTTCTGCTTCAGCCCGGCCAGGATTTCGCCCTCCAGGCCGGCGGCGCGGAGGGTGCCGCCGGGGCGGGTGCCGCCGATGTCGTCAACCAGCTCGGTGCTCACCTCGGCGAAGTTTTTCATGAAGTTGAGCGGGTTTTGCAGCTCGTGGGCGATGCCCGCCGTGAGCTCGCCCAGGAAGGCCATCTTTTCGCGCTGCACCAGCTGGGCCTGGGCCGCCTGCAGGCCGGCCAGCGACTGTTCGAGTTGGGCAGTACGCTCCGAGAGCAGCTCGTTCTGGGCCCCGACGGCGCGCAGCGTGTGGGTGTTGATGTTGTCGAACACCAGCGCCACCACCACCAGAATCAGCATCAGCCCGGCCAAAATGTCGAGGTGCCAGAACTGGGCTTTGTCGGCCGGCACCAGGTTCGGAAACCCGTAGTGCTGCTGCTCCAGCCCCCAAAAAGCCAGCACCGTGGCCAGGCCCAGGCCAAAGAAAATCAGCCCGGCCTGGCGGCCCAGCAGGAAGGTACCCATCACGCTGCACAGCCCCAGCCACCAGGTGGTGGGCGCATAGTAGCCGCCCTGGTACACCGAGTTCACCAGCACCGTAATGTAGCCGACGAACACGAACGAATACCCCAGCACGACGTGCGAATACCACCCGGCGCGGTAGCCAAACACCAGCAGCAAAAAACTGATAATCCCGAACAACAGCACATAAAAGCCCGGCATCAGCTGGGCCCACCAGCACAGCAGCATGAAATTGAGCGAGAACAAGCTCGTCAGCAGCGCAGTGTTGATAATGATGCGCACCCGCCGCCGCAGGTCGGGGCTGCCAGCAAAATCAACGGGAATAAAGTAGTCGGTAATGTTGGCAAACATGTTTAACCGGCAATAGTAAAAGCGACGAAGCAGGCCAGCAGCATGGCCGCGCCTTCCAGCAGCCCGGCCAGCGGCACCCAACGCCCGCCGCGCCCCAGCGCCAGCTGCAGCAGGGCCGGCACGGGCAGCATCAGCAGGGCTTCGGCCAGGTAAATGTAGCGCGGCACGCCCCACCAGTCGGGGGCCAGCTGGTAGTTCCACCACCCCGCCCGAATGGCCCAGTTTTCGTACAGCGGAATGAGAATGCCGCTCGCGGGCACCAGCAGCAGCCCCACCTGCCAGGCCCGAAGCCGCCCCAGCAGCAGCCAGCCCACGTACCCAATCTGGGTGAGCACCACGGCCCAGCTAAACGGCATGTACAGCGGCGAGTCCCAGAGCATGGCTTCGGCCCGGGTGTAGAGCAGCGTATTGGTCGACTCCACCAGGTAGGCATCGGCCAGCAGCTCGGCCAGGCCCGCCACCAGGGCAAAGCCCAGCAGCCGCGCCACCAGCCCGTCGCGGGCCAGGGCGGCGTACAACGCGTAGCCGGCAAAGAGGCCGTAGCTCCAGTAGGCTGCGGTAATCCAGCCCCGGTGCGTGAAGCTGTCGTGCACGAGCAGGGCAATGCCCAGCGCCATCATGGCCAGCATGAAGGGCGTGCGGAAGCGAAACGGCACCGGGGTGAGCGTAGAATTGGGCATAGGCATAGGGTCGGCGGTCATCATATGTTTGTGGTGGCACCCCTTTGGGCCACGCCGAAGTTGGTCATTGGTCGTGGAGACCGTTCAGCATGCCGGCACCCGTTGGGTCGCTCGCCTGTGAGCCCGGACAGTTCAGTGGTCTTTACAGGCCGGATGAATGATGGCGGGAGAAGGGGCGGGCGCGCCATTCTTTCGCATGGTTTCACCTTCTCCCCCCCCTTTTTTTTATGGATTACATTGGGATAGACATTAGCCAGGACTACGTGGACGCGGACCTGCCCGGCGGGGTGCAGCGCCTGGCCCAGGACCCCGCCGGGCTTCGCGCGCTGCTGGCCGCCGTGCCGGCCGGGGCCGTGTGCGTGCTCGAAGCCACGGGCCCCTACGGCCTGCGCCTGCTCGCCGCCCTGCACCGGGCCCAGCGGCCGGTGTGCGTCGTGAACCCCTTGCAGGTGCGCCGCTTCGCCCAAAGCCAGCTGCGGCGCAGCAAGACCGACCGCACGCACGCACAGCTGCTGAGCCAGTTCGGTCGGGCCTTCACCCCGGCCCTGCACGCGCCGACGGCTCTTTGGCTCACGCAGCTGCAGCAGCGCCAGGCCTTGCTCGACCTGCTCAAGGGCCAGCGCACGGCCCTGGGCAACCACCAGCACGCGCTGGCCCAGTCGCCCTGGCCCGACCCGGTCAGCACCCGGGCCCTGGAAGCGGAGCTGGACCGCCTGGACCAACAGGTGGCCGACTTGGAAAAGAGCCTGGCACGCGACGCGCGGGCCCAGTGCGGGGCCGACTACGCCCGGCTGCAAACCATCCCCGGCGTGGGGCCGCGCGTGGCCCTGGCCCTGCTGCTGGCGGGCCCGGGGCTGCGCGCCTTTGCCGGCTGGCGGCAGGCCGTGGCCTACGCCGGGCTCTGTCCGCGCCATTACGCCTCGGGCACGAGCGTGCGCGGCCGGCCCCGGCTGAGCAAGCTCGGCGACGGACGCTTGCGCAAACTGCTCTACCTCGGGGCCTGGTCGGCCAGCCGGGCCAATCCAGCCTGCCAGGCCCTGTACCAGCGCCTGCTCGAACGCGGCAAAGCCAAGCCCCAGGCCCTGTGCGCCGTGGCCGCCCGCCTCTTGCGCCAGGCCTGGGCCCTGCTCACCCACGAACGCGATTTTGACCCCCATTTTCATCTTGCGCTTGCATAAATAATACAGTTCATGCTGAGCTTGTCGAAGCATCTCTACCTCAATACTAATTAATTATTTGCGCGGTAGAGATGCTTCGACAAGCTCAGCATGACGTGCTTTTTTCGTTTTCTGCTTATTCGGAAATAACTCTAGTCTACTTAAAGCCAACAATTCGATGGTACAAGTGGTTGGCCGCGTGCAGCAGCCGGCCCAGCCAGCTCAGCTCGTTGGTCCAGGGCAGGCCCTGGGCGAAGCGGCGGCGGTCTTCCCAGCGCAGCACGGCCAGGATGTCGGGCTCGTGCAGGGGCCAGATGGGGCAGGGCGCTGCCGCCGAGCCGCTGGCGGCCAGGATGCCGTTCACGGCCCGGCGGGCGGCCTCGTTGGCACCTTCCATCGTGGCCAGGTCGGTGTTGGTGCGCACGTAGTCGGCGGCCAGAAAAAAGTTGGCGATGCCGGTGCTGGCCTCCGGGCGCAGGCTCCAGGAGTTGGCCGTGTTCACCAGCAGCGGCTCGGCGTCGTGCTCCGACACGGTGGGGTTATTCAGTGCCCCGTCCTCGGGTCGGATGTCGGCGTCCACGTTGGCCCGGATTATCATGTTGCGGTCGAGCAGCATGCCGCCACCGTTGAGGGCGGCCTCGAGCTGGTTCCACACTTCATGAATGATTTCGTCGCGGGTGCAGTGGTGGGCGGCCTTGCCGTTGAGGCCGGGCGTGAACCAGTCCGACACGTCCACCGACAGCAGCCCCTTCACGTTGCCCTCGCCGTAGCCGCCGAGCGGAAACTTCGGCCAGAACTGAGCCTGCGAAATCACGGTAAGCGCCCACTTCGAGTCGATGCAGATGACGTGGCCGTTGGTGAGCGGCACGTCCTGATTGAGGTAGTACTGCACCCCATTCATCCAGTTCAGGCTGTGGCGCTTGGGGTTGGCCAGCTCGTGGATGCAGCCCAGGGTGGCGTCCACAGCCAGCATCTCCGGGCTCACAAGCAGGGCCATGCGCTCGAGCGGCACCGCCGCGAGGTAGTAGTCGGCCTGCACCCGGCGAGTGGTGCCGGTGGTATGGTCTCGCACCGTGGCCCCACTGATGCGCTGGGTCTGCGGGTCGCAGTGGATGGCGGTGGTGAGGTGGTTGTGGTGGTACTCGACCCCCAGCGTTTGCAGGTGGCGCAGCCACGGAAACAGCCACACGTCGTTGGTGGGGCCATTCAGCACGCGGTCGGTGTGGGCGCTGGGGTTGGCCATGAGCAGCAGCAGCTGCACGAGAATGTCGCCGCCGGTTTTGGTGCTCATCAGCTTGGGCTGGGCCGCCACCAGCGAGTGGGTGAGGCCACCCACGCAGTACTCCTCGTAGGGGCAGGGCTGGCGGGTGCCGCACTGGCGGTCGGTGCTCATGTACTGCCACCACGCCACCCGCTCGTAGGTTTGCTGGCGGCGCTCATACGAGCTGCTCATCAACTGCCACACCCGCGCCCCGAACAGCTCCTTGTCCGCGTCGGTCAGCCCCGTGTCCGACGTCAGCAGCTCGTCGAGCAGCACCCGCAGGTCGGCCGCCGACTTGGGGAAGTTTACCAAGCCGACGATGGGCTTTTTGCCGCCGCGGCCCAGCAGCATCCGGGTGGTCATCACCAGGTTGTCGTACACGCCCTGCCGGTTGCCGGGGTAGGGAATGCGCTTCATCGTGTCGGTAACGTGGCGGTAGAAGCCGGGGAAAAACCGGAAGCCGTGCTCGCCCGGCAGAGCCGGGCGCTCGGGCGTGGCGCTGCCCGGTACCCGGGTGCTGCGGGCCTTGCCGCCCACGTACTCCGGCTGGCGCTCGTACACGGCCACGGCAAAGCCGCGCTCGGCCAGCTCGTGGGCAGCGCTCATGCCTGCCACGCCACCGCCGAAAATTGCCACTGTTGGTTTCGCCATGAATTGAGTAAGGGTTGGATAAGTGCGTGTAGGCTGCAAGCAGCGGGGCCGTGAGGGAGAACGAAGGACTCAGGGCGCAACCACCCCGGTAAATAGCCCGGGTGCCATAAGCAGTAAAATTAGCGCACAGGCAAGGGTGGCCCGCGCAGCTTTCAAAGCTCGCAGGTAGAATTAATCCAGGAAGAAAGCGGGTTTTAAACCGGCAAGCTAATCACGAATTCGGTGCCTTCGCCCTCACGGCTTTCCACGCGCAGGGTGCCGCCGTGGCCCGTGGTCACGATGTCGTGGCTCAGGCTCAAACCCAAGCCCGTGCCCTCGCCCACCGGCTTGGTGGTGAAGAAGGGGTGGAAGATTTTGGCCTGCACCGCCTCGCTCATGCCCGTGCCGTTGTCGCGGATGCGGATTTCAACGGCCGCCCCATCCACTGCCCGCCGGGTGCTCACCACCACGCCGGGCACGTAGGGCGCAACGTCTTCCTCAGAGCCGGCCGGGGCGGCCAACTGCTGGCGCTCGCGCACGGCGTAGAGGGCGTTGGTGCACAGGTTGAGCAGCACCCGGCCCAGGTCGGGGGCCACCACGTTCACCAAACCCAGGCCCGGGTCGAGGTCCTGCCGCAACGTGGCGGTAAAGTTGGGGTTGGCGGCCTGCGCGGCGTCGTGGGCCAAGCGCAGGTGCTCAGCTACCAGGGCGTTGAGGTCGGTGGGCTGGCGCGGGGCTGCCCCACTGCGCGAGTGGGCCAACATGTCTTTGATGATGGACGACGCCCGCTGCCCGTGCTGGCTGATTTGCTGCAGGTTCTGCTTCAGCCCCGCCAGGATGTCCTGCCCCAGCCCCTCACCGGAACGCGCCCCGTTAATGCCTTCAACCAGGTCCGTGCTCACATCGGCAAAGCTTTTCATGAAGGTGAGGGGGTTTTGCAGCTCGTGGGCAATGCCCGCCGTGAGCTCGCCCAGAAACGCCATTTTCTCGGCCTGCACCAGCTGGGACTGCGCCTGGCGCAGCTCGTCCTGCTGCCGCTGGAGCAGGGCATTGGTGCGGCGCCGGCGGCCAACATTCCGCCACAGGCTCCAGCTCAGGCCCGCCACGGCAGCCAGCCCCAGCAGCGCACCCAGCAGAAACCAGCCCTGCTGGCGGTTTCGCGCCCGCAGCAGGCGTTCGTTGCGGGTAAGCAGACTAATCTGGGACTGTTTTCTGACGAGCTCGGCGCGAAACTCCACTACCGCCACCTTGCGCTGCTGGGCACTGGTGCTGAGGCTGTCGCGGTACGCGCCAAATAGCTGCTCGTAGCGGTAGGCGGCTTCGAAGCGGCCGCGCCGTGCCAAGGCTAGGGAGAGCACCTGGCTGGCATCGCGGCTGATGCTTTTGGCGCCGCTGCGCTGCGCGGCGAGCAGGCAGCGCTGCCCGTACCACAAGGCGCTATCGAGCCGGCCGGCGTGCAGGTAGGTGCGGGCCAGCAGCAGTTGGGTGCGCGTTACCTCGCCCAGTTTTTGCAGGCGCGAGGCCCGCGCCAGGCTGCGGAGGCCAACGGCCAGCGCCTGCGGCACCTTCCCCTGCCGCTCCAGCATGTCGCCGATGTTGATGTCCTCGTACAGAATGCCGCCTTCGTCGCGCATGCGCTGGTAGCTGGCGGCGTCCTGCTCGTAGTTGCGCTGGGCGGCGGCCCACTGCCCCAGGGCCCGGTTCAGGTCGCCAATGCCGGCATAGGCGTGGCCCACGCTGGGTTGGTTGCCGGAGGCCACGGCCCAGCGCAGGCCCTCGCGCAGGTAGCGGCGGGCGCGGGCGTACTCGCCCAGGTAGGTGCTCGTGGTGCCCAGCTGGGTGTTGAGAAAAGCCTGCCACTTGCGGTCGTGCTCGGCATCGGCCAGGGCCAGGCCGGCCAGGTTGGCCTGCAGGGATTCGGCCAGCTGGCCTTGGTCGAGAAAAATACAGGTCAGGTTGTAAAGGCTGCGGATTTGGCCCCGGCGGTTGCCGGTTTGGGTAAAGGTCTTGTTGGCCTTTTCCGAATAGGCCTGTGCCAGCCCGTATTCGCCGCGGTGGCGGTGGTAGAACCCCAGCCCGAGCTGTGCTTCGGCCATGCCTCCGGGGTAGGCCAGCCGCTGCGCCAGGGCCAGCGCGGCCCGAAACAGAGCGGCCGACTCATCGGGGGCGTTGTTGCGCAGCACCAGGGCCAGGGCACTGAGGCGGTTGACGCGGGCCGTATCGGGTCGGGGGTGGGCCTGCACCTCGGCCCGCAACCGCTCGGCGGCCGGAAGCTGCAGCGGCGAGCCGGCCGCAATTTGCCAGCCCAGCAACCACAGAACGACCGCGCCTCGGCGCCACCAAAAATTTTTCAAGTGCGCAAGCACCCACAGTGGGCGCGCTTAAATATAGGCATATTAGCCGCGTATTTCCACCACGGCGGCCCCGGTGGTCGAGGCCTAAACCGGCAGCGTGAGGATGAATTCGGTGCCTTCGCCTTCGCGGCTTTCCACGCGCAGGGTGCCGCCGTGGCCGGTGGTCACGATGTCGTAGCTCAACGACAACCCCAGGCCCGTACCCTCGCCCACGGGCTTGGTGGTGAAGAACGGCTGGAACACCCGGGCCTGCACGTCGGCCGGCATGCCCGTGCCGTTGTCGCGGATGCGCACCTCCACCTCGCCCGGCACGGCTTGGGTGGTCACCGTTAGTTCGGGGCGGTAGGCCGTGCCGGCGGGTTGCTGGTACTGGCACTGCTGCAAGGCGTAGAAAGCGTTGGTGAACAGGTTGATGAGCACCCGGCCCATATCGAGCGGCACCACCGACACGGGCGGCAGCCCCGAGGCCAGCGTGGTCGTTAGTTGTACCTCGCACCCCTTGTCCTGGGTGCGCAGGCCCTGCTGGGCCAGGCGCAGGCTGTCGTGCACCAGCGTATTCAGGTTCACGGTTTCGCGCGGGCCGGTGCCAGTGCGCGAGTGCTCGAGCATGCCCTTGATGATGGACGTGGCCCGTTGCCCGTGCTGGCTGATTTGCTGCAGGTTCTGCTTCAGGCCGCTCAGAATTTCGGCTTCCAGCATGGCGTTGCGGGCCGGGCCCTGCCCGGTAGGGTCGTGCTGCTCGCCCGTGATTTCATCCACCAATCCGGTGCTTACCTCGGCGAAGTTCTTCACAAAGTTGAGCGGGTTCTGGAGCTCGTGGGCAATGCCGGCCGTGAGTTCGCCCAGAAAGGCCATCTTCTCGCGCTGCACCAGCTGCTCCTGCGCCGTTTTGAGCTCGGCCAGCGACTGTTCCAACGCTTCGCGGGCGCGCCGCTGCTGGCTGGCGTGCCGGGCCAGAATCGCGGCCAGTACCAGCAACCCGAGCAGCACCCCCACCAGCGCAAACGTGCGGTAGCGGGCCCGCAACGCGGCCTGCGCGGCCGTGGCCTGCTGGGCGCGCTGCTGCTCGCGGTAGTTGAGGTTTTGCAGGCGCATCACCTTTTCCTGCCCAAACAGCGTGTCCTTCATCACCAGCATCAGGCTCTGGTACTTGAGGGCGCTGTCGGCCGCGCCGCGCCGTTTGAAGTCCTGCGTGAGCAGGGTGCTGGCATTGAGCACGCCGCGCAAAAAGCCGTTGGTACGGCCCACCTGGCAACCCAGGCGCGCATAGTAAATACTGGAGTCGGGCCGGCCCATTTGCTGGTACAGCTCGGCCAGGCCCACGTAGGCAAAGTTGAGGCTGCGCAGGTGGCCCACTTTTTTCGACTCGGCAATGCTTTGGTAATAGTAGCTGCGGGCCAGGGCTACCTCGCCGCGGCGGCGGGCTTCATTGCCCAGGCCGTAGAGGATGTAGTTGGTGGGAGTGCGCAGGCGGCGGGCCAGCACCAGGGCCCGCTCCTGGTACAGCCGGGCCGAATCGAGCTGCCCAAACACGTCGTATGCCAGCCCGATGTTGCTGAGCTCGATGACCACCCGGCGCTCGTCGTGCAGCTGCTCCCCAATTTTCAGGGCCTGGAAGTAATAGCTCAATGCCTGCCGCCGGTCGCGCAGATACACGTAGATGATGCCAATGCTGCGCAGGTTTTGGGCCGTGAGGGCCCGGTCGCGGGTGGCCCGGGCAATGTGCAGCGACTGCTGAAACAACTCCAGCGAGCGCGCTAGATTGCTTTCGCGCAGGGCCGCGCCCAGCCGGTTCAGGGCCTCGCCCTCGCCGTGCCGGTAGTGCACCCGGCGGGCCAGCGCCAGCGCCTGCTGCGCATACACGGCCGCCGAATCGGTACGCTGCGTCCAGAGCTGGTCGCTCACCTGGCACAGCAGCAGCACGCGGTCGTAGTCGGTCTGGGGCAGCTGTAGCAGGTGGCGCAGGCTGTCGAGCACCACGTGCGATACGGCCGGCACCGGCTTTGGCCCCGGAGCTGCCAGACCCAGGCCGGGCATGCCCAGCAACAGTCCCAACGCCGAACGTCTCAACCAGACTAAGAAGAAGGAAATGTTCAACGGATTATGCCTGTGACAGGCGAATAACAAATGCCGAACCGCAGCCCCGAAAGCTACGCGCGCCTAAAGATACCGCCCTGGGCCTCTGTTGTGCTACTCCAGCGTAGTGCCCAGCCGCAACCGGGATGGCCCCGCACAAGTTTGGCGAGCCGGCCGGGCCGGCATGTACTGCCAAAAAGGAGCGCTGGCCAGGCGCATTGCCCGGCCGCCGAAGGCCCCAGCAGAAAACTATATTTTCCTGGTTTCGGCCAACTTCCGGCAGCCGCATGGCTCCCAGCTTGCGCCGTACTAGCTAACCGGCAGGCTGATGACAAACTCGGTGCCCTGGCCCTCGTGGCTATCTACGGTGAGGGTGCCGCCGTGGCCCTGGGTCACGATGTCGTAGCTCAGCGACAACCCCAGGCCGGTGCCCTCGCCGGTGGGTTTGGTGGTGAAGAAGGGTTGGAAGATTTTCTGCTTCACACTCTCGGGAATGCCACTGCCGTTGTCGCGCACCCGAATTTCTACGTCGTCGCCCACGCGCCGGGTGCTCACCCGCACCGTGGGCGCGTAGCCGGCCACGCCCTTTTGCTGGCGCTGGCGCACGGCATAAAACGCATTGCTGAGCAAGTTGAGCAGCACCCGGCCCAGGTCCTGGGCCAGCACGGGCACAGGCGGCAGCGCCGGGTCGAAATCCGGCTCCAGGGTGGCGTTGAAGGTTTTGTCCTTGGCGCGCAGGCCGTGGTAAGCTAGGCGCAGGTACTCGTCGGCCAGCTGGTTGAGGTCGGTGGGGGTGCGCTCGCCCGAGCTCGTGCGCGAGTGCTCGAGCATGCCGCGCACAATGCTCGCCGCCCGCCCGCCGTGCTGGGTAATTTTCAACAGGTTCTGCTTGAGGTCGGCCAGCAGCTCGTCTTCCAGGCCGGGGTCGCGCTCGGGGCGGACGCGCTCCTCTTCGAGCTCGGTCACCAGCTCGGCGCTCACCTCGGCAAAGTTGTTGACGAAGTTGAGGGGGTTCTGAATCTCGTGGGCGATGCCGGCCGTGAGCTCGCCCAGGCTGGCCATCTTTTCGCTCTGCACCAGCTGGGCCTGGGTGGCCCGCAGCTCCGTGAGGGCCCCGCGCAGCTCCTCGGCCTGCGTGGTGAGGGCCGCGGTGCGTTCGCTCACCAAACGCTCCAGCTCGGCGTTTTGGGCTTCGATGCGGCGCTTGGCCTTTTCCTCTTCTTCGCGCAGCAGCTGCTCTTTTTCGAGCTGCTTTTTCTGGCTGCGGGCAATAAAGAAGAAGGTCAGCAGCCACAGCAGCGCAAAGCCGTGGGCAGTGTCGAAGCCGTCGTCGTAGGTTTTGAGCAGGCTGCTGTCAATGGTTTCCAAGCCCGTTTCAACCACCTGGTAGAGCCAGAATGGCGCAATGCCCAACAAAATGGTGCGAGCCGGACGGTAATAGCTCAGCAGCAACAGCATCACGCCCAGTAGGCTGAGCAGCAGTAACCATACATATTGCTTGAGCAGCGTCGAATGGATTCCCGTGAACTGAGCCAGCCCGAATACCAGCATCGGCGGTACCCAACTGAAGCGCAGCACCCGGTCCCAGGCGGGCAAGCGGTTGGGCAAGTCCAGAAACCTACTCAGGCCCTTGGCCATTCCATAGGCCATGGGGGCCAGTACCAGTAGCTCGCTGTTGTTAGGCGAATGACTCATTGCAGCAAAAGGTGGGGGGAGGAAGGGCGCAAGTTAGCGCGGATACGGCACCGGCCGCCAGCTACCCAATTGGCAGGATGATGATGAATTCGGTACCCACTCCGGCCTCGCTTTCCACGGTTAGCGTGCCGCCATGGCCTTTGGTAATGATGTCGTGGCTCAGCGAAAGGCCCAGGCCCGTGCCTTCGCCCGCCGGCTTGGTGGTAAAGAAGGGCTTAAACACCTGCTCCCGCACGGCCGGCGCCATGCCGGTACCGTTGTCAATCACCCGAATTTCGACCGTGGTGGGCGTTGGCTGGCAGGTGCGCACCGTCACGGTGGGCAGGTAGCTGGGCTCGGCATGCCCGGCCCGGGCGCACACCGCATGCACGGCATTGGCGCACAGGTTCACCAGTACCCGCGTCAGGTCGGCTCCTACCACGGGCACGGCGGGCAGGGCGGGCTCGAAGTCCGACGCAAAATGCACGTCAGTGCCCGGCTGGCGTTGCGCCTGCGCTACCAGGGCCAGCGCCTCGGTGGCCAGGACATTGAGGTCGGTGGGCTGGCGCGGCAGCGAGCCGCGGCGCGCGTGCGCCAGCATGTTGCTGATAATGGAAGACGCACGCTGGCCCTGCTGGCTGATTTTTTGCAGGTTTTGCCGCAGTCCGGCCATTATTTCCTGCTCCAGGCTGGCCGGAGTAGCTCCTCCGCCTGGCTCAGTATCCAGCATGGCCACGCTTACGTCGGCAAAGTTTTGCATGAAGGCCAGCGGGTTTTGCAGCTCGTGGGCAATGCCGGCCGACACCTCGCCCACGAAAGCCCATTTTTCGGCCTGCACCAGCTGGGCCTGGGCCGCGCGCAGCTCGGTCTGCTGCTGCTCGAGCAAGCTATAGGCGTGCTGCTTGGCCCGATTAATGCGCCAAAGCACCAGGCTTAAGCCACCCGAGGCCGCCAAGCCCAGCAGCGTTACCAGCAGCAGCCGGCGCTGCTGGCGGTTGCGGGTCGCTACCAGCTGGCTGTTTTTGGTGAGCAGCTGAATTTCTGCCTGCTTCCGGGCCATATCGGCCCGGTATTCGAGCACGGCGGCCCGGCGGCGCAGGTCGGCGCTGTTCAGTCTGTCGCGGTAGGCGCCAAACAGTTGCTCGTAGCGGTAGGCGTCGGCGTAGCGACCGAGGCTGGCGGCGGCCTGGGCCAGCACCTGGCTGGCGTCGCGGCTGTACTCGCGGGCTCCGCTGTGCTGGGTAGCTGCCAGCGTGCGGCGGGCGTAGAACCAGGCGCTGTCGGGGTGGCCGGTGTGCAGGTGGGTGCGGGCCAGCACCAACTCAGCGCGGGGCATTTCGCCGGCCGCGTGCAGGCGCCGGGCCCGCTGCAAGCCGCTGCGAACATAGGCAAACGCCTGCGCATAGTGCTGCTGGCGCTCGGCTACGTCGCCGAGGTTAATTTCTTCGAAGATGCGGCCGGTCTCGAAGTGCAGGCGCCGGAAAATATTTTCGTCCTGCGCAAAGCTCAACTCGGCTTCGCGCCACCGGCCTTGCTTGCGGTAGAGGTCGCCGAGGCCCGCGTAAGCATGGCCAATGCTGGTGAGGTCGCCCGAAGCCTTGGCAAGCTGCAGCCCCTGCATCAAGTAGCTCTCAGCACGGGTGTTCTCGCCCAGGTACGTGCTGGTGATGCCCAATTGGGTGTTGAGAAAGCCCATCCACTTGCGGTTGTGCTCGGCTTCGGCCAGGGCCAGGCCACGCAGGTTGGTGCGCAGCGACTGCACGTAGCGCCCCTGGTCAGAATAGATGCACGCGAGGTTGTAGAGGCAGCGCGTCTGGCCGAGCTCGTCGCCGGCCTGGGCAAAACTGAGCCGGGCCTTTTCCGAATAGCTTTCGGCCAGCCCATACTCGCTGTGGTGGCGGTAGTAAAAACCTTGGCCGAGCATGGCTTCGGCCAGACCGCGCGGGTAGCGCAGTTGCCTGGCCAGTTGCTGCGCCTCCCGAAACAGGCCAGCCGATTCGCCGGGGTCGTTGTTGCGCAGGGCCAGCGCCAGGGCATTGAGGGTGTTCACCCGGGCGGTATCGGGCCGAGCACGGGCTTGCAGCGCCAGGCGCAAGCTGTCGGCCTCGGGCGTCTGGGCACGCAGCCAGGGCGCGGGGCCCAGCACGAGCAGCAGTACCAGCATTACCAGCAGTACCAGCCTGCTCCAGTGCGGCTTGCACAGGAAGGCACGGCACAAGCAGGCAGCTGGCTGGCGTAGCATACGCAACGCGGTGAGTGAACTAGGTGGGAAGTACAATCAGGAATTCGGTGCCGGCACCTTCTTCGCTGGCTACCGTGAGCGTGCCGCCGTGGCCTTTCGTAATGATGTCGTGGCTCAGCGAAAGGCCCAGGCCCGTGCCTTCGCCGGCTGGCTTGGTTGTAAAGAACGGTTCGAAAACCCGTTCGAGCACATGAGCCGACATACCCGGCCCATTATCGCGAACCCGAATTTCGATTCCACCGGGCCGGGCGCGGGTTGTCAGCTTCACTTCGGGTACGTGGCCGGGACGGGCCAAGAGCGTGCTTTGGTGCACGGCATGAAACGCATTGGTACCCAGGTTGAGCAGCACCCGGCCCAGTTCGGGCGCCACCACTACCGCCGGGGCCAGCTCAGGGTCCAGGTCAACGGTCAGGCGGGCTTCGAAGCCCTCCCCACGGGTTTTGAAGCCCTCGTAGGCCAGCGTGAGGTTTTCCTCGGCCAGGGCATTGAGGTCGGTAGGCACGCGGGGGCTGGTGCCGCTGCGCGAGTGCTCCAGCATGTCTTTGATGATGGACGAGGCCCGCTGCCCGTGCTGGCTGATTTGCTGCAGGTTCTGCTTCAGCCCGGCCAGAATTTCTCCTTTGAGCCCGCTTTCCCCGTTCCCGTCGTCGATGTCGTCGACTAGCTCGGTGCTCACTTCGGCAAAGCTTTTCATAAAGGTGAGCGGGTTTTGCAGCTCGTGGGCAATGCCCGCCGTGAGCTCACCCAGAAACGCCATTTTCTCGGCCTGCACCAGTTGGGCCTGCGCCTCGCGCAGCTGGGCCAGCGCCTGCTCGGCCCGGTCGCGCTGGCCGGCTACCTCGGCCGTGCGGGCCCCTACCTGGGCTTCGAGGCGCTCGTTTTGGGTAGCCAGCAGGGCCTGTTTCTCGGCCTGCTGGGCCTGGGTCTGGGCCGAAAGCTGCTGCACCTGGCGCAGCTTCACGAGCAGCAATTCGCTGTTGGTGGCAAACTCGCGGGCCAGAAATAGCGAAATGCCCAGGGCTGGCAGCACAGCCATCAGCGAGACCAAGGTGGCCGACAAGCGGAAGGTGATGGGCACCTGCGCGATGATGAGTAACGCGTAGGCGCAGGCGCACAGCAACGCGCCCGAGTACCCGGCCGCAATCAGGCGGGCCCCGCGCTGCTGCTGGCGCAAGCCGCGCATCGTGAGGCGCAATTGCTCGGCACTGGCCAGGGCCACAAAGCCAAAAAAGGCGAATGAATACGTGGTTTTAACCGAAAACGAGGTGAACTGGGTGAACTCACTCAGCAGCAGGCACCCGGCCAGCGCCACCCACAGCCCGGTGTACAAACGCCCCGGCCGAAAGCCGAACAACTCGTATAGTGCGCGCACGGCCCATACGTAGCTCATCAGCAGGAACGTATCGGCCACAATGCCCAGCGCCAGCGAGGGCACCATGCCCTGCACCTGCCAGCCCTCGTACAGCGCCCCAAAGCCCAGCGCGGCCGCCCCGGCGTAGTAGGCAAAGTACAGGTTGGCCCGCTGCGCCGGGTTGTAGCGCCGAAAGAACAGGTGCAGCAAGCTCAGCAACACAAAAACGGCCCCGGTGGCAAAGTAGTCGGTGGGCGCCACGGCCCGCTCGGCATTGCGGCGCAGCAGCCCCGGCAGCCCCGTAATGCGCACCCGCAAAAAGTTAATATTGTCCTTGAACCAGGCCAGCGGCCCCCACGGCGCGAAGCGTACCGCCAGCACCTGCTCGCGCGGGCCGGCAAAATGCACCTCCAGCGGCGGCGCCGTGAAGGGCCCGGGCTCTACCTGGGCGGGGTCGGCGCTCACGCGGCCGTAGCGGTGCAGCAGGTTGCCGTTGAGGTAGACCTCGCTGGCGCCGGTTTGCTGAAACAGCAGCACCAGCGCCCGGCCGCGGAGGCTGTCGGCCACGACCAGCCGCAGGCGCAGCCAGCCCACCCGGACGCCGGCCAGCTGCGGCAACTGCCCCGGCAGCTGGTTAGGGTTGATGGCTGCCCAGGCCGCGTCGTTGTACTCGGGCCGGGCGTAGGCCGGGTTATCGTCGGCCCGGTACTTCCAACCCTTATCGAGCACCGAGCCGCCCATTGGCACGGTTCGCAGCACGGTGCCGGCCGTGTCGGGCAGCATGGCCTGGGCCGCCGCCCGGCGCGCAGACAGCCCGCCCAACTCCAGCAGCAGGCACAGCAGCAGCAGTCGGTAGCAACAGCCCACTAGGCGGAAGTAAGAGTGATAATAAATTCGGTGCCCTGGCCTTCGCAGGTATCCACGACTAAGGTACCGCCGTGGCCCTTAGCAACAATGTCGTGGCACAGCGAAAGGCCTAGTCCCGTGCCCTCGCCCACCGGCTTGGTGGTGAAGAAAGGCTGGAAAATTTTTTCCCGAATGTGGTCGGGCATGCCCGGACCATTGTCGCACACCCGAATTTCGACCGTGCGCCCGGCCCGCCGGCGGGTACGCACTGTTACGGTAGGCACATAGTGCGGCTCGGCCGGCGCCCCGGAGGTGGACACCACCACCAGTTCCAGTTCGCGCTGGCGCTCGCGCACGGCGTGCAGCGCATTGGCACACAGGTTCAGCAGCACCCGGCCCAGGTCCGATGCTACCACGGCCACCGGGCCCAGGTGGGGGTCGAAATCGCGCACGAGCTGCGCGTCGAAATCCGGCGATTGCGAGCGCAGGGCCTGGTACGCCAGCAGCAGGTTTTCCTCGGCCAGGGCGTTGAGGTCGGTGGGCACGCGCGGGCTGGTGCCAGTGCGCGAGTGCTCCAGCATGTCTTTGATGATGGACGACGCCCGTTGCCCGTGTTGGCTGATTTGCTGCAGGTTCTGCTTCAGCCCGGCCAGAATTTCGCTGCGCAGCTGGCTGTCCTTGGGCTGGGGCGTAGCATTGCCGTCCATGTCGTCGACCAATTCGGTGCTCACCTCAGCAAAGCTTTTCATGAAAGTGAGCGGGTTTTGCAGCTCGTGGGCAATGCCCGAAGTGAGCTCGCCCAAAAAAGCCATTTTCTCGGCCTGCACCAGCTGGGCCTGGGTGTCGCGCAGTTGGCTTAGGGTGTTACGGTTGGTGCGCAGCTGCCGGTAGATGAACGCGCCCAGCCCCGACACCAGCGCTACCGCCAGCCCGGCTCCCAGCAGCAGCCACTTGCTTAGGCGCAGGCGCACGGCCTGCACCGCCTGCTGCTGGCGCAGGGCACTAATCTGGGCATTCTGAGCCTGTTCTACCCGCTCGCCCTCGTACTGGGCCACGTGGAAAACGCTTTGGGCAGCATTGAAAGCAATAGCGTAACGGATGTACGCATTGGCATAGTACTGGGCCTGGGCAGGTTGTTGCCGCCGCGTGTAGAAGTCGACCAGCGCCTTGAGGTACTCTGGCTGCAGGCGTTCGATGTGCGCGGCGGCGGCTTTGTGGTAGGCCCGCAGCCAGTGCTGCTCGGCGCGGGCATCGTCGTGGCGCGCGGTGTAGTAGCGGGCCCAGGTAGCATCCAGCTCGAATTCCCCCAGCTTACCGGTCATGGGCACGTGCAGCGAATCGTCGAGGCGCTGGGCGCGGGCGAGCAGGGGAGCCGCGGCGGTGGGCTGCTGCTGCTGCAGGTAAAGCAGGCTTTTCTGCACCAGCCCGTAGGCACGGCTCATCTGCTGCTCAAATGGGTCGGGCACGCGGGCGGCCAGCACCGAGTCGGCCAGCACCAAGGCCGTTGGCAACTGGCCCTTGCGCGCATGGGCCCGCGAAAGGCTCAGGAACGTGTACTCGCGCGACATGCCATCTATGCGCTGAAAATCGGGTTCGCGCTGCGCCATGCTCAGGTACTGCTCGGCGCGGGCGCGGTTGCCCCACTGGGCATACACGTCGCCGGCCACCAGCAGCTCGCGCACGTACAGCCGCCGGTCGTAGCCCTTCGCCAGGTCGGCGGCACGCAAAATATTGTTGAGGGTGCGGTTGTAATCGCCCATGCGGCGGTAGTAGCCGCCTTGCGACACGTAACAGGCGGTCATGTTCTGCACCTGGCCCCGCACCCGGTAGTTCGCCAGCCGGGCTTCGTAGTAGCGGCGGCGGTCTTCCAAGCGGTTCAAACGGTTGTAGAGGGCTGCCAAGTCAATCAGTACCCACGGAATGGGCCGGCCTACGCGGTCGAACCCGGCAATGGCGGCGTGCAGCGAGTCGAGGGCAGCGGCGTCGGCCGACCCTTGTTGCCACAGCGCCACTCCGGCCCGCAAACTGCGATAGGGCTGGGCATCGACTGTACGCAGCTGCTGGTTCAGGGCCAGCAGGCGGTCGAGTAAGGGCAAGGCCTGCGGGCCGGTGGGCCGCAGGTCGAGCAGGTGCTGCAGCGTTTGCAGGCGGGCTACGTCGGTGGGCTGCTGCGCCAGCGTGGTGGCCAGCGAATCGTAGCTCACATCCCAGTAAGAACGAGCGGCTTGCGCCGGGCCGGCCAGGCACGCACAGGCCAGCAGCAGCCCAAGCAGCCAGGAGGCCGGCCGGGGGCCAAGCAGGCGGGCCGGCTGCAGAATCCGGCGAAGGGCGTGAGAGTAGGACAAGGCGGGCAGAAAGGCAAAAGATAACGTTGCCGCTGAAATAGGCCCGTGCGGAGGGACCGTTGGGAAGAAGGGGCAGGTTTCCCGTATCAAGCGTAAAGATGGGGTAATTCCTGCATATTAGCGAGCATCTATACCAGTGCCGGCGGCTGTGGCTCACCTAGTAATCAGCCAAGCCGTTACGGAGCGAATACACGTCGGCAAAACCTTTTTCGAGCAGCAGCCGGGCGGCCTGCTGGCTGCGCACACCGCTGGCGCAGTGCACTACTATCGGTGCCCCAATTTCGATACTGGCCAGCCCAGCAGCCAGTTGCCCCAACGGCAGCAGTTGGCCGCCAATGCTGCGGCGGGCGTGTTCGTGGGGTTCGCGTACATCGAGCAGTACATGGGGCCGGCCGGTCTGCTGCCAGGTTTTTAGCTCGTCGGCGCTGATTTCAGGGGCCCGGACCGGAGTGGCCTGCAACGGTGCTTCGCCGCAGAAAGCCGCGTAGTCGGAGGCCAGGGCCGCGAGTTGCTGGTTGGCCACAACAGCCCGGAAGCGGATGGTCTGAAAGCGCATGCTCAGGGCATCAACCAGCAGCAGGCGGCCGCTGAGCACGTCGCCAATTTCCAAAATAATCTTCAGGGCCTCGGCGGCCTGCAGGGTGCCCAGCAGACCGGGCAGCACGCCCAACACCCCTATCTGGGCGCAGTTGGGGGCTTCGCCGGGTGCGGGGGGCACGGGGTGCAGGCAGCGGTAGGTGGGCCCCTCCTGGTAGTTGAACACCGTTACCTGACCCTCGAACTTGAAGATGGCGCCGAATACCAGCGGCTTGCCCAGCACCACGCAGGCGTCGTTCACGAGGTAGCGGGTAGCAAAGTTGTCGGAACAATCCAGTACCAGGTCGTAGCTGGCAAACAGGGCCAGCGCGTTGGCGGCCGTCAGCAGTTCCTGGTGCACCGGCAACTGAATGAAGAGGTTTTGGGCGCGCAGTTTTTCGGCGGCAACCACCGCTTTGGGCCGCCCCACATCGGCCGGGCCGTAAAGCACCTGGCGTTGCAGATTACTCTCATCCACCGTATCGAAGTCGAGCAGGCCCAGCGTGCCTACCCCGGCGGCGGCCAGGTATTGCAGCACCGGGCAGCCCAGACCGCCGCAGCCCACCACCAGCACGCGGGCCGCCTTCAGCTTATGCTGGCCGGCCAGGCCAATTTCGGGCAGCAGCAGGTGGCGGCTGTAGCGGGTGGTTTCGGCGGCAGAGAGGATGGGTTGGGTCGGGTTCATTAGGAAGCAGATGGGACGAAAGCTGCGGGCTTAACAAATGACTCGCTTCGATGGCTAGCCGGCAGCGCAATTTCGGCTGGAGCGCGCATTAATGAGCAACGCGGAGCCGGGCCAGCTACTCGTTTCCTCCCTCCCGCCCCGGCTTCGGCGGCGAGCAGGGGCGCTTGCAACTCTGCATCAGCGCGCTACTTTTGCCTAATTGCAACCACCTGCACAATTGGCGGCAAGCGGTGATTTAGAAACTAGTAATTATTTAACATAATAATAAAATGGGTTAAAGCAGCCTTCCCAGCGCTGTAATTGGCTCTTTTCTCTCAGCCCAAGGCATACTTGGCCTGTTTGCTTGTGTGCTTGCTCTGGGCCTAGCCACGCGCCCCGAGAATGTTCGTCTGCTTACGCCATGGGCCAATGGCCCGCCCGGTGCGAACTTACCGGCATGAACTTTCGCCCAACGCTGCTTCTGCTCGCTGCCCTGCTGCCTTTCGCTCCCGGCCTGCGCGCCCAATCCCGGCAAGCCGCCACCCACGAGCTGGCCATTACACCCGCTACCGCCGCCTACGGCTACTACGATGCCGCCGCGCCACCCGTATTGCGCATCAAGTCGGGCGAAACTGTGCGGGTTCACACGCTCATCACCTCCACCCCAGCACGGCTGGAAGGGGCCGGTCTGCCCGCCGCCCAGGTCGAGCCCAACCTGCGCGACATCGTTGACCATGTCAGCAACAAAGGGCCGGGCGGCCACATCCTCACCGGGCCCATTTTTGTGGAGGGGGCCGAGCCGGGCGACGTGCTCGAAGTCCGTATTCTGGCCGTCGACCTGGCCATTCCCTACGCGTACAACGCGTTTGGGGCCAAGAGCGGGTTTATTCCGGAAGATTTCGGCTACGCCAAAATGCGCATCATTCCGCTCGATGCCAAAAAGATGGTGGCGCATTTCCTGCCGGGTATCGACGTGCCGCTGCGACCTTTCTTTGGGAGCATGGGCGTGGCCCCACCGGCCGCAGCAGGGCGCATCAACAGCGCGCCACCCGGCATCCACGGCGGCAACCTCGACAACAAGGAGCTGGTAGCGGGCACCACGCTGTATTTGCCGGTGCATGCCGCTGGGGCCCTGTTTTTTGTGGGCGACGGCCACGCGGGCCAGGGCAACGGCGAAGTTGATATTACCGGCCTGGAAACCTCGCTCACGGGCAAGCTGCAGTTTATTGTGCGCAAAGACCTGCACCTGACGCTGCCCCGGGCCGAAACGCCTACCGCCTACATCAGCATGGGGCTGAACGAGGATTTGACCCTGGCCGCCAAAGACGCGGTGCGCGAGATGATTGCCTTTCTGGTAGCCGAAAAGCACCTCAGCCGCGACGATGCCTACATGCTGTGCAGCGTAGCCGGCGACCTTGAGGTAACGCAGGTAGTGGATGGTACCCGCGGCGCGCACATGATTTTGGCCAAGAGCCTGTTTGACACGGCGAAAAAGCCGAAACGCCGCTAGCCGCTGCCGACTGCCCAGAAGCCGGAGATGTCGGTGTTGGAATCAAAATCCAATATATTGGTATCCTCTCCGCTGTACTCCGCTTACCCTCCGGCTATGATGCAAAAATGTCTGCTTTTCTTCGTTTTGTTGGGGGCTCCAGTGGCAGCCCGCGCGCAGGTCGATACGGTGCGGGCCACTACGCTGCCCGGTCCGCAGCTGGCCGAAAAGGCATATAACAGCGGCCTGGCCAGCTTCAGCCAGCAGCGCTACCCGGCGGCGCTGACCAGCTTCGGCCAAGCCATTGCGGCCCGGCCCGACTTCGCCGCCGCTTACACCAACCGCGCCGCCACCCATTTCGAGCTGAAAGATTACCCCGCTGCCCTCGCCGACTACACCCAAGCCTTGAAATTGGAACCCGGCAGCTACGCCGGCTATTTCGGCCGGGCCCGCGCTCACGAAGCCCAGCAGCAGCTGGTCGAGGCTGAAGCCGATTATTCCGAGGCCCTCAAAGCCAGGGCCGACTACGCGCCGGCCTGGTACAACCGGGGTGTGCTGCGCTTCGAAAAAGCCGATTTTCAGGCGGCGTTGGCCGATTTCAACGGTGCCCTCCAAGCCGATGCCAAGCTGGCATACGCCTACCACGACCGCGCCAGCACGCAACAAAAGCTGGGCAACTACGCGGCCGCCGTACAGGACTACACCCAGGCTCTGGCCCTGCAGCCCGACCTGCTCGCAGCCTTGCTCAACCGCGCCGCCGCCGAGCGCCGCACCGGCCAGCTGCCCCAGGCCCTGAAGGATTACGACGCCTACCTGGCCCAGAAAGCCGACAACCCCCTGGCCTGGACCAACCGGGGCAGCGCCCGCTTCGAAAACAATGATTACAAAGGGGCCATTGCTGATTTTAGCCAGGCGCTGCAGTTGAACTCCGCTTACGCCTTTGCCTGGAACAACCGCGCCGCCGCCCAGCTGAAGCTGGAGAAGTACGCCGATGCTGCCTCCGACGCCAGCCAGGCCATCAAGCTGAAACCCGATTACGCCGAGGCCTACCTTAACCGCGGCCACGCCCGCGAAATGCTGCGCCAGAGCGACGAGGCCTGCCAAGACTGGCGTAAAGCTGCTACCCTGGGCCTGCCCGTGGGCAATAGCTACGCCGCGGCCGCGGGCTGTGCGGGCGAAGAGGCCGAGTAGGGGCGGGGCTGGCCCCCGCCCGTCATTGAACGGAATCGTTGCGACGTTGCGAACGCCTGGGCGGGGGCAAGCCCCGCCCCTACCTCGTTCTGAAACATAGCCAGACCACCCAATATCGCAGTTCCCTTTCCCATGCCTTTCCTTCCCAATCTGCTTATTTTACTGCTCCTCGCTAGTTCCGCCGCTGCCCAAAGCGTCGAGTTCAGCAAAGACAACTTCGGCGATAACAAAGACGGCCTGCGCGAAGCCCAGCGCGAGCTGAAAGCCGGCGAACAGGAATACTTCGCCGACCCGCCGCGCTATGCCCAGGCCCTACCGCACTTGCTGGCGGCCCAGGAGCTTAACCCTAACAATGCGCCGCTGAACGTAAAAATCGGCGACTGCTACCTGCATTCGGATACCAAACCCGCGGCCCTGCCCTACCTGCAAAAAGCAGCCAAGCTTGATGCCACCGCCGATGCCCGCACCCACTACCTGTTGGCCCGCGCCCTGCACCTGAGCGCCAAGTGGCGAGAGGCCATAACGGAATATCAGCTGGCTCCGCCCATACCGGCCAGCGACCGCCGCAGCGAGCCACCCTACACCGCTGCCGAGGTGCAGCGCCACCTGCAGGAATGCCGCACCGGCCAGCAGCTGATGGCCCACCCCGTGCGCGTGTTCATCGACAATGCCGGGCCGGAGCTGAATTCGTCGGGCTCGGACTACGGCCCGGTGATATCGGCCGACGAAGCGACCATCCTCATCACCTCTCGACGCACGGGCTCGACGGGTGGCAAGAAGGACCCGGCCACCGCCAGCTACTTCGAAGATATTTACCAGGCCAGCTGGCGCGGCAAAACCTGGAGCGCAGCCGAAAACCTGGGTCCGCCCGTGAACACCGACGACCACAACGCCACCGTAGGCCTCTCGCCCGACGGCCAGCGCATGCTCGTGTACGCGGGCAGCAACGGCGGCGACCTGCTCGAAACTACACTCGGGGGCCGCACCTGGGAGAAGCCCCGCCGCCTGAACAGCCGCATCAACACCAGCGCCCACGAAAGCTCGGCCAGCTACTCGCCCGATGGCCGCACGCTATACTTCGTGAGCGACCGGCCGGGCGGTGCCGGCAGCTCCGACATTTATAAGGTGAGCCTGGATGGCAATGCGCCACCTGAAAACCTGGGCCCGGCCATTAACACGGCGGGGGGCGAGGAGGGCGCGTTTATGGCCCCGGATGGTAAGACGCTGTATTTTTCGTCGGAAGGCCACAACTCGATGGGCGGCTACGACATCTTTAAATCGGTGCTGGAAAAAGGCAAGTGGAGCACGCCCGAAAACCTGGGCTGGCCCATTAATACGCCCGATGACGACGTGTTTTTTGTGACTTCAGCCTCGGGCCGGCACGGCTACTACAGCAGCGAGCGGCCCGGCGGCCTGGGTGCGAAGGACATTTACCGCATCACGTTTCTGGGGCCGGAAAAGCCGCCCGTGCTCAGCGAAGAAAACCAGCTACTGGCCTCGCGCCTGGCCCCCATCAAGCAGACGGTGCTGGCGCCGGCGGTGGTAGTGGCCACGGCCCAGGTCACGATTCTGAAAGGTACCGTGACCGACGACGCTACCAAGCAGCCGCTTGACGCGGCCATCGACCTGATTGACAATACCAGCGGGCAGACCATTGCCACTTTCCGCAGCAACGCCGTTTCGGGCCGCTACCTCGTGAGCCTTCCCTCGGGCACCAACTACGGCATCGTGGTGCGGCAGGACGGCTACCTGTTTCACTCCGAAAACTTCGACCTGCCCGCCGGCGCGGCCTTCGCCGAGGTCACCAAAGACATTACGCTCAAACGCCTGGAAGTGGGCACGGTCATCGTGCTACGCAACATTTTCTTCGACTCGGGCAAGGCCACGCTGCGCCCCGAAAGCACTGCTGAGCTCGAACGCCTGCAAAAGCTCCTCACCGAAACCCCGTCCCTGAAGCTGGAAATGGCCGGCCACACCGACGACGTGGGCGAAGCCGCCAAAAACCAGGACCTGAGCCAGCGCCGCGCCCAAGCCGTAGTAGCATACCTCACGCAGCACGGCATTGCCGCCGCCCGTCTCAGCGCCGCTGGCTACGGCGAAACCCAGCCCGTGGCTGCCAATACCACCAAGCTTGGCCGCCAGCTCAACCGCCGCACCGAATTTAAGGTGACGGCGAAGTAGAATAGCGTGGCTGGGATGCCGGATTTGCACTACCTCCCCCACCACCACTTCCCAGCTAGCACCGCATCAGTCCTCTACTTTGCGCTCGTACCACGGGCCCTGAACTCGCGCGTGAGTCTGCCAAAAAGTAGCATCGAACCGCGTGCTATCCTCTACCCGGGTTATATCTGCGGAACCCAATTCGCCCGACCCGAAACCAAAGGAGATGTTCCCGTACGCATCGCTGCCAATGGAATTGACCGGGTACCGTAAAAACCGCCGCATCAACCTGACAATAGCGACCGAGTCGAGCGCTGGCGTGCACTGCTCGGTCTGTTCGCTGTCCCGAATGCTGGTAATTGAATCAGTCGCAACGGAAACCCGGACGACGGCCATGAGGTCATTTCCTTTTTTCGCATTCACCTGCCCCGGACAAAACAGCAAATACACCCAGTTGCCGTCGTCTTTCCCCCGGCTCGCAATGAGCGTATTACGAAATAAGCGAAAGTCTTCCGCGTAGTGGCGCTTAATAAATTCCCGTCGCCGCTCCTCTTCCGTGGAAGAGTGGCAGCCCGTAAGCAGCAGGGTCAGCGCCCCCACCAAGGAGCACCAACGGTTTACACGAAAGAATAATAGAGCCGAATACATTGGCATGCGTTAGTCGAATACTAGCTAGAAGAGAGCTATTCTACGTTATTTCCGACGCGGCTGCCCCCACTGGCGTTGGACCCTGGAAGCGTAATTGCGCTTCACCGCATATTCAAACCCTACGTTTATCGAAAACTGGTCGTCGGCAGAGTCAAACTGCCGGTTGTACCCGTTCTTCATAGGGTTAGCCAAACTATTATAATGGGCGCCCAGCAATAATTCGCCTCTGGTTAGTCCAAGCGCTGCTCCGGCTGCGCCAAATAAGAAATTGCCGAAATTGAACCAGTTATGAGCAATGCCTTCAAGATAAAAAAGGAAAGGCGTAGCCTCTTTCATAAGTTTATAGTTAATCTCCATATGAGCTATTAACTCGAGGCCGACCGTAGCGAAGTCCATGCACCCTCCACCTTGGCCTTCTTTTTCGATGTAACTATACCGTTTGGATAGTGGAATGTGGGAAGACTTATTTTCATAATCTAATGCGCCCGAGTGGAACAGCATTTTCAAAATTTCCGCTTCCGTAACGGGGCGTAGCGAACGGATAACACCGCTCTTAATCCGCTTAATATCATCCACTGGGTCAGCGAATCTAAACTCCTCTTTGGTGGCCCCAAAGGTGTATAGGAGCTTGCCGACTTCGTGCGTTTGGTTTCGTAGCCCGGTTCTGATATCTCCCTCTGTGATGTTGATGAACTGCCACGTATCGGCGGAGAAATTGATGCATTCTACGTCGAACCACCCGTTGATATTTTGGGCGCGTTGCTCGGCGGCTCCCTGCAGCAGCACGGGAGCCAAACTGCCAGCATGCTCAGCGAAAAGCGGCTCGGGCTGGCCGGCATGCACAACCGCAGCCCAGGTGCTAATGGCCTGCGCTTTATTCGTAAAAATGGTCATAAATGGAAGGAACTGGCAGGGTAGACAGCCTATGGAATAACAAACATACCAGATTTTACATTCTAACTTGCTTGTCCAATGGTCCTTCCCACACCACATTTTTCCACCCTCTTTAATGGCCCGCCAAGTCACCATCCAGGTTGACGGCGCTGGGGAGCCCTTTGCTCCCAGCGACGACTTTCTACGATTTTCCTTAACCCAACGCCTTGCCGGACACCACAGTTTCGCCCTGACTGTGCCCTACGACCGAGCCGAGGATTCCAAAACTGCTTTCTTCTCGCGCACCCTGGAAAAGCTGCTCGGCGAAACCATCGCCGTGAGCATCAGCGATGCCGTGCCGGCCAAGCAACCACAGCAGTTGCAGTTCAACGGAATCATTACCGGGCTGAGCACCAGCAAGGACACTGATTACAGCGCCAGCATTACCGTGCAGGGCTATAGCCCGTGCCGGCAACTGGCCGATGGGCTGCAGAAACGAACGTTTGTGAAGCAACCATTGGCGGCCATTTTCCAGCAGGTTCTGGCGCCGTACCCCGAAGACCTGCTGCCCCGGCAGATTCAGCCGTCGCACAAATCGCCGCTGCCCTACGTGGTGCAGTACCAGGAGTCGAACTACGCTTTTTTGAGCCGCCTGGCGGCCGAATACGGCGAGTGGTTTTACTACGATGGGCAGAAGCTACGCCTTGGGCCGCCAGCCGCCGGCGAAGCTTTCGACTTTGTCGCGGATGGGGTGTACAACAACTTTCAGTTCAACCTGGCGCTCCAGCCCACACGCGTCACGCTCTACGACTACAGCTACCAGCAGCACGAGCATTTTACCAGCGATACCACCGCACAGCAGCTCCCGGCCATCAGCCAGCACCGCTACAGCAAGCTGGCCTCCGAGCAGTCGGAGAAGCTGTTTGCCCAAGCCTCGCACACCACCGCCGAAACGGTGATTCAGAGTACCGGGCAACTTAACGAAGAAGCCAAGTTCCTGAAGGCCCACCGCGTGGCCAGCCTGGTGGTGATGCAGGGCCACAGCGATAATTCGGCGCTACTGCTGGGCGGTGTGATGCGCATTCACGGCGAGGGCCTGGGCAGCCAGCACCTGACCGATGAGAGCTTTGGCACCTACCGCATCACCGAACTCACGCACCACGTGAGTGCCGCGGGCAACTATTACAACACGTTCACGGCCATTCCGCACCTGCTGGAAGTGCCGCCGGTGTACCCCACCTATGCTCCGCCCGCTGGCACCTCCGAGCTGGCCGAGGTCATCGATGCCAACGACCCCGAACACCTGGGCCGCGTCCGCGTCCGCTTTTACTGGCCCGTGGAAAAGCCGGGCAACGCCGAAACCGACTGGCTGCGGGTGCTCACGCCCTATGCCGGGGCAGGCAAAGGCCAGTTGTTCACGCCCGAAGTTGGTTCGCAGGTGCTCGTCGGCTACCAAAGCGGGTTGGCCGAGCAGCCGTACGTGCAGGGCAACCTGTTCCATGCCAAGAACAAAGCCAGCGCGAAATACACGCACAACGGCGGCGAAATCAAGGGCATTCAGACGATGGCGGGCAACCGCGTCACCTTCCACGACAAAAAAGGCGCGGAGAAAATCGTCATCAGCAACGGCAATCAGAAAGGCACGGCGCTGGAAATTAACTTTACCGGCGACGGCAACATCACCCTCAAAACCAAGGGCTCTATTTCCCTGGCCGCGGGGAAAGACGTGCTTATTGAGGCGGGCAACGACGTGAAGATTTCGGCCAAGAAAAACGTGGTGCTCACGGCCAAGGAAGAGAGCATCAGCCTAACGGCGAAGAAAGACTTGGCCGTGCACGCGCAACAGAACATTGCCCTGGCTGCCCAGGCAGCCATCACGGTTGATGCCCCTCAGGAAGTGACCGTTGCTTCCAAAACCAAGCTCAACTTGCACGGGGGCGGAGAAATTGCGCTCAAAGCCGCCACCATCGGTAAATCCGTCGGGTAAGCCATGCCAGCTTCTATTGACGATAACATTGCCGTGACCGGTGCGCTGCTGCAATGCAGCGAGAGTCCCGCCGTGATGCCCTTCACGCCCACATTCGCCCCTACTTTCACGGTCGGGGGCCGGGTGGAAGGCACCGCTGCCGATGTAGTGCCCATCGCCAACATTCCAAGCTTCGGCATCTGCAAAAAGCTGTCGCAGGCTGCCGGCGCGCCCATCCCGTGCGTGCCAGCCCCGTTGCGGTGGGAAGGCGCGTTTGGGGACTACACCAACAACGGACAGGAAGTATTGCTGGGCAGCTCCTGCCTGCGCTGTTCGCTCGGACAAGGCACGATTAAATTTCTGACCTGCGGACAAGTGCCGGTGCCAGCCCCGTTACAAGCGCAACTCGATGCCCAAGAGGCCCAACAGCAGTCGGACGCCGAAGCCTTTGCCGAGCAGGAGGCCGAGAAAAACTCGGTGGGCGCGCCGGGGTTCTGGGAGGGACTGATACCGGTGTGGGGCTCGGGTCGCTCGGCGCTGCACAACTTCCAGACCGGGCACTGGGGCTGGGGCCTGCTGGACACGGCCTTTCTGGTGCTCGACGTGGTGGCCGTGGTGGCGGGCGTGGTCAGCTTCGGGGCGGCCACGGCGGCTTGGATGGGGGCCGAGACGGGCCTGAAAGCGGCGGCGCGAGCCGCGATGCGCACGCTGGCCGAAGGGGCCGTGGCCAAGGCGGCCAGTGCCAAGGCCCTGGCCACGGCCGTGGGCGAAGGCGTGGGCAAAATGTACGAGCGGGCCGCCGGGGCTCTGGGCGGGGCCGCCAAACGCGAGGCCGCCGCCAAGCTCTCGCAGGAAGCCGCCGAGGCCGCCGCCAAAGCGGCAGCAGAAGCTGCTAAGTCCAGTAAATGGCTTGAAGAACATGCTTCGCGGCTCACAGAAAACGCGACGCCAGAACTTGTAAATCCCGCTATCGATGCGGCCAATAGAGCACAGAAGATGCCGGGTAAAAGTAGGCCAGGGACTACTTCTGCAATGCAACTAGAAGATGGCACCGTTATTTCGGCTCATAGTCAAGTAGGGACAAAGTTGCCACAAGACATTTTGCCTGATAATTTGCATCCAGATGTAAAAAAGGTACTTGATGATATCCCAAAGGAACAAAGGGGAGCTGGGCATGGGAAATGTGCCGAACCCCAGATTATCTCAGAGGCCCTCCACGCAGGAAAGGATGTTAAAGGGGCTAAATCGGTCGCAGTAGAAGTCAAAGGAGCTGGAAATGTAAATCACCTCAAACCGAAATGCGCGTGCGGTTCGTGCAAAGTTTTGCTTAAACATTACGGCATTCTCGACGTCGTTAAACCATAACGGAAATCATGAGTAACCAAATTTTCTACAATCACGAGGTTATCGCTTTACTCAAGGAAGCAGGATGGTTTGAAGGGCGAAATGCTGGCTCATCACTAACCCTTCCAAGTGACGTGAAGTACCCAGTTGAAATACTTGAAATTTTGCAGGAATTTGGTGGATTAAGTGTTCGGTCAAGTGGACCAGGGATAACCTTAATTAAGAATGACATCGATTTCAATCCAGCAGAGGCTGAATTTGAGAGTGAAATTGACGGCCGGTTGCACTACTATTCACAACTATTGAAAAGAACCATCTATCCAATAGGGTATGTACCTAATGAATCTTTAATGCTCTGTTTAGATAGTACTGGGAAAACGTATATGGCGGGTGACAATCTATATTTAGTCGGGACTTCCTTCGTTGATGGGGTGAGTAATATTCTGCTGGGCATCAGGGGCAAAATATTCCACGAGGATGACTTGCGTTGGATGGACTAAATAGTTTTTTGGGGAGGGACTGATACCGGTGTGGGGCTCGGGTCGCTCGGCGCTGCACAACTTCCAGACCGGGCACTGGGGCTGGGGCCTGCTGGACACGGCCTTTCTGGTGCTCGACGTGGTGGCCGTGGTGGCGGGCGTGGTCAGCCTCGGGGCGGCCACGGCGGCTTGGATGGGGGCCGAGACGGGCCTGAAAGCGGCGGCGCGGGCCGCGATGCGCACGCTGGCCGAAGGGGCCGTGGCCAAGGCGGCCAGTGCCAAGGCCCTGGCCACGGCCGTGGGCGAAGGCGTGGGCAAAATGTACGAGCGGGCCGCCGGGGCTCTGGGTGGGGCCGCCAAACGCGAGGCCGCCGCCAAAGCGACCGAGGATGCCAAGGTGCTGGCCAAAGACGCGGCCGAGGCTGAGATTGCCCGCATCGAACAGACCATTTGCGCCCCCCACGCGATGCAGCACATCTTTGAGGGCGGGATTAAACCTGTCACTCATGGGCATGTGAACACGTTATCAGGACCGATTCATCCTCCCGGTCATTACGGCACTGGCGTGCATTCAATGGAAGCTATCCATCAAGGCAAAGCTCGCATTATACCCAGAAGCATCAGTCAAACCGCTCCCAACGGAGCATTTAAAGCCCAGGTCGAACTGCTCGACCAAACCGGCAATGTCGTGCCGAAAAAAGGTGCCGGTGTGTCCACCTTTTTTCCGCCCAACTGGTCAAAGGAAAAGACCATGCAGGAGATTGAGCACGCTCACAATAGCAGAGTTTTTCAGAATGGCAACAAGTGGAAAGGTGTAGCTTCCGACGGCAGTGAGACTCAAATGTTCCTTGACGCCAATGGTAAAATCATATCAGCTTTTCCCACTTTCTAATTTTAATAAAACGCATTTTAATATTTTTGTGATATGCTTAAGTATTGTTTTGAAACCAGAAATCTGCTGGGTCGCTCTAATCACTTCATCACTACTGGCGCGCCTTACGAAATGCTTGGCAACATCAGTTCCAGTTATCTTTCCCAACCTTCGGAAGTAATGAAATTGATGAAGAATCTGGAACAAGTGATGGCTGGCACAAAAGAGGGATATCCTTGGGGCGAGGATGACTGTGCATTTTCATCCGAACCTAACCTGACTTATATCGACTACGATTTCGGCGACCACACCATCACCATTCCAACTTCTGAGATACTACAGTTGATGCGGGACTGGTTGAAATACTTGCAGCAACAGGCGTAGTCTGCCTGACAACCCCTGGGCCTAGGTCCTGCTAGATGTGGCGGCGAGCTTTGGCGTCTGCGGCCGCCGTGGGCGAAGGCGTGCAGAAAATGTACGGCAAGGCAGCTGGGGCCCTGGGTGGGACGGCCAAACGCGAGGCGGCGGCCAAGCTCTCGCAGGAAGCCACTACCAAAGCGGCGGCAGAAGCCGCTAAGTCCAGTAAGTGGCTTGAAGAACTCCGGTCCTGGAACGAGGAAACGGTTGATTTAGCCCTCAAGCCCGTCACACAAATGTGATAAACTGTTACGTGTATGTGCGCTTGGCCGACACGGGCCAGCCCTACGCCGACGTTATTCTAAATGATGGCAACGTCATCGTTTGCTTCCTATACGAGTACCACCGCACGTACATGATTTACACCTTTGGCGGGGACCTTGAGTCCGGGCCAGCCCGTGTCCTTCGACTCGCCCGAAGCCCAGCTATTAGAATGCCGCAACACGCAGTATATCTGGGATTTTCGCGATGGCACCGTGGTACAAGGCCGCACCGTACAGCATACCTTCCGCCATGCCGGCACCTACGCCGTCCGCTTCAGCATGCGCGGCTACGGTTCCGAAGCCTGCGTCGCCAGCCACTGCGTGTCCCGCCAGGTTGTAGTCGAGCCCTAAGTCCTGCAGCATGAAGCAGCAAGCAGGGAGTCGTGGGAACGTGTTTGGAAGCAGGATAAAGCCTGCTCCTCACCACATTCTCACGACTCGCTACTTACTGCTTAACAGTTACGCCACGGCCACCGGCGGGCCTTCGCGCAACAGCTCCAGCACAATTCCCCAGAGGTTTTCGTAGGGTATTATTTCGACTTCGGCAAAGGCTTCGCCGGGCGGTGGGGTGTCGCGCAGCTGCTGAAATAAGCCCTGGCCCCGCTCGGCTGCCTTCTTCGGGTCGAAGTTCTTCTCCACGATTACCTGCAGCAGCCGCAGAAACAACCGGCTGCGCAACGTCGAAGCTTCCGTGAGGTGGCGCTGCTGGTACTTGCGCAGGCGTTCGAGGCGCAGCAGCACCGGCTCCAGGTTGCGCTCGCGCAGAAAGTACAGCAGCTGCAATACCAGAATGGCCACGTTGTGCCCACGCTTGTCGCGGCTGTATTCGGGCAGCAGCAGCATTTGCTGGGCCACCTGCCGCTGCCGGGCCGACTGCACCCGCGGCGCCGGCAACACAAAGTTGGTGTAGGAGCGGTACAGGTCCCAGCGTTGCAGCGCCGCCTCGCGCTGCCCCACAAACGCCGAGTTCTTGGCCACGGTATCGAGCAGCTGCTGGGCCAGCTCGTAGCGGCCCGCGTGCAAGGCCAGTAACAGGTGGTGCTCCTGAAAATAAAACCAGTTGCTCGACGACGGATGAAAATCGCGAATGTACTCCTCCGCGAGCTGCAGGCCCCGCACGGGCTGGCGGCTGCGCAGGTAGGCGTAAATGGTCACAAAATGGTTGTAGCGCAAGTCGAAGCGACGCGCGTTGAGCTTACCGGCCTGTAAGTCGCGGGCCGCAGCGGCGGCAATGCGAATCATGGCGACAAATTGCCCCTGCAGTTCCTCGTACAGCATCCTGACGCGGTACAGCATGTTGTAGGAGGTGAAGCTGTGCGCGCGCCGGTGCAGGGTTTCGAGTTGCGCAATTTGCCCTGGCAGCGTCGTCAGCAGCATGCGGCGGGCGGCCACGGTGTTGTTGCCCACTAGTTGCGTATCGGCCTGCACTTGTTCGGCTTCGTCTTCCCAGGCCAGTTGCTGCTGGGCCTTCTGCAGAACTTTGCTTATCTTTTTATAAAGGATGGGCTGGCGCCGCTCCACGTACAAGTTGCGGAGCATGCGGGCGGCCAGCACCACATACTGCGTAAATTCACCTTCTTCGGCTTGGCGCAGGCAGCGCAGCAATAGGCGCTCAGCCAGGCGAAAATCGCGCTCAGCATATAGCACGCTTACCTTATGCAACAAATCAAGGCACTCCAGCTCGTAGCGCCGCGATATCAGGTGGCGCGGGTCGGTGTGGTCGAGAAAATACAGCTGGTTGAGTAGCTTGACCCTTACCCGCGACTGTAATTTTTGCAGGGCTTGCAAGTTGGCGGGCGTAGCCTTGCCATATACCGCTTTGGCTAACTGCAGTTGCGTAGCTTCGGGAGCTTCTTTAATAGTGGCTACAAACAACTGCTCTTTGCTGCCTCTGCCCTTGTTTACATCCAAAAGTGGCACCACGGGCATGGCCCTGGATGTCACGATTCGCACCAAATTTGAGACTTCATTTATCATAAAAATGCCTTATGGCTCAAATTTAAGCGCTTTTATTTGGGTTGACACGCAAAACACCATGTCAGGAAATTAGCCCCTTTTTCCTTTTTTCACCCACTGATGAAGCAGAGCTTTGCATATTGGATTATTATAGCCCAAAAAGCAGGTTGATGTCAAAAATGCGCCACATTTCCGGATTTCACTAATTTAAAAAACTGACGGGTTAACATTCTATCGAATAATTAAGTATTTTTTTGCAATTAAATCCAAAATAATATGCGCTAATGTAATGTCTGGTTCAGGGCTATAGTGTCCTTTTTAACAGCAATTTGAGCGGTCAACTTTGTGTCAATCAATCACCTGACACCACCAATAACCAATCAAAGCCATGTTGTACGCACTTGCTATCGCCCTGCTGCAGATTATCAACGTTCTTCCCAGCACTCCTCCTCCCCCCCCTGCACCAACTGGTACCACTCAGACTACCGGCGGTGAAGGTGGCACCAGCGGCTGGGGCGGCGATGCTTCCTGCGACGGCGGCACCAGCGGCTGGGGCGGCGACAAATAGTAGCCAACTCGCGCGCAAAAGCTTCCTGACTATATTGCCGACGACTCCTGCCTGAGGCCAATAGTTTTTTAGCTCGTGACCATTGTTTCCTCCATTAGAAAGCTGGCTTTACTTGGTACAGTGCTGCTGGGCAGCTGCCTAGACAAGCATGCACCTCCTGCGGCTATTCGCATCCGCTGGGCCCACGACCCCGAAACCCTGGCCCCCCTGGCTTTGCAGAACCAGTCCGCCATGGATGCCAGTAACCTGATGTATCTCAGCTTACTGCAAGTAAATAGCAAGCCGTTATCCATCGAGCCGGCCCTGGCCGAACAGCTCCCAGAGGTTGGCCCGCGGGGCGATTCGCTCACTACGTTTCGGTATACCATCCGGCCAAATGCTGCCTGGGACGACGGCCGCCCGGTAACGGCAGCCGACGTAGCCTGTACCCTTAAACTGATGAGTTGCCCCGGCATTCCCAACGAGATTTCCCGCAATAATTACAGCCGGATACGCCAAATCGAGCTCAATCCGGCCAATTCCCGACAGTTCACGCTGGTTTGCCAGGGGCAATCGCCGGAATTACTGCTCATTTCGGGCGACTTTTTTATTCTGCCTGAGGCCGTGCTCGACCCCCAGCACCGCTTGCGCAGCTACTCCCTGCCCGCGTTGCAGCGCTGGCCAGCGACGCGCCCCCCCGACTCTGCCCTCGCGGCGGTAGCCCGGCAGTACCAGGCCGCCGACCTGGCCAACCACCCCGAGCATGCCCCCGGTTGTGGCCCCTACCGCCTGGCGCGCTGGGAGAAAGACCGTTATCTGTCGTTTCGCAGCAAGCCCAACTGGTGGGGAAAAGCGACGACCGGCCTCCCGCTGGCGCTGCAGGCCCGGGCCCCGCAACTCGATTATCTCATCATTCCCAACGCCAGCGCGGCGGCGCTTGCGTTGCGGCGCGGCGACCTCGATGTGTTTCCTCAGGTCCCGGCGGCCGATTTCAATCGCTTCAGCACCAACCCTTCGGCTGATGTGCGCTTGTACGCATCCGACTCCTACGACATTGCCCTGGCTGGCTTCAATACCAAGCGGCCGGCCCTGGCCGATGCTCTCACCCGCCAGGCTCTGAGCCGACTGTTCGATACAGCGGGCCTGCTGCGCGGCACCCAGCAGGGCCGCGGGCAGCGCACTGCCGGCCTGGTGCCGCCCTTCGACCGCACCAACTACAACGACAGCCTCCGGCCCGTGCCCTACCACCCAGCGGCGGCCCGGGCCCTGCTACTGCAGGCCGGCTGGCAGCCACCCACCGCCGGCCAGCCCGGCTGGCGGCGAGCAAGCTCCCGGGGCGAACAGAAACTGCAGTTGGCCGTCCGCTACCGGAGCAGCGACGAGTTGTTTGCGACGGCCGCGCTGCAATTTCGGGCAGCCGCCACCAGCCTCGGTATTGCGGTGGAGTTGCGGCCCACCGAATCGGCCCTCTTTGGCAAAGCCCTGGCTGATGGCGACTTTGACATCTTTATGCGAACGCTGCATGGCAATCCTTTTGCGGTCAACTTCGCACCCCTGCTGCATTCTGGCACTTCCAGCGAAACCAACAGCACCCGGTTTGGCAACCCGGCTTGCGACCAGTTCATCGACGCGGTTGCCACCGCCAACGACTCGCCACAGCGGGTGCGGCAGCTACGGCAGCTGCAAGCCCTGTTGCAGCAGCAAGCTCCGCTAGTCCCGTTCTTCTTTCTGGCCAACCGGGTGGCAGCTCGCCGCGACTGCCAGGGCCTGTACGTGAGCAGCCTGAAGCCAGGTTTTGTAGCCCCAACCATCGAACGGACGGCTGCTGCCGCCTCCCGCTAGCGCATGGTCCGGCTCCTGCTCCGGCACCTTGGCCAAACCCTGCTCGCCACCTGGCTATTGGCCTCAGTCGTGTTTCTGCTAACTCGGGCCGATGGCGAACAGGCCGTTCGGCTGGCACTGGCGCCTGCGGCCGACCTTTCCATGCCGGCTGTTTCGCAAGCCGAGGAATTAGCCAGCCGTGCAGCGGCGCGTCATCGGCTGGGGCTCGACCGGCCACTGTTTTATGTTGGCTGCTCGGCAGCGGGCAGTTGGGAGTGGGGCGGCTGGCACAACCAATACCACCAATGGCTCCGGGCGCTGCTCCACGGTAATCTGGGCACCTCGTTCCGCTCGGGCGAGCTGGTTTCGCACCGGCTGGCCCAGGCACTGGCATTTACGCTGCCCCTCACAGGCTTGGCGGCGGTGCTGGCTATCCTGGCAGCCTTGGTGCTGGCCACTGGCATGGCGGCGTTTCCACGCTGGCAAGGGCCCGTTCGCACGGTGCTGGTGGGCCTGCATTCGGTACCGCTGTTCATTGTAGCACTAGCCCTACTGCTGCTATTTGCCAACCCGGAATTGCTGAACTGGTTTCCGGCCTATGGAGCAGCCCCGGAGGTTGGTACGCATGCGCTGAAGCAGTTTTTCGATGCGCTGCCCCAGTTGGTGCTGCCGGTTGCGGCGCTGGTACTGGCGGCCGTGCCCGAACTCACCTTGCAACTTGCCAGCGCACTGGCGCATGAACTCCGCCAACCTTATATCGTCACGGCGCGGGCCAAGGGCCTGCGTGCTTCGGCCGTGGTACGCCACCACGCCTTGCGCAATGCCCTGTTGCCCACGCTGGCTCAGCTGGCAGAGTTGCTGCCCGCTATGGCCGCTGGTGCCGTGGTGGTGGAGACTATTTTCGCGCTGCCAGGTATGGGGCGCTTACTAGCCGAAGCGGCTGCCACCCGCGACTATCCCCTGCTGGTAGGCGGTGTGCTCTTGGTGGGCCTAGCACGCCTGCTCTCCCTCCTGCTAGCCGATTTGAGCTATTCCTGGGCTGACCCTCGCATTCGATGGAAAGCCTGAAGTCATTATTTGGGAGGATGCGAAGAGGACAGCTGCTGGCACTGGGCTGGCTGGCTGGCGTAGTCTTGCTGGCGTTGTTGGCTCCGGTGTTACCGCTGCCCTATCCAGCCGGCATACCCGACCTGGCACACGTAGCCGAAGCGCCCTCCAGGGCCAGCCGCCATTGGCTGGGCACCGACCCGCAGGGAGGCGATGTGCTCAGTGGCCTGCTATTTGGCGCGCGCACGGCCCTGCTGCTTACGCTACCGGCTGCGCTGCTGGCCAACCTGCTGGGAGGAGTTGTGGGTGGAGCGGCAGGCTTTTGGGGCAACCGGCTCCTGGTGAGTGCACCGGCCATGGGGCTAGCCCCGCTCGCGCTGGCCTGGGTCCTGGGAATGCCTCCGCTGGCGGTGGCTGCTGGGGCCGTTACGGTAGGCGCGCTATGGGCCTGGCGATGCATGCGAAGGCTTCCTGCTTCCATTGCGGCGCCGCTCGACTCGCTGGTGCTGGCCACCGTTAGCAGCCTGGATACCGTGCCACGGCTGGTTCTGGTACTGGCCCTGGTAGCCCGCGGTGGGTTATCGGTTGCCGGCCTGGGCCTGGTGCTGGGGCTTACTGCGTGGTCGGGGCCGGCGCGTCTGGTGCGGGCCCGGATGCTGGCCGTGAAAGCACTGCCGTTTGTGGAAGCCGCTCAGGCGAGTGGCCTTCCGTTGGCGCGGGTATGGTGGCACCATGCGTTGCCGCACGCCCTGAAGCCGCTCCAAACCGCTCTGCCGCTTAGCCTTGCAGGCCTGCTAGCCCTGGAGAGCACCCTCTCATTTTTGGGAATAGGCCTGCCTCCTGATGTAGCCAGCTGGGGCCAACAGCTCGCAGCCGCACGGCAGCAGCCACAAGCATGGTGGGCTGTCGTCTTCCCAGCCTTGGCCTTGTTCGCAACTATTATCTCTATCAATGTGCTAACTACAAGAAAATCGTCACTTTCTAACTAGCCTGGCGCCCATATTATAGCAGCAGCCAAGCAAAACACTTCTTCTTTTATAGCATATAGTCTGAGCTAACCGCCAAATGTCAGAATAAGGGGCAATTTACGAGCCTAAGGCTGAATAAAAAGCGCAGAGCCGAACGACCAATCCACTATAAATCAATTTTATACTTAAACTCGCACAGGAGAGCCCATGTCATACCAGGCAGTTATTTTAATTATACCAGCTAGGTTTATCACTTTTTTATCCCGAACCAAATGTCTGCATTATAACAGAACTGTCCTTTTTTGAGCCTTGCCCTCAAGAGTAATATTGTGTTGTCTTACTGGCACAGCTATTCGCTTATCACCGCACCGGTCTGCCAATTCAACCCTTATTGCTATGTATCTGCTGGTTTATCCTTCTTTAGCTAATTCACCAAGGTCCAAAAGCGCCCCTAATTCGTTGCGCCAAGCGGCAGTGGGCGTCGATTTTGTTACTCCAGACGGCATCATCGTACCCCGGGCTGCAGGCGAAGCAGCACTGCTAGGCCATACCGCTGTCCTGATTGGCGGGCTGCTAGTCGGGTTCTGGTCTTAGAACATCTGCTGACTTTTTCGCCCGCATTTCGGCCACTCGCTTTACTACCTTAACACATCCAGTCTACTACCAGTCTACCAATCCAGTATCTACCAAATACACCTTTTTCTACCCTAGCCTGCTACCCGGGCAAAGTCAGAACCCGCCGTCTACCCCGGCGGGTTTTTTTATGCCAAATCACAGAGAGCACAACGGGCAGTGAGCCAAGCACTCCTGCTTTGTGCACCGTTTATGTTACGGCATCGCGCTGGCGGCTCACCAAAGCAATGCCTTCGGCCAGGGAATGGGGGGTATAGCCCAATTCGCGCCGGGCTTTCTCGATGAGGAAACCGGTGCGCGCCGGCCGTCGGGCCGGCTGCGAAAAGGTGCTGGCATCGACGCGCTCAATGAGCGCAGCGTCGAGGTTAAAATGGGCAGCCACGCGCAGCGCAAGGTCGTAGGGCGTCAGAAATTCATCGCCGCTGAGGTGGTAGATGCCTTGGGCTGCCTGCCGGGCCAGCAGCCAGCAACCTTCGGCCAGGTCTTCGGCCAGCGTGGGCGTGCGCCACTGGTCGGCCACTACTTTGATGGGCTGGCCTGCGCGCAGCGAGTCGCGCACCCAGAGCACGAGGTTGGTGCGGCCGTAGTTATGCGCCACCCCGTACACCAGCACGGTGCGGGCAATGGCCCAGCGGCCGGGGCTGGCCTGCACAACGTGTTCGGCGGCCAGCTTGCTTTCGCCGTAGAAGTTGACCGGAGCCGGGACTGCATCCTCGGCCAACGGGCCGGCGTCACCCCCAAACACGAAGTCGGTGCTAAGGTGGGTGAAGTGGGCATCGAGCGCAGCACAGGCAGCGGCTAAGTGCTTTACGGCAATTACGTTATGCTGCCAGCAGGCGGCGCGGTTTAGCTCGCACTCGTCGGCATTCGTCATGGCGGCTGTGTGAATGACGTGGGTGGGCCGCTCATGGGCCAGCACTTCCCGCACCTGGGCACGGTTGCTTACATCGAGGGGCACAAACCGCACGGTGGGGAAGTGCATAGCCAGCTTGTTAGTCCCGCGCGAAGTAGCTATCAGTTCCACGCCGGACTCCTGGCACAAACGCGCCACGAGTTTCTGGCCCAGCAAACCATTGGAACCGGTGAGGAGAATCTTCATGTGAAGAGGCATTTGGGATACCCCAAATTCAATTCGGAGCGCCGGCGTCTACTGTCCTGGCAACCGAAACGGAAATGTAGGATACTGCGCTGCTACTCGTACTTATAGGCATAGAGTTGGCTAATTTTCTTGCGTTTCAGCTTTTCTACCTTCATGGTCATTTTGGCATCGACGGTGGGATGGTCGCGCCCATCTTTGGGCAACTTGGCAATTTTATCGATGACCTCAAGGCCCTGAATAACCTGGCCGAATACGGTATACTGGCCATCGAGGAAGTGCGCACCGCCATGGTTTTCGACCAGATAAAACTGGCTGCTGCTGCTGGGCGTGCCGGCCGGGCCGCCCATGCGGGCAGCGGCTACGGAGCCGTAGATGTGCGGGTGCGCAGGCCCCAGCTCGGCCGGAACAGTGCCCTCGTTGGCGCGGCCCAGGCCGTCGTTGCTGGGGTCAGCGTCTTTGGAGTTGATGTCGCCGCCCTGAATCATGAAATTGTCGATGATGCGATGGAAGCTCGTGCCGTCATAAAAACCGCTTTTGGCCTTTTGCAGGAAGTTGGCCTTGTGCAGCGGGGTATCATCGAACAACACCAGGCGGATGATGCCCTGGGTGGTGGTGATGGTCACGACTTCATCTTTTTTGCTCTTGTGCGGCCGCTTGCCAGGCTTTTGGGCAGCCAGGGCGGGGCCAACCAGCCACAGCAGAGCCAGCAGCAGCCCCGCGAAACGAACGAAACGGAATTTCAGAAAACTCGACATAAGCATAAAGCAGCAATGAGAGAACGTAAAACTATACGCCCGGAGAGTTAGAGCGTTGGGCCGCTACCCCCGGTGCTCGCGGATGCTGGCCAGGATTTCGCGCCCGCCCCGGCCCAGCACAGTATCGGCCACGCGCACGCCTAGCTCCACCGCATCGGCGGCTGTTTCGGCGGTCTGAATTTCCTCCACATACTCTTCTCCGCTCAGGCTGATAAGGCCGGCGTGCAGGCGCAAGCGGCTGCCTTCGAGCGTAGCCAGGGCAAACGAAGGGATGCTGCAGCCTCCTTCCATGGTGTGCAGAAAGGCGCGCTCGGCCAGCAGGCAGGTGTGGGTAGCGAGGTGGTCGAGGGCCGCTTTGAGATTGGCTTTGAGGCCTTCGTCCAGGTTGGCGGCGCACTCAATGGCAATGCTGCCCTGGCCGGTAGCGGGCACAAACTGCGCCGTGGGCAAGGTGTGGCGCACCAGGTGCTCGTAGCCCATGCGGTGCACGCCAGCATAGGCCAGCACCAGCGCATCAAACTGGCCTTCTTCGAGCTTGCGCAGGCGGGTTTGAAGGTTGCCGCGGGCTTCGGCGGTTTCGGCGTGGGGGTAGAAGCGGCGCAGCTGGGCCTTGCGGCGGGTGCTGCTGGTGCCCAGCACGATGCCCGGCTTGTCAAGCGAGAAGCCATCGTTGAAGCTGAGCACGACATCGTTTACCTGCTCGCGCTCCAGAAAGGCCAATAGCTCCAGCTCGCGCGGGATGCTGCTCTGCACGTCTTTGGCCGAGTGCACGGCCAACTGCGTATCGCCGCGCAGCAGGCTCTCTTCCAACTCCTGGGTAAACACGCCTTTGGCCCCGATTTTGGCCAGGCTGCGGTCCTGCACGGCGTCGCCGGTGGTTTGCATCGGGACAATCTCCGTTTCGAAACCGGCTTTTTGCAGCAAATGAGCGACGTGCTCCGTCTGCCACAGGGCGAGGCGGCTGGCACGGGTGGCAAGGCGAATTGTGGTCATAATTATTGGCTTATTTCATAAAAGAACGTCATGCAGAGCACCACGAAGCATCTTTACCGTAATAGTAAAATCAATTGACAGGGATTACTGCTGCGGTAAAAATGCTTCGCGGCGCTTTGCATGACGTGCTAAACCCTAAGAAACCCGCCCAGCCGCAGCGAGCTGTCCACGAACACCATTTTGGCGTTGGCGTTGCGCTCGATGTGGTAGTGGGCATCGGTGAGCTCTTTGGTGAGCAAGTCGGCGTTGCGGGGGGTTACGAATTTGGCGAAGCCGCTGACGAACTGCTGCTCACCGTTGGCTAAGTGAGGCACGAATTTCGGGTCGATGCCAAACAGCAACACTTTGCGAATCAGGCCCAGCGAGTAGCTGAGCAACTCCTTTTGGTTTTCGCGGCCCAGCTTCTGAAACTCCTCGCTTTTCTTCAAAATATCGGCGGCCTTGCTGCCGTAGCTGAAGCACAGGCGCATCCAGTCGCGAAAGAACTCGAAGTAGTCGTGGTCAGCGTTGGCATCGCGGCTGGCAATGGCCGCGCCCAGGCTGCCTTCGGCCAGCTGCGCCACCTGGCGGGCTTTGGCTTCGGGCACCTGGTATTTGGTGTGCAGGTAGGCCGTGATGTCATCCTCCGAAAATGGGCGCACCACCACCGGCTGCACCCGGCTAATGATAGTGGGCAGCAGCTGCTCGGGCGCATGGCTCACGAGCAGGAAGATGGTGGCGGGCGGCGGCTCTTCCAGCAGTTTCAGCACGGCGTTGGCAGCGGCCGGGTGCATAAGCTCGGGCAGCCACAGAATCACGATTTTGAAGCGGGCCTCAAAGGCTTTCAGGCTCACCAGCTTCAAAATCTGCACGGCCTCGTCCTTGCTGATGTTGCCCTGCTTGTTTTCAGCCCCGATGTGCTGCATCCAATCGTTGAGGCCCTGGTAGGGGTTGTCGAGGACAAAGGCCCGCCACTCGGCCATAAACTTGCTGCTCACCGCGTCCTTGGCCACCGTTTTGGTGGTAGTCACGGGCATGATGAAGTTCAAATCGGGGTGGGCCAGCTTGGCTGTTTTGGTGCAGGCCGGGCAGTGGCCGCAGCTGTCGTCGGCATCGGCGGCGCGCGCTTCGCAGTTCAGGAACTGCGCATAGGCGAGGGCCAGCGCCAGCGCCGCGCCTCCTTCCTTGCCCCGGAAAAGCTGGGCGTGTGCCACGTGCTGCCGCTGCACCGACTGGCGCAGCAGGCTCTTAACGGCGGCTTGGTTGGGAATGTCGGCGAAGGTCATACATAGCGCGCAGCCATTGCTGCGTGTTTCGCCGCAAAACGGCGAGCAATCATGAGGAAATCATTACTGAAAAAGACAGGAGTTGGCAAAACCGCATTCGCCGCTAGGCGGCGAGCCACGCAGCCAAGGCTGCGCGCTACTTGGCCTTCTCCCAGACCCTATCTTCCGCCGTGGCCTCAAACACGGTCCGCAATATCGCCTGCTCCGTCGTATCATACGGCAGGCTGCGGCGGGCCATCACGCGCTCGGCTACTTCGTTGGCTTTGGGTAGCTGGAAGGTTTCGAAACCCGCCGCGCCACCCCAGCTGAAACTCGGGATGAACGTGCGCGGGAAACCCGCTCCGAAAACATTGGCCCCCACGCCCACCACCGTGCCGGTGTTGAACATGGTGTTGATGCCGGCCTTGCTGTGGTCGCCCATCATCAGGCCGCAGAAGGTTTGGCCGGTATCGACGAAGCGCTTGGCGGTGTGGCTCCAGACTTTGACGGGTGCGTAGTTGTTCTTGAGGTTCGAGGTGTTGGTGTCGGCCCCCAGGTTGCACCACTCGCCAATGACTGAGTTGCCCAAATAGCCGTCGTGGCCCTTATTGGAGTAGCCCAGCAGGATGCTGTTGCCCACTTCGCCGCCGACCTTCGAGAATGGACCTACGGTGTTGTCGCCCCGCATCTTGGCGCCGGCGTTGATGTGCGAGCCTTCGCACAGCGCCAGCGGGCCTTTGATGATGGCGCCCTCGTGCACCTGCGAGTTCTTACCCAGGTAAATGGGACCGTCTTCGGCGTTGAGTATAGCGGCGCGGATTTTCACGCCTTCTTCGATGAAGATATTCTCGGCGCCGTACACGATGGTATGCGCATCGCCTACGGGCTGCGAGGTGCGGCCCTCCGTCAGGAGCGCGAAGTCGCGGCGTATTTCCACGCCGTTGCGCAGAAACAGCTGCCACGGCCGGTCAATCACCGTGATGGGTTCCGTCACCTGCTTTTCTTCAGCCAGCCCATCCTGCACCAGCTCGGCTACCAGCGCGGCATCCGCGAGGTGGGCCGCCACCAGCAATTCGTTGTAGTACAGGCCCTGGCCCGGGCGCAGCGCCAGCACCTGCTTCACCAGCACCGCATCGGGGCACACCGCACCGTTGATAACCAGCGCCGGCCCCGCCACCACGCCGTCGGCGCTCACCGGGAACTTGGCCTGCAGATAGGGCTGCGTGAGGTAGCCCACGGTGGGCGCGGCTAAGTGCCGCTGCCATTTTTCGGCAATGGTGAGGATGCCGCAACGCAACGCCGCCACGGGCCGCGTAAACGTAAAGGGCAACAGATGCGGCCGGATGGCCGGGTCGTCGAACAGGAGAATGTGCATTTTTAAGCTATTAGCTGATAGCCTTTAGCTATTAGCTTTTTTGAAGACATGCCCAAATTTACGGCTGTCGCTCGGCAACCGACATAAAAAAACTCCTTCCGGGCTTACCGAAAGGAGTTTTAAAAGCTAACAGCTAATGGCTATCAGCTAACAAAAACTATTGCTTGCCAGCGCTGCTCTGCTCTTTCTTGGCGTAGCGGCTGCGGAATTTCTCCACGCGGCCGGCCGTGTCGATAAACATGTTTTTGCCCGTGTAGAAGGGGTGCGAAGCAGAGCTCACTTCGATTTTCACCAGCGGGTACGTTTTGCCGTCTTCCATCGTAATGGTGTCAGTCGGCTTCATCGTCGAGCGGGTGATGAACTTAAAATCCGAAGAAGAGTCCTGGAATACGACTTCCTGGTACTCGGGGTGGGTGTCCTTTTTCATATCGAGAGGTCGGTTTAACCGGTTGAACCCTGCCGATTTTGCGGAAGGGACTGCAAAAGTACGGCTTAGCTCCGAAATACCCAACCCCCGCGCTAAACTTTTCGGCGTCAGCTACGTCCATACCAGTGCCCGGGGCGCTTGTTGCCCCTGCAAAAAGGTTGTACATTTGAATCCGGCCCTCTTTCGGGGTTGGCCCGTTGCGCGTGCTAAAACCTGTACTCGTCCACCATGTGCGCCTCCGTGCGGGGTTCTTGGCGTTGCTGCTCGTGCTGAGCAGCGCGGCCGCGGTGTATGCAGCGACGCTTACGCTTTTTACGGCCGCCTACTCGGGCACGGTGGTGAAAGTGGAATGGGAGGTAAGCAACGAAGTCGACGTCACCGGCTTCGAGCTGGCCCGCAAGTCGGCCACCGAAACCAGCTACACCACGGTTAGCACCACCGCGGCCACGGGGCAGCGCCGCTACCTCTATACCGACACCAACGTGTACCGCACCACGGGTACTACGGGCACCACGGGTACCCTGGGCGGTCCCTATACCTACCGCCTCACGGTGCGCAGCCCCGCTGGCGACCAGAGCTACCTAACGGTGCTGGCCGGCACGCCCAGCGCGGTGCAGCGCTCGTGGGGCACCATCAAGTCGATGTTCCGGTAGGCTGGTCAGGTAATCTCGATTATTAGCACGTCATGCTGAGCTGGTCGAAGCATCTCTACCGCAGTAGTAAATGAATTACTTGCGCGGTAGAGATGCTTCGACCAACTCAGCACGACGTGCTTTTTTACTCCGTATTTATTTAACCAATCTCGACCGCTTCCCCATGCGCCTCTGCTTCGCTTCCAACAACGCCCACAAGCTCGACGAAATTCGCCCCCTGCTGCCGCCCGGCTTCGAACTGCTGAGCCTGGCCGACATCGGCTGCCACGAAGAGCTGCCCGAAACCCAGGACACCCTCGAAGGCAACGCCCGCCAGAAGGCCGAGTATGTGCGCGAACACTACGGCGTGGGCTGCTTCGCCGACGATACTGGCCTGGAAGTAACGGCCCTGAACGGCGAGCCCGGCGTGTACTCGGCCCGCTACGCCGGCCCGCAGCGCCTGGCCGAAGACAACGTGGCCAAGCTGCTGCATGAGCTGGCCGGCCAGCCCGACCGCTCGGCCCGCTTTCGCACGGTGGTGGCGCTTGCTCGCGCCGACGGCAGCGTGCACCAGTTTGCCGGCGAAGTGGCGGGCCTCATCACCGAAGAGCCCCGCGGCAATGGCGGCTTTGGCTACGACCCGGCTTTTGCCCCCGTGGAGGGCGACGGCCGCACGTTTGCCGAGATGAGCGGGACCGAGAAAAACCGCATCAGCCACCGGGCGCGGGCTGTGGCTGGGCTGCTGGCGTTTCTGAAGGAGGAATAAGCGTTGGAAAAAGACGGTCATCCTGAGCGCAGCGAAGGACCTTACTACGGCTGAACTACCTGCAGCAAACCAATCGGCGCAGTTGTGACAAGGTCCTTCGCGGTGCTCAGGATGACAAACGGTTCCCCCCTTCTCCCATATTCGCCGTCCTCAAACTACCTTTGCCCGTTATGCAGACCCCCTACTTAATTGGTATTACCGGCGGCAGTGCTTCTGGCAAAACCACCTTCCTGCGCCGGCTGCTGGAAGCTTTCCCGGAAGAGCAGATTTGCCTTATCTCCCAGGACAACTACTATCACCCCCGCGAAAAGCAGCTGCGCGACGACCAGGGCATCGAAAACTTCGACCTGCCCGCCAGCATCGACGCGGCTGCTTATGCCAATGATGTGCTGCGCATCAGCCAGGGCCACGAGGTGCGGCGCAAGGAGTACACGTTCAATAACTCGGCCGTGACGCCCAAGGAGCTGGTGTTCCGGCCCGCGCCCATTGTGGTGGTAGAAGGCATTTTCGTGTTTCACTTTCAGGAAATTGCCAAGCTGCTCGACCTGAAAGTATACATCGATGCCCAGGAGCACGTGAAGCTGCACCGCCGCATCATCCGCGACCGCGACGAGCGCGGCTACGACCTAGCCGACGTGCTGTACCGCTACACGCACCACGTAGCGCCGACCTACGAGCAGTTCATTGCTCCGTACAAGCACTACGCCGACATTGTGATTCCCAACAACCGCCATTTCGAGCGGGGCTTAGAGGTGCTGGTAGGGTATCTGAAGGCTCGTATTGGGGCAACAGCCGGCGAGCAGCCGGTGTAATAGGGCCTTAGAGAGTAGGCGACAAGGCATGTTTTCATGGAATTTTTTGAGAAATTTCAGAACTATACTGGCAAAAAGTAGCTATATTGGGCTTGAATTCGATTGCTGACACTCGCCCTTAGGGCCGGTTAAGCCATTGAAGGCTCTGATTTCGTCACTTTTACACCGTACCGCTATGAAACGCTCAATTGCTCACTGCTCCGCTCTCGCATTGGTATCCGGGTTGCTAGCGCTGGCTGGCTGCGATAAAAACGGCCAGACCGGCGTGTTGCAACACCCGGCCAGCAACGCGGCTCTGCGCGCCGTGGTAACGCCGGATAAGGCGTACGACGCAACGTTCAATGCCACGCTCGACAAGCTGAACGAGGAGAGCTACCTCATCATCACCAAGGCCGAGCGCGGCAGTGTGTTCACGGTACACACCGGCCCGCTGCCCGCGGCCGACCACGCCGTGTGCTTCGCCAGCACCAAAAACGAAGGGTTCAAAGAGTGCGTGGAAGAATACTACCACAATACCGGGGGGGTGGCCATTCAAAACAACGAAGCGGGCTGGTGGGCCACGCCACTTTAAATTATGAGTTTTGAATTATGAATTATGAGTTAGCCCAAACGGCGGCCACTTCACCAATTCATAACGCATAATTTTTAATTCATAATTCAATCAATGTATAGCAAAGCGGAAATTACCCAGCTGCGCCAGGCTTTCTGGACGACTTTTGGGCAGTACATGGCCCCGGTGCCCTCGGCCGAGGGCGACACCACGAATTGGATAAACTATAAAACGGGGCTCAAAAACGTGTATTTCCGGATGCAGGCCGATAAAGTGCGGGCCAGCATCGCCATCGAGCTCACCCACCCCGACGCCGGCATCCGCGAGCTGTTCTGGGAGCAGTTTCTGGAGCTGCGCACGCTGCTGCACGAAACCCTGGGCGAAGAATGGACCTGGGACGCCCAGGCGACGGATGCCAACGGCGAGGAACTCAGCCGGATTTACACCGACCTGGCTCCCGTGAACCTGTTCAGCCGCGACGACTGGCCCCGGTTGATTTCGTTTTTTAAGCCGCGCATTGTGGCGCTGGATGCGTTCTGGGCCGATGCGCAGTGGTCGTTTGAGGCGCTGAAGTAAGAGCACGAAAAACCCCGGCAGCCGCGGCTGCTGGGGTTTTTGTTTGCGTAGCACGAGTTCGTCAGCGTCAGGCGGTGGGCGCCAGGCCCGGCATGGCATCCGGCCCTTTGCCGCTGCCGCCGGTGCGGCCCACGCGGCGGGCGCGCTTGTAGCCGTCGAACAGCGTGGGGTTGAGGAAGCGGAAAACGTCCATGGGCTTGTCGAGCTCATACACCTGCTGCATGAGGGCGGCGAGCAGGTCGGTGGCCGACTGGTTGCCCTGGCTGCGCTGGTCGATGAGGACCGCCGTGCCGCGCACGGTTTGCGCGTAGGCCGCGTGCAAGGCGCGCAGCTGGGCCAGCACGGGCTTGCTGAGGCCGTAGGGAGCAAGGTCTTTGGCGCGGGCATCGGCGGCGGCCAGCAGGTCCTGGCTCACGTCGCGCAGCTCCTCGGGCTTCATGTTGTTGAGCTGGGTTTTGCTGAGCGTGGCGTGGGCCAGCAGGGTGCGGTCGGCGGCTTTGCTGGCTACCGAGCGCAGGGGGCCCAACAGGGCCGGCAGGGCGGCCAGCAACAGGGTGCGGGCAGTGCCGGCCTGCTGCGTATTGGCCTGGGTGCGGAGGGGCGCGGCCCCCACGGCGGTTTTCAGCTGCTCGTAGGCGGGGGCCACGTCGGCGGCTTCGGCGGCCGCTACTTCGCTGGTGGCAATGGCCTCGGCATTATCGGCCAGAAACCTGACCAGCACGGTGGTCATGGCGTATTGTTTTTCCTCGCGGGCATCCATATAAAACGTTGGGTAGAAACGTGAAACCGGCCGAATACCGGACGGCCGCCAAGGTTACGGATTTTTCCGGGACTTCGCGAATATTCTTATATTCTTATCAAAACCTTAGCATAGCCGAATAGCAATCACCTGCTGAAGCCTTTTATATTTACCCCACTGGCTTACCGGCTACCTGTTCCACCTCCACCGTCAGCCAAGGCCCCTTCCAGGGGCTGTTTGCGTCCTGCGTTTTTCTACCGAACTCCAAGCAATTGGGCGTTCGTGCACCTGTTTGCACGCTGCTTGTCGGCTTCCGACCCGTAACGTTTTCTACTTTGAGGCTACCGTCATTTTTACTCCTGGGCCTTACGGTTCGAGGGGTAATCGACGGCGCGTTATACGGTGTCCGGACGGTGGATTTCCAGGGTTTGACCACCTGAAAATCGTTGGTCCTTATTTCTCCTTTTCATCTATGAAACCCCACTTCCTCGCCTTGGTTGCGCTACTGCTCACCGGTAGCGGCTGCCGCAAAACGCCGGCCGCGCCCAGCGAGTGCGCCCAGGTGCAGCGCGCCCCGGCCGCCTTCCTGGCCTACTGGTACTTCCCCAAAGGCTCCTACTGGGTCTACCAGAAGCGCGGCTCCCAGCCCGTGGAGGTGGACACGGTCACGGTTATCGGCACCGAGGTGCGCGTGTTTCGGCCCGGGGCCAACACCTACGGCCTGCCCACCTGCACTGAACTCTACGAGCTGGCCTGCTGGCACTCCAACCGCCGCTATTTCCGGGGAACCAGCGCGAACAGTAACTACCGGGGCTTAGAACATTTTGAAACCCAGGAAGAAAATGGCCAATGGTTCGTCTCTCAGCGTGCGGAAAACATGTACGACATCGGCTTTTTCTGGTATTATCCGCAACGGCCGGTGGGCCAGCCCATCGCCTCCGATGGTCCGGTCCTGCTTGATACCACCGCCGTGAGCGTGCCCGCCGGCACCTTCAAGCGCTCGGTGCATCTGCGCGTGGATGCTTTCCGTGACTCGACCCAAGGCCCGTTCGTGCGCTCCTACCACCTTACCCGAGGCATTGGCACCACGCGCCGGGTGTATGCCAACCTAGGCACCTGGGAGCTGCGCAGCTACTACATCGCCCCGCGACAATAACTGCCTCTCCGCCGAAAGCCTCTTGTAGCAACGCCTTAGAGCCGTTTCGGAGTCAGTGGATGTAGGGGCGGGGTCGTACCCGGTAGGGCTTGCCCCCGCCCGGCCGTTGATGCCCGTTGACCGATTCCGTTCAACGACGGGCGGGGGCGAGCCCTACCGGGTACGACCCCGCCCCTACATTGTTTCGCCTGTACACTGGCCACGAAACCGCTCTAACCACCACTTAACGGGCTTTTTTGTTGGGACAGCACCGAAGCGTCTCCTGGATTGGCGGCATGCAACTTCGTTTCCACAGCATGCGAGGGCGCTTCCACGGCATGCGACCTCGCTTCCACGGCATGTAAGTCCGCTTCCATGATGTGCGACTTCGCTTCCACGGTATGTAAGTCCGCTTCCACGATGTGCGACTTTGTTTCCACGATGTGCGAGGGCGCTTCCACGATGTGCGACTTTGTTTCCACGATGTGCGAGGGCGCTTCCACGATGTGCGACTTTGTTTCCACAGCGTGTAAGTTCGTTTCCACGCTATGCGAGGCCGTTTTCACGACTGCCGCGAGGCATTTGTACCCGTTCCCGCCAAAATGGTATCTTTGCAGACCCCACACCTCCCTATGTCGGCTCTGCTTTCCCGTTTTTGGTTCTCGCTCCGCTTTGCCCTGCTCGCCGCTACGGTGCTGCTGGTGCTGGGCCTGAACCAGCGCGCCGTGAGCGTATTGCGGCCCGTGGGCAAGGGCGAGGCGCGGTTTACCCGCGCTACGGTGGTGAAACAGAAAGTGCTGTTCGAGGCCACGGCTTCGACGAAGCATTTTGTGGCCCCGCTGCCGGTGGCCTGGCTGCCGGCCGCCGTGCCGGGCCTGTGGCTGCCCACGTTGCGCCAGGCGCTGGCCGTGCCACGCTTGCGGGCGGGCATCCGGATGGGCGCAGTGTTTCGGGCGCGGCTGCTGGCCGTGGCCCTGTCGCCGCAGGCACCCTAGTTTTTAATGAGCAATTGGCGATGAGCAGTGCACAATGGGCAGTAATGCCCAGCGGTGCTGGCTCGGCGGCAGTTGCTCTTTTCGTTTTGGAGCTTTACAGCTCTGTTGTTCATTGCCTATTGCTAACTGTTAATTGAATTCAAATGCGTAACAAAGGATTAATCATTGCCCTCACGCTCGTCGTGACGGCGTTGTGCGCCTACTTTCTGTTCTTCACCTACGTCTCGCGCGGGGTGCAGAGCAAGGCGGTGGCCTACGCCACCCGCAACGGCAAGGTCGACGAAACGGCCCGCCAGCACTACCTCGACTCGGTGTGGCGTGCGCCGGTGTACGGCCCCTTCACCTACCGCGAAGTGCGCCAAAGCGAACTCGGCCTCGGCCTCGACCTGAAAGGCGGCATGCACGTGACGCTGGAAGTATCGCCGGTAGAAATTGTGCGCGCCATGAGCGGCAACAGCAAGGACGCGGCCTTCAACAAGGCGCTGGAGCAGGCGCAGGAGGCCCAAAAGGCCAGCCCCACCACGCCCTACACCACGCTGTTTGCCCAGGCTTACCAGCAAACGTCGAACGGCCAGCCGCTGGCCCGCATCTTCGCCAACAACACCAACAAGAGCCGCAACCTCACCATCAACTCCTCCAACGAGAAGGTGCTGGCTGCCATCGACAAGGAAGTAGAAGATGCCATCGACCGCTCGTTTAACATCCTGCGCACCCGCGTCGACAAGTTTGGCGTGAACCAGCCCACCATTCAGCGCGTGAAGGGTACCGGCCGCCTCCAGATTGAGCTGCCCGGCGTAGACAACCCCGACCGCGTGCGCAAGCTGCTGCAAGGCCAGGCCAAGCTGGAGTTCTGGGAAGTATGGAACCAGAACGAAATCGGCCCTTACCTGGTCGCCCTCGACAAGCAGCTGCAAGCCAAGGATGCCGCTGCCAAAGCCGGTCCGGCTGCTACCCTGAACATGGCCGACACCACGGCTACGGCTACCGCCAAAGGCGACACCACTTCGCTGGCCGCCCAATTGGCCAAGAAAGCCAAGCTCGGCAAAGGCGCGGCGGACTCGACCACGACTGCCAACCAGGGCGGCGTGCTGTCCAAGCTCTTCACCATGCCCGGCCGCCTGGGTGTGAACCTGCGCGACACGGCCCGCATGAACACCATCCTGCGCTCGCCCGAAGCCAAGGCTATTCTGCCCCCCACCCTGGCCCTGCTCTGGAGCCTGAAGCCCACGACCGTTGACAAGCAGGAGTACCTGGAGTTGATTCCGGTGCGCAAAACCCGCGACGGCGTGCCCCCCATGAGCGGCGAAGTCGTGAGCGATGCCCGCGCCGACATTGGCCAGACCGGCCAGCCCGAAGTGCTGATGAACATGACCCCTGCCGGCTCGCGCAAGTGGGCGAAGATGACGGCGGCCAACATCGGCAAGCAAGTGGCCATGGTGCTCGACGACTACGTGTGCTCAGCGCCGGTGGTGCAGAGCGAAATCACGGGCGGCGGCACCAGCATCACGGGCAGCTTCCAGATTGAAGACACCCAGGACCTGGCCAACCAGTTGAAGGCGGGTAAGCTGCCCGCTCCCACGCGCATCGTGGAAGAAGCCGTAGTTGGTCCGTCGCTGGGCCGCGAAGCCATCAACCAGGGCCTGTACTCGTCGCTGGCCGGCGTGGTGATTATCATGCTGTTTATGGCCTTCTACTACGGCCGCGCCGGGGTAGTGGCCGACATCGCCCTGCTCTTCAACATCTTCCTGATTCTAGGCGTGCTGGCCCAGTTTGGTACCGCCCTCACCCTGCCCGGCATCGCTGGTTTGATTCTGGTGATGGGTACCTCGGTAGATGCCAACGTACTGATTTTCGAACGTGTTCGAGAGGAACTGGACCACGGCCTGGGCCTGAATGACGCCATCAACAAAGGCTACGCCCGGGCATTCTCGGCCATTTTTGACTCGAACGTAACCACCATGCTGATTGCCGTGATTCTCGGCTTCTTCGGCACGGGCCCGGTGCAGAGCTTTGCCATTACGCTGGGTATCGGCGTGCTCACCTCGTTCCTGTCGGCGGTGTACGTGTCGCGTCTCATCATCGAGTGGATGGTGAAGGGCAACGAGAACCACCCGATGACCTTCAGCACCTCGATTTCGCGCAACCTGTTCAAGAACCTGAACTTCGACATCGTGGGCAAGCGCAAAATTGCCTACGCTTTCTCCACGTTCTTCATCGTGCTGGGCTTTGTGCTGATGTACGTGCAGGGCGGCCCTAACCTGGGCGTTGACTTCAAAGGTGGCCGCGCTTACGTGGTCGATTTCAACAAAGGCATGGAAGCGTCGGCCGTGGCCGACAAGCTGCGCCCCGTGTTCGGAGGCTCCGGCCTCGAAGTGAAGCAATTCGGCTCGGCCAACCGCTTGCGCATCACCACCGGCTACCTGGCCGAGGATGAGAGCAGCGTGGCCGATGCCAAAGTAGCCGCCGCCCTCAACCAGGGCCTGCAGCAGTACAGCGCCGATGCTCCGGCTATTAAGTCGACCTCGAAAGTGGGCGCCACCATTGCCGACGACATCAAGCGCACCTCGGTGCTTTCGCTGGGTCTCACGCTGCTGGGCATCTTCATCTACGTGCTGTTCCGCTTCGAGAAGTGGCAGTACTCGATGGCGGCCGTAGTCGCGCTGTTCCACGATGCCCTGCTGGTAATCGCAGCTTTCCCGATTGCCCGTTTGTTTGGCCTGAACTACGAAATGGACCAGATTTTCGTGGCCGCCGTGCTCACGGTTATCGGCTTCTCGATGAACGACACGGTGGTTATCTACGACCGTATCCGCGAGTACCTGCGCGAAAACCCTAAGCTGACCTTCGCCCAAGTGGTGAACCCGGCCCTAAACTCGACCTTCTCGCGCACGATGATTACGTTCACCACCGTATTCCTGGTGGTGCTGGTGATGTACATCTTCGGCGGTGAGACGCTGCGTTCGTTCTCGTTCGCGATGATTATCGGCGTCATCTTCGGCACGTACTCGTCGCTGTTCATCGCTACTCCGATTATCCTCGACACCTACGGCAAGAAAGAGGAGCGCGAGCGCCTCGCCGCTGGTGAGGACGTAACCGGCCTGCCCGGCGACGCGCCCAAACTGAGCACGTCGAACGTGTAAGGCACGGATTCGTCGGACTCACGGCGGATTTATCGGATTTGGTAGTCGATTCTTCTGACTACTCTTCTTAAAAAAGGCTGCCTTCGGGCAGCCTTTTTTTGTGCCGTAACTCCACCATGAGTTCATTGAACAATGTACAGACGCGCCCCCTCGCGTCTGGGCGTTGAACGATTCCGATTGGTGCGGTCCCGGAGATGCGAGGGGTCGCGTCTCTACATCGTTTCGGCAGGCGATGCAACATCAAGGCCAGTACCAACCCTGACAAATCCGTGATTCAGGCAACCCTTTTTCGGTATCTTCCGAGTGATGAACAGAAGTCGTCGCCTAGCCTGACTCTATGCTGCACCTTTCCCCACCCGATTCTGCATCTGCTCGGTTTGCCGAACTGCTGGGGGCCTGCCGCCGGCAGGAACGGGTGGCGCAGCGCCGGCTATACGCGCAGTTTCATGGCCTGGCCCTGAGCGTGTGCCAGCGCTACGCCCGCGACCGCGACCAGGCCATGGAAGCGGCCAACGACGGCTTCCTGAAAGTATTCCGCGACCTCGGCCGCTTTGATGATGCCCGCCACCCGGACGATATACTGGGCTCGTTCAGCGGCTGGCTGAAGCGCATCATGGTGCACACGGCCATCGACCACTACCGCGCCAACGAACGGCACCAGCACCAGCAGGAGCTCGACGATGCGACCCTCAACCAGGCCGCTCACGACGCCACCCCGCTCGACTCGCTGAGCTACGACGAGCTGCTGGCCCTGGTGCAACGCCTGCCCCCGGCTTACCGCACGGTGTTCAACCTGAGCGTGATTGACGGCTTCAGCCACGAAGAGATTGCCGCGCAGCTGCACATTTCGGAGGGCACCTCCAAATCCAACTTATTCAAAGCCCGAGCCCACCTGCGCACCATGCTGGCTCAGAGGTCGACGTTAGAAAAAATCCGCTATGTGGTCTGATAACGATATTGATAATGCCTTCCGCCGCCTCGACCCTGCCGAGCCCGACCCCACGCCCTTCCCGCTCGATGCCTGGCTGAAGCTGGAAACCGGCCTGGACCAGGCCGTGATTGACCGGGCCGTGCGCCGCCGGCTGTGGCAGTTTTTCGCGGCCGAAGTGGCCGCAGTAGCCTTGGTGGGCCTGGGCTGGTCGCTGTGGCCGTCCGCTGCCCCGGCTTCGGTGGGTTCGAAAACCCAAACCATGGTTTCCTCGGCCCGGGCAGTGGAAAAAACGGGCCATGCAAAGCACCTGCAGGGCTTGGGAGCGTCCGTTGCGAGCGCGCCAATCATCCGGCAGCCTGCGGCAGTGCCTGCTAACGTAACGCCGGCAATGCCGGGTCGGGTTGCTATGCCCTCGGCAATTACCCCAGCTACTACCCCGGCAACGGGCGCTGTTGCCCGCGTTTCGGCCACCCGTGAGGCAGTTGCATACAGGCGCCGCTTGCCCCTGGCAGTAGCCGTAACGCCGAACGCGCGTTTCCATTCGGCCCCTGGCCGGGAAGCGGCTGAGCGCGGCGGTACGGCTTTCGGTCGTTCGGTAACCACACCAACGCACCAGGCAGCAGGGCGAACCACCGAAGCTGCTTCGCGGACCCGGATGGCTGTGGCTGTTGAGACAGCTACAAGTGCTAACACAGGTACACAGCCGGAAACCCGCCTTGGCACGGAAGCCCCCAGCAATGTGGCAGGCAGCCGGATGGGTGCCCTTTCGCAGGCAACCGGCAGCAGGCATAAAGCGGCGCTGACAATTCCCACGGCCAGCCCCTCGAAGACAAACACCCGCATTGCGGCGACTGGCCTTACTGGAAGCTCCGAAACCGGAACGGCTGCTACTCCCCAAGCGGCCGACGCACCACTGGCCTCGGTAGCTACCACGGCAGTAGCTCTGGTGCAGCCACTGGCAGCCCCGTTGCCCGCGCTGGTGGCCCCGGTAGAGCTGACGCCCAACCCACTGCCGACGGCGGTGCATAAGCCCCGTTTCTCCGTGGGCGTGGTGGCCGCGCCCGACGTGAGCACCGTGAAGTTTGCGGATGTGCAAGCGCCCCACCTCAACGTGGGCCTGACCCTGGAGTACCAACTGGGGCAGCGCTGGCGCGTGACTACGGGGGTACAGCGGTCGACCAAGTCCTACTATGCCCGGCGCGAAGACTACGACTGGTCGGTTTATCCCAAAGCTCTCACCCGCGATTTCACGACGGTCGATGGCAACTGCACCGTCGTTGATGTACCGCTGAACCTACGCTACGATGCGCTGGTTACCCCAAGATACCGGGTATTTGGAACGGTAGGGCTCTCATCGTTCTTCATGCAGCGCGAGCGTTACAGCTACGATTACTACGACTATGCCAGCAGCACCGACGTTCTGTGGGAACGCAGCTATTCAAACGCTAACCAACACTGGTTCAGCGTACTCAACCTCTCGGCCGGCTACGAGTATGGCCTGGGTACCCATTGGCGCCTGCAAGCCGAGCCCTACGTGAAAGTTCCACTGGCCGGTGTAGGCGTAGGCAAAGTTCAACTGCTCAGCGCCGGTGTTTACGTCGGTGTGAAGTACGGTTTTTAACATTCCTGTTCATTCACGGTCTTTCCAGTAATTACCGAACTGCCGCTACAGCCGGAACTGGCTGGCCGCAGCTCAGCGTCTGGTTATTTTCATTTCTTATGTTCCCATTTTCCGCAATCTCATCACGCCTCCGGCTCGTGGCGCTGGGCACAGCTGCCTCGCTAGTGGCAGTTGCTGCCGGCTGCACCTACTCGCACGGCGACCCGGCCCCAGCCTGCGACGTGGCCCGCGAGACCATTACCTACTCGGCAGTGGTTGCGCCCATCTTCGCCGCCAACTGCCTGCGCTGCCATGGCAGCACCGTGGCCAACGTCATAGGCGGGGGTAACGATTTCGGCAGCTATGCCGCCTTAAGCCGCTACCCCCAAAACAGCCTGCTGGGCAGTGTCCGCCATGAGGCCGGGTATTCGCCGATGCCCCAGAATAGCAGCAAGCTGTCGGACTGCGACATCAAGCGCCTCGAAGCCTGGTATGCGCAGGGCAAGCCCCAATAAATGCGTCGGGCAGCCTACACCGGCCCGCATCATCACAACCTGCCCCTTGCCATGAAACGCCTGTTCTTCTTGTTGTCATTGCTGCTGGTGCTGCATGGCGGCTCCGTGGCCCTCGCCCAAGGCCGCTACCTCACCAAAACCGGCCTGGTAAGCTTCTTCTCGGCCAGCCCGATTGAGGACATTGAGGCCCGCAACCAGCAGGTAGCGGCAATGCTTGATTTTGGTACCGGCCAGTTGGCGTTCAGCGTGCCCATCAAGGGCTTTGTGTTCAAGCACACCCTCATGCAGGAGCACTTCAACGAAAACTACTTGGAGTCGGACAAATACCCCAAGGCCACCTTCATTGGGCATTTTGTGGGGTTCGATGCGAGCCAGCTGGGCACGGCCGGCGCCCACCCGGCGCAGGTAGAAGGCGACCTGACGCTGCACGGCGTGACGCACCACATTCGGGTGCCGGCCACGGTGGAGCTGCGCAGCGACAAGGTGCTGGCGCAAGCCACGTTCCCAGTGGCCTCGGCCGACTATAATATTGAAATTCCACTGCTCGTGCGCAACAACATCGCCAAAATCATCAGCGTGCGCGTCGACCTGTTGTGCTCGCCCGTGGCTACCGCCCTGGGCACGGCCCCCGCCGCTGGCCGCTGAGTAGGCCGCGCATTTCTTAATCGTTGTTTCCTCTTCTGCTTATGTTTTCTAATCTACGCACGCTGTTTTTTGCCGCCGGCACGCTGCTGGCAGTGCTGGGCCTCGCCCCGGCCGCCCATGCCCAAACCGATTTATTGGGCGAACTCGAAAAGCAAACCGCTGATTCGACCCGACGCGAAGTAGTGACGGCTACCTTCAAAGGCACGCACATCATCAACGCGCAATCGGTCGAAACGCCCGGCGCGGGCACCCTGGCTTTCCTTATCCAGCACCGCTTCGGCACGCTGAACAGCGGCGCCTACGAGTTTTTTGGGCTCGACCAGGCCGTGCTGCGCCTGAGTTTTGAGTACGGCCTTACCGACCGGCTGGCCGTGGGCGTGGGCCGCACCAACATTGAGAAGACATTCGACGGCTTTGTGAAGTATAAGGCATTGCAGCAAACCACTGGGGCCCACGCCATGCCGGTATCGGTTACGCTGCTGGCTTCGTCGGCCATCACCACGCTCAAATTCACGCAGGCGGCCAATGTGCCCGAACGCAGCACGGCCTCGCGGGTCGACTATGCCTACCAGGTGCTCATTGCGCGCAAGTTCAGCCCCGGCCTGTCGGTGCAGCTCATGCCCACACTCGTTCACCGCAACTACGTGCCGCTGGCCGGCATGCAAAACGACGTGTATGCCATCGGCGCGGGCCTGCGCCAGAAGCTCACCAAGCGCGTGGCGCTCACGGCCGACTATTTCTACCTGCTACCCGGCTACGTGGCCGACAATTTCCACAACGCCCTGGGCCTGGGCTTTGACATCGAGACCGGTGGCCACGTTTTCCAGCTGCACTTTACCAACGCCAAAGGCATGTCGGAAAAATTCTTTGTTCCCCAAACCACCGGCAACTTCTTCGACGGCGACATCTACTTTGGCTTCACCGTGGCCCGCAACTTCACCGTGAAATCGCAGCTGAAATAAATTAAAAAGAGGAATAGAAAATGCCCGCCTGACGATTCAGGCGGGCATTTTCTATTCCTCTTTTTAATTTTTAATTTCTTAAACCGTGATGCCTTCGGCTACTACGCTTTGCACCTCGGGCACCATGCGCTTCAGCAGGTTCTCGATGCCCGATTTCAGGGTAACCGTAGCCGAGGGGCAGCCGGAGCACGAGCCCTGCAGGTTCACGGTCACGATGCCTTCGTGGTAGCTTTTGAACGTGATGTTGCCACCATCCTGCTCCACGGCGGGGCGCACGTAGTTATCGAGCAGGTCGATAACCTTCTGGGCAATCTGGCCATCCTGCTGGGTGGGGTCGCCGGCAGTGGCAGCCTGGGCGGCTTTCTGCTCGGCAGCGGGGTCCACGGTGAACAGGGGGCCACCCGCTTCCACATAGCTCTTCAGGAACTGGCGCAGTTCGGGAATAATCTGCGTCCAGGCCAGTTCGGGCTGGGTTTTGGTCACGGTCACGAAGTTCTGGGCGATGAAGACGCGGCCCACGTAATCGAAGCCAAACAGCTCCTGCGCCACCGGCGAGTTGGCAGCGGCTTCGAGGTTGGGGTAATCCACGCTCACGCCATCAACCAGCAGGTTCTGGTTGAGGACAAACTTCATGCTCTCAGGGTTGGGCGAGGCTTCGGCGTAAATGGAAACAGCGGACATATTTCTAGTTGATTAGGTGCTGGTGATGAGGTGCCGGCGGCTGGAGTACAGCGGGTCTTCCGGTAGGCAAAGGTACAACCGCGACGGGGCCGCGGAGGTTGCAAATGTAGGTACATCATTTCACGAAGCGTAAACTCCGTGAGTCGAAAGGTGGTGATGCGGTCAAGACGCGGACTCGCAAAGTCTACGCTGCATTAACGCCTAGTGCCCGGCGCGCAGGCCGCCTCGACCAGTTACGACTTACAATCTGTTGGCCCGGGCGCGCAACAGCAAGTCGGCCAGCACCAACTGGGTCATGGCTTCTACGATGGGCACGGCGCGGGGCAGCACGCAGGCGTCGTGGCGGCCCCGGCCCACCAGCGTAATGGCCTCGCCCTGGTCGTTGATGGTTTGCTGGGGCTGCAGCAGCGTAGCCACCGGCTTGAAGGCCACCCGGAAGTAGATATCCTGCCCGTTCGAGATGCCGCCCTGGCTGCCGCCGCTGTGGTTGGTGCGGGTGCGTACCGTCCCGGCCTCGTCGGTGTAAAACTCGTCGTTGTGTACCGAGCCGGGCAGTTTTGTGCCTTCGAAACCCGAGCCGAATTCAAACCCCTTCACGGCATTAATGCTGAGCAGCGCATGGCCCAGCACGGCCGGCAGCTTATCGAATACAGGCTCGCCCAAACCCGGTGGCACATGGCGCGCCACGCCGGTAATGATGCCGCCCACCGTGTCGTGCGCCGCCTGCGCAGCCCGGATGCGGGCCTCCATCAGCACGGCTGTTTCGGGGTGTGGGCAGCGCACGGGGTTGCTGTCGATAAGGCTTAAATCCAACTCCTCGTACCCCAGAGGCAGCTCTACTTCGCCCACGGCCGAAACGTAGGCGGCAATTTCAACGCCGAAATGCGCCAGCAGCTGCATGGCCACGGCCCCGGCGGCTACGCGGGCCGCCGTTTCGCGGGCCGAGCTGCGGCCGCCGCCGCGGTAGTCGCGCCGGCCGTACTTCACGTCGTAGGTGTAGTCGGCGTGGCTCGCGCGATAAGCGTGCGCAATGTGCGAATAGTCGTCGGAGCGCTGGTCCGCGTTGGGAATAAACAGGCTGATGGGCGTACCGGTCGTCATGCCTTCGAACAGGCCCGACTGAATGTGTACGGTATCCGCTTCCTTGCGCGGGGTGGTGAGGTCGCTCTGGCCGGGCCGCCGCCGGTCGAGCGCTGCCTGTATCTGGGTCGCATCCACGGCCACGCCGGCCGGGCAGCCATCGATAATCACGCCGATGCCCGCCCCGTGCGACTCGCCAAACGTGGTGATGCGAAAGAGGGAGCCGAAGGTGTTGGACATGAGCCAGATAATGGTTAACGATTAAGGGTCAGCGTTAATTCTCGACGGGCTGCTGATGAGCCAGGGTCGTCGCAAATGCGCTATTACGTAGCACTCATCGCCAACCAGCGGCAAAACTACGCCCGCGGGCCCGCCCGCCACCAACCAAAAGCTGCTATGCCGGCCAGAGCCAGCAGCAGCCAGTCGGCGTAGCGGCGCACGTCGGCGTACACATCCAGGGGCTGCAGGGTCGTGTCGGCACCCTCCAGGGCGGGGCCGTAGAACGGGTCCTGGCTGGGTGTGGGCAGCGGGTCGGGCTGCAGGCGGGCACCGCGTACCACCGGGTGCAGGCTGGGCCGCAGGGTATCGTAGCGGCCGGTAGCGGGGTCGAAAACCACCAGCTGCAACAAGCTGTCAAGAAACACCGTGCCGGGCCGCCGGGCTACCAGGCGGTACCGAAACAGCTTGCGCCCGCCGCCCGGCGCGGACTCTTCGCGGGCCTCGGGGCCGTACACGTCAAGCCACGGCCGGGCAGCCAGGGCCGGGGCCAGCACGGCCGACAGGTTGCCTTGCCCCTGCACGCCAAAAGCCAGGGTAAACGACTCGCCCACCCGCGGGTGCGAAGTGCTCAGGGCTTCTACCTGCCGGAAGTCGCCCACTGCCACGGTGCCAGCACGCCCGCCCGGCAGCGGCAGCACATGTACCGTCAGCCCAGGCGACAGATAGGTTTTGTAGCCCGCCAAGCGGTTTTCCTGGCCAGCCTCAGGCTTTTTCAGCAGCTTGAACTTCACCATCGTCAGGGCCAGCGGCGGGAAGTGCAGGGGCTGGGGCGTGAGCGGGTAATACAGGTTTTCGGCCAGCCGGAAGCGCAGGTATTTTTCGCCCCGGTGGCGCACCGTGTCCGGCGTTACGCTGGGCTCGGGGCCGGGCTGCTGCCAGGCCGTGGCCTGGTGCAGCTCGTGCAGCATGGGCGGCAGCTGGTCGTCGAAGTCGTGAAACGAAAGCAGCGCCTGGTCTTCGGGTTTGAGGTAGAAGTACAGTCCTACCCGCACTCCCTGGCCCTGGTACACCCGGGGCCGGTCGGCCAGCACGGCCAGAAAAGCGTGGTCGGGCACTTCCTGGTACAACGCCGGTTTGGGCTTGCCAAACATCTTGTCGAGGTCGGCCACAGCCTGCAGAGATGCCGTGGGGTTGGCGGGTTTCGTGATGGTGCCCGGGTTGGGCGGCGGGGCTGGCCCCACGTGCACTATACTGCTTTTAGCGCGCAGCACTACCCCATTCACCGTCATCTGAAAGGGCTTAATTGCGATATCGCCCTCGCCGTAGGGCACGTACTTCTGCGTAATGGTGAGGTCGCTGAACTGGTGGCCCTGCACAATGCGCGTGGTCGTGGTGCTGGTTTTGCCGGTTTTCTTGAATCCTTCCAGCTCCGGAAACTCCGAATACTTGTCGAGTTGTCCGCCGCGCAGCCGAAAGGCTACGGTGAAGGTGCCCGTCACCACTATGGTCGCCGGGCTGGGCAGCAATTGCACCTCGGCCGGTACCGTGGCTGGCGTAGGGGCCGGAGCCGATGCTGTAGCCTGGGTTGGGGCCGTGCCAGGCTGCGCCAAGGCTGGGTGCAAACCCAGCAGCCCGAGCAGCAGGAACACTTGGCCCAAAAATCGTCGTATAAATTGCCGGGCCATTTTCACCGCCTAAAAGTAGCTGCCAAGGGTTGAAGTGGTGTTTTTTCGCGCCAACGCCCGGACAACACCAGCCCCAAACACGAAAAAAACGGGCCTTATGAATCCTTTACCCGGACCAATGCCGTATCTGCTCCAAAACTCCCTGCAAATTCCGGATTATTGTTATTGCTGACTCTGGCTTTTTAGCCTCCCGCATATCTGTTGTTTTTTTTGCCTGACTCCCATTTCTCACTCAATTACCTACGCACATGTCTGACAATCTTCAGCCCCGCGGCTCCGACGATACCAAGCTCGTTCAGCCGATGTTTACGCCCATTAAGCGTCGTTCCTTCTTTATGTACGCCGGCGCTACGGCTGGCGCTACCGCCCTCGTACTGGCTGGCTGCTCGAAAGACAGCGACCCTGTTAACCCTTTGGCCGGCACTATCAGCCTAGGTGCGGGCGATGTGGGCGTCCTTAATTACGCTTATGCGCTTGAGCAACTCGAAGCTGCTTTTTACGCGCAAGTGGTGAAAACCCCTGCCGGTGACTTTCAGTCGGGCGAGTTGGCCTACTTCACCGAAGTAGCTGCCCACGAAGCTATCCACCGCGATTTCTTCAAGGCTGCCATCAACCGCGACGCTCCCGGCAAGCTCCTGCAAAACCTGACTCCGAATTTCGCTTCTATCGACTTCACCAAGCGCGCTAGCGTACTTGGCACCGCTAAGACGTTCGAAGACTTGGGCGTAGCCGCCTACAACGGCGCAGGCAAGCTTATCAAGACTGCTGCTTACCTCGTTATTGCCGGTCAGATTGTTTCAGTTGAAGCCCGTCACGCTGCTTATATCCGTGATTTGCTCGATACTACTGGCAAATCCTTTGCTGGCGACGACCAAGTGGACCCGGTAACCGGTCTCGACAAAGCAATGATGCCGGTTGATGTAATCACCGCCGCTCAAGGCTTTATTGTCGAGAAACTGGACGCCAGCACCGTTGGCAAGTAATCACCCCTCCCTCACTCGTAATCAACTTTTGTTATGGATTTCTTCAAAATAATTGACCAGCTTTCGGAGGTGGATGCCGACGTCCTTGGTCGTTTCGACTCGCGCCGCGCCGTTTTCAGTTCGCTGGGCTCTGCTGCCAAGCGTTCGGCCCTGGCTGCTACGCCCCTGTTCTTGGGCTCCTTGTTTCAGAAGGCCTACGCTGGCACTACTGCTACTGCGGTAGAAGTATTGCAGTATGCGCTTGCCTTGGAATTGTTCGAGCAGGACTTTTACAAAAAGGTGCAGAATTCGACGCAGTACGCTGGAGCTACTGCTGCCGACAAAGCAGCCATCGACCAAATCAAGAAGCACGAGGATTCGCACGTAACCCTGCTGCAAGGTGCCATTAGGGGCATGAGCGGCAATCCCGTTACGGGGGTGACCTTTAAGGCTGCGGTGTTTGCAGGTCTGACTACCTTCAAAACCGGTGCGGCCGCTACTTCGCAGCTTGGCATTGCCCAGCTGCTGGAAGACACCGGGGTGCGTGCCTATAAAGGCCGCGCCGGCGAGTTGCTCGGCACAGATTTGCTGACTGTTGCGCTGCAAATCCACTCGGTGGAAGCCCGCCACGCAGCAAAAATCCGTGCCATGCGCGGTCAGCGTGCCTGGGTGAACCCCAGTGACGACTTAGCCGCTCACCCGGTGTACACCAGTGGCGTAACTGCTGGCTCTAATCCTGCCCAGTTCGGCCTTGTGGTTCCCCCTTACTCGACTCCTAGCCCAGTCGAAAACAACACGACCCAGTCGGGTGTGCCCATCACCACGGGCCTGGGAACTCCCTATACTGCTGCTGATGCTGCGGCCTCGTTCGATGAGTTCCTGCAGGTTGCTGAAGTCCTCGACAACTCCCGTGCCGGTGGCTTGATTGGTGCTTAACCAACAAGGCATTTTCGCTAATTAGTATTTACAAAGCCGGTCCCGCATTCGTGGGGCCGGCTTTGTTTTTGTGCCCTTGCAACCAATGCACGGGTAGCTAGTACCTTTGCTAAGACGCTGACCCAGGGTTTTGGGCAGGCAAATATTCTCAACCAAAAATGCCAGAATCCTTCTTTTCGCCCGCTCCTCCCCCCCCAGTTCAGCCGGCGCCTACACCCATCAAGCGTCGTTCCTTCTTCCTGTACGCCGGTGCTACGGCTGGTGCTACCGCCCTCGTACTGGCCGGGTGCTCGAAAGATGCCGTTACTCCTACCCCCACTCTGCCCGCTGGCAACACGACCAACGCCGACGGTTCCATCAGCCTGGGCTCGGGCGATGTTGGGGTGTTGAACTTCGCTTATGCCCTCGAGCAGCTCGAAGCCGACTTCTACAGCAAAGTAGTGGCCCAGTCGCAAGGCGTGCTTAGCGCTGCTGAGTATGCCTACTTCCAGCAGGTTGCCAAGCACGAGGCTATTCACCGCGATTTCTTCAAAGCCGCACTCACCCGCGACGCCGGCACCCAGGTGCTGCGCGCGCTGACGACAAAATATCCGGGCACGACCTTCAGCGACAAAGCGACGTTGCTGGCTACGGCCAAAGCATTCGAAGACCTTGGCGTAGCTGCTTACAACGGCGCGGGCAAGCTCCTCAAAAACCCTGACTACTTGGTGCTGGCCGGCAAGATTGTATCCGTTGAAGCCCGTCACGCCGCTTACGTTCGTGACTTGATTTCGCCTGGTTCGTTTGCCGACGACGACCAGGTTGACCCCAATTCCGGCCTGGATAAATCGATGAAGCCGACGGATGTTATCGCCAAGGCGCAGGCATTCATTACTGAGAAGCTGGATGGCAGCACCGTTGGTGTTAACGCTTAATCCCCTTACCCTTCACTCGTAATCATCCCTCGCCATGAATTTCTTCAATATTATCAGCCAGCTGGCCGAAGCTGACTCCGACGTACTGGGCCGCCTCGATTCGCGTCGTGCGGTATTCAGCTCGCTCACCACGGCAGGCAAGCGGGTTTCGCAGGCTGCCGTGCCGGCTTTGCTGGCCTCGTTTTTCTCGAAAGCCTACGCCGGTACCACGGCCGGCGACCCAAAAGACGTCTTCAATTACGCCCTCACGCTTGAGCAGCTCGAAGCCGATTTCTACAACAAGATGCTTGCTACAGCCAATGCAGCCATTTTCGCCACGGCTTCTACGGCTGCGCAAAATGCCATTCGGCAAATTGCCAAGCACGAGAACGCCCACGTCACCCTCCTCACGGCGGTCGTGAACGGCATCGGCGGCACGGCGGTTATCGGCAAAACTTTCAAAGCTGCTGAATTCGCCAAGCTCACGTCTTTCGCAGCGCAGCTCGAGGTTGCTCAGTTGCTCGAAGACACGGGGGTACGCGCCTACAAGGGCCGCGCCGGCGACCTGCTGGGCCTGGCCGATGTCACCATTGGTGGCAAAGTGTACAACCCGCTCGAAACGGCACTGCAGATTCACTCGGTTGAGGCCCGCCATGCCGCCCACATTCGCTACATGCGCGGCCAAACGCCCTGGATTAGCGGCGATGGCGACAAGGATGGCGCTGACAACTACAAAGGCGCGACGCCGGAAAGCAACGTCATTCAGTCGGGTGTGAACATCACGACGCAGCTGGGTACCACGTACACGGCCAAGGATGCGCAGGCGTCGTTCGACGAAATCCTGACCCCCAGCGAAGTATTGGCCTTGGTTACTCCGCTTATCGGCGCGTAACCCGATAGGCCGTCTCTTTACGGTCTTAAAAAACAACGCCGGCTCTGCTCACGCGGAACCGGCGTTGTTTTTTAGGCCTTTGCAACCATTGGAGGGGCAGTGAGTACCTTTGTGGTGGTTCCGGCTCCAACTTTTTGGGCCAGTTGCCCGATTGACGCATTAGCTAAGCATGTCTGAACACACTTATTCGCCCGCGTGGCGGGCGCAGCCCCTGGGGCGGCGCGGTTTTTTGCGGGTTTCGGCTGCTTCGGCAGCCACCGTGGCGCTGATAGCCACTACGGGCTGCTCCACCGACCCGCCGGCGCCCATCGTAGTCGACCCTCATCAGCTGGTATTGCCCGCTGACGACCAGGGGCTGTTATACTACGGCTACCTGCTGGCGCTGGCACTGTCCACGACCTACGAAAAGGTGCTGGCGAGCCCTCCTACTGACCTCACAATAGCCGAGCGGGTAGTTTTTTCGAACATGCGCGACCACCAGGTCATCTACCGCGAGCTGTTCCATTACTACATCGACCCTACGCTAAAAATCGCGCTGTTTCCCGACGATTTTGCGTTTAACCTCTCCACCTTCAACCTCACCACGCGAACGGGGGTGCTGGCAGCCGCTCAGCAGCTTGCCGACCTGGCTGCTGCTGCCTACCCGGCGCTGCTTCCCCTCTTCAGAACCAGCGGCTTTCAACGGTCGGTGTTGGTGAAGGCGGTTTCGGTGCAGGCACGGCACGCAGCAACCATACGCGACCTGCGTGCTCCCGGCTCGTTTGCTGATGATACCGTGGTAGAAACCGCTACCGGCCTGCTGCGCACCAAAACTCCTCTCGAAGTAAATGCTGTCCTGGCGCCATACTTCGCGCCCTACGTTATTTCCGTTGCCAATCTGGCTGTTCCCGTATGAAGCTGCTCCCGTTTCTCGACCGTCTTGCTGCCAGCCCGGCAGCCAAGGGCCTGGCGCCACGCCGGGCGCTGCTGCAGCAGGCCAGCCGCACGGCCCTGGCGGCGCTCCCGCTCCTTGGCGCCGTGCAGCCCGTAGCGGCGCGCACCAAAGCCACTGCCTACGATGCCCTCTTGCAGCTATTGCAGCTCGAACGGCTGCAAATGGCCTACTACACGCGTGCCCTGGCCACAGCAGGCCTTATACCGGCCGCGCAGACCGCCGATTTCCAGCGGATGCTCAACCACCAGACGCAGTACGTGGCTTTCCTGCTAAAATCGCTGCAGGACACCGGCGCCATCGTACCAGCCGCGCCGGCATTCGATTTTAGCGGCCGTAAAAACGTGGCGACCAATCCGGTGCTGTTTCCCAACGTATTGAGCAATTACGACGACTTCCTGGCCCTGAGCCAGCAACTCGAGGACCTGGGCGTGCGGCTGTATACCACTTATTCGTTCATCAATACCAACGACAGCCAGTTTTCCAAGGTGTTGCTCCGTATCCTGGCCGTCGAAGGCGAGCATTCGGCTCACGTACGCGGCCTGCGCCGTGACCGCGGCGTAACCGTGAAAACATGGCCCAGCAGCACGGATGCGCCCATTGCTCGCCCCGCAGGGGCCCAGGCTCTTACCGACGCCGCCACCGGCGGCGAGAACAACGCCACCCAGTTTGCTGCAGCCGGTGTGCCAATCGTATTCAGCGAATTCCTTAACGTGTTCAAACTCTCGTTTGTACCCGATGCTTCGCTGGCCGAGGCCTTCGACGAACCGCTGGTAGCCGACCCCAAGAAATACATTTCCCAAACGGCTCTTGCCCAAGCAGCGTTGGACTTGTTCAACTAGGTTGTACGGACAATTACCTTTGCGTTCGTGAGCAATCTGGATGAAATTAGTGACCGTGCCT
>NZ_BAABDK010000020.1:0-1685 GCF_039539585.1 Hymenobacter glaciei | reverse complement strand
CTACGATAAAACGGCCAGCAGCTTTTTGGGAATGGTGCACTTCGTTTCGGCCCTGTTGTGGCTCCACTAATTGTCCGTGCAACCTAGACCACCCCATACTGCTCCCATTATAAATAGCATTATTTAAAAAAAGCATTTAGATTTGCTGTCACCAATTGCTATCCTCCACTAGTAGTTGCCCAAAAACAAATTCTTGTACCGTTTGTGCCAATGGAGTATACTCATACTTCGACAGGAAAAACGGTTCTGAAGATAATTTTCACCCAATTTATTTTCAACCCAATGTTGAAACAGAAAGTACAATTAGGCATTGCCGCCGTTATGCTCGGCTTTACCTGCACGCTCAGTGGCTGCTCAAAGGAGTCAAATGCATTGCCCGAGCCCGCAGCTAAAGTGAGTAACGCAGGAATTCAACTCGTTAATGGCAGATTGGTGTTTGCTGATATTAAGAGTTTTCAGAAGGCAGAAGAAGCCTTGTGGCGCAAGAATGGCCATGAGTTGGAACTTTGGGAGAAAGCCCTCTATTTCCAATCGTTGCGCGCTGCGCCCGTGACTTTGGACGAAACATCGACTCCGGGGTTAATGATGGAATTCGGTTTTCCCATGCAATACGCCGCGCTCATCAACCCCAAAGGTGAATACCAAATCGGTGACAAAATATACTGGTTCCACCAAGGCTTCAAGTACGAGGCATCCTCCGAGGAAGAATTGCAGCGAATTAAGAACGACCCCAGTATTGCTAAGAATAAATATCAAGCCGGTAAAGTGCCGATGTCTGGAAAGGTGAAGCATTTCACGGTCACCAACCCTGGTTCAATCCAAAACAGAACAGTTCGAAACAATAACGGAGGTAGTGCCGGCGATGGCAAATATCCGTATCAATTTCCTCTATATTACGATAACAATAGCCAAAGGCGCTTGAGCTTCGAGACATTCTTATATGCAGAAGACGTTACTAGCACATACCCTCCGCCACAATTTTCAGGGTACGCTCAAACAATTCGTACGGGTGTGGTCCTCAATGAGTATTACGAATACTATAGCCGAGGTAGTGGCCGGTGGTACCGAGCGGGTGAAGAAAGGACCACTTCCTTTAATTTATATATAAGCGGCCACGTATCTGGTCCTAATTTTTCCCCTGAGGGTATGTTCCCTGGAACGGTTGGACCACTCGGTGCTCGTAGTGATGATTATGGACCAAGCTATTCTCCAGATTCAGGCTCTGGAGTCGGATTTATTCAAGCCACAAATATTCCTCATACTGGGGGGGATTATCAGCAAGGAATAGCAGTAGCTAAAATGTACAATTACCGAGGATATGTTGAACCTCGGCAGGCTAACTTAGTATGGGATTATGAGGTTTATGGACAATACAGTGCTTACGTGACTTCTGACAAAGACCACACCCACACTGAAGGGACTAATTATCTTCCTTTGTGGTAATTCTTTATGGCATGGTGATAATTACAGCACATGCATGTTAGTACCGATAAGAACAAAGCCCTTCTAATCATATGATTAAAAGGGCTTTGTTCTTATTTGACTTTATTACTAGTCGTAGTTCAGAAGTAATCGCGAAGATTTCGCGCATGTTTGTCAGCCATTTATTTTGCTTCGATGCTAGGTTGTACGGACAATTACCTTTGCGTTCGTGAGCAATCTGGATGAAATTAGTGACCGTGCCT
>NZ_BAABDK010000019.1:0-9193 GCF_039539585.1 Hymenobacter glaciei | reverse complement strand
AACCACTTTGAAAAGCAACTTCAAACCACGTCCCAATTGTGTCCGGCTTAGCTAGACCACCTCAGATTGACTTGGACGAATACGGGCCACAACGTTTCTCTGCAAAACCCTTGCCTAGTGGCGAAGGGTTTTGCGCGCAGAAAAACAAAGTGAATTGGGTACCGCCTGGTTCCGCTCAATGGCTGCCATTCGCATGCCACAGGACGGGTCTAAGTGATTTATTGCTAAAAGGGCCTCATTTTTTGGATTTCTTGTGCGTATTGACGCATGAGAAATCCAAAAATGAGGCCCTTTCACTGAAAACGCTTGCAACAAGCGCCAAACCTTAGTGGTGCACGTAGAGGTTGTGGTGCGAGTCGTAATAGTTGCCCGCGTAATTTATCGTCGACATCGCGGCCATACCGCACATCATTGACGACTCTGCTGCGACGGCAACCGCCCATGCCCATGTGCGCGTGGGCGGTTGCCGTCAACGGCCATTATCCGAGCGATTGAAATTGCCCGTGGTGGTTGTCGTACCAGGTGCCCACGGCATTTATCAACGTCATCGCGGCCATACCGCATGCAAGTGACGAGGCAGCCGCCGCCGCGCACACGGGCGTGGTGCCGCCGTCAACGGCCATCATCTCGTCGTGCGACAGCTCGACAATTTCGCGTTTTTCAAAAAGCAACTCGTTCATGGAATTGTGGTTAGAAGGTGAAATTTGTGCACCAAATGTATCATGGGAAACAAATAAAACCTAATAAAGAGATGTATCACGGGGAAAAATAGAACCTAATGAAGGAGGAGGTATAATTGAATCAATATGCAACTCGCTGACTGTAAGACTAGTACAGGCCATTGCAACCGATGGCGGAGCAAAACCGCCCGCGGTGGTCTGCGAAAAAAAGCCGGCTTGGCCCGTGCCTGTCCCCGTGCTGGCGCCGCCACGTATCCCCTGCCCTAAAGGGACAGGGGTTTTGCGCTCCGGGCGATAAAATGCTGCGTGGTGTAATGCTTGGACAGAAATTCGTAAATGAGCAACTCGTGCACCCGTTCTTTTTGGGTAATCAACCGATTGAGCATCATGTGAATGATACTCGACAGCAGGCGAAAGCAATCCGTCTGCAAAGCGTCCGCTTTTTGGAGTCGAACAATTTCTTGGAGCAGGGGCGCTAACTCCATCATTTTGGCGGTGATGGCCGGGGCTATCTTGGGAAACTTGTCCTCGATTTGCCCGCCCATAATGTCTTTGATAAGGTCCTTGTAGGCGGAGTATTTGGCGTTGATGCTTTCCATTGACCGCTTATTGGTTCCAAATTCACTCTGAAAACTTTTTCGAGCAATCTCGACAAACTCCCGCTTTTGTTCCAGGGTGAAGCCACAAGCAGTGAAAACCTCATCCGTTAACCGCAAGCTCCACAGCGATTTCATCACCTCGGTCTTATCCTCTAAAAAAGCGCCCAGTAGCCTGACTGCGAATTTGCTGTCCACCCAAAAAATCGTTTCGCACAAAGCCATTGTGTTGGCCCCATAACGTTCAATCTCCCGGCTGTACGTATCGAGCTGCATCTTCCAGACCAGCGCATGCAGCGTTGAGTTTGCCAGGCATTGCTTGATGACGCCTAGCACCCGGAGCGCATCCGACGCGTTCTTGAGCCGCAACCGCAAGCGGAGGTGAAAATCAGGGTCCCGGTACTTGATATAAAACCATTCGGCAATCAACCCATCCCGGGCAAGAAGTTCGGCTACAGGTGCGAGGAGCTTTGCCAGCACCATATCCACCGAGCCCGGGCCACAGTAAAGCTTGAGGTATAGCCATTCGCTGCCTACGGGAAACTCCCGGGTGATGAGTGGCTCCTCCGTGGCCCGGCCGGTTGCCTCCGGGTCCGCAAAACTTCTTTTTTCCGTATTGATGATGGTTGCGATATACTGGCGAAGGTGAGTGGATTCATCTGCCTCCGCGGCCCACAAAAACTCTTTCAATAAAATGGACGGCCTGTTTTTGATTAAGGTTAGCCAGGTTTCCACCGATGGAACACTGGAGAAGTCAACCAGCAGCTCGTTGTCATCCTCCGAGTGCAATACCTGGCGAGGCAAGTTAAATTTTTCCCGGAACTCGGCCACGGCGCGCGGTAGTTGTTCAGCCCCTTGGTTAAGGGGTGCCAAATCAGCAACACTAAGAACCCACGAAGCTGGAGCAACGATTATTTTCTTGTAGCAAACCCGGGGCAGGTAAGGAAATAATACGGGCAGCCCCCCCCAGTTGAAATTAATGCTTTGGTTTTGGCTCACGCCCTGTTTTTGTAAATCACCCAGGAAGTGATACAAGGGCAACGCATTCGTAAAGTGATTGTGCATATGCGTTTTGCACGGGACAATCCGCTTGTTTAACCGCTTGGAGAACAGCACGACCTCGTTGTTCTCCACCTTGACAAACAGGTCGTTTAGTTCGATAATGTTTGGGCCTTCTACGGACGACTTGGCCAGGTAAGGAATTTCGTATTTTCTAACGGCCGGGTGTTTGATGATGTTTGTTATCCGGTTGTTGGGCATATGCACGATTTCGGCCAGCACGCAATTTTCCACCAGACGTTCTTCGGTTGCTGCTATTCGTTCAATAACGCGGCGTATCTCCTGGTTTCCATGTGCGAATCGGCTTAACATCGCCCCCCCTGACGGGCCATAGAATGCTTCTAGAAATAGGGTTTCCTTTTCCTGGTTCGTCAGCCGAAACATCACAGAGCAGCTGGTTGGGATTCCGTTAAATTTGTGAGCGTTTAGATAGCCGGGGGCGGGTTGCTCCGCCAAGTCAATCACCCGGGCGTCTTTGTTTGTAGGAGCGGTCAGGATAGACAATAGCCACTTGTCTTTCGGAGTCAACGTAACCGTCGATTCTTGGGCTCTAGAAGCAAACGGAATGTCGTCTACCAGAATGGCGGCGCCTGTTCGTTTGTTAACCGGGTAGCCGATGCCAGAATCAGCATCCAGCACCTCTACCAATCGCTTGGTCTGGGACTCGTACCGCTGGAGAAAGGCTTTTTTAAACGACTCAATGGCCTCCTCCGTGTCATAAGCACCGGCGTTTATCTGGGTGAGGTATTGCAACAGATGCAATAGCTCCGGTTGGTGTGTTGCATTGACCGCGAGCGGGGCGGCGGGCCGATAAGCGTCGATATGAAACGCCTTTTCTTCTTTTACTGCGGGATAGTACGCCTTGAGTTTCTCAATAATGCTTCGATACGCTTCTATGCCGTTGACTTGGTGGCGGTCCAGCTCTTTCAAGTCGGCAAGGATGCCAGCGAAAAAGTCTAACGCCCGCTTGATGGGCTCGCTTCCGGAAATCGCATAGAACCGGCTCAGCGTGGCGTGGATTTGTTGCGCAAAATCATCCTCGCTGGTGAGGGCAACTTCAAAGTCTGAAACCAGTAATTGTGCGTCAATGATATTGGCGACAAACCCCTTGCTTTGCTCCTCGCTTATCCCCTCCCCGGTTAAAAGGGCGCTTAGCTCCTCTCGTGTCAGACCCGCTTGGCTGAGAAACAACACCTTTTCAACGTATTGATTAAAAGTAACCCCCGAGATTTTGTACTTACGCCGACCGTTCTTGTACGTGTATTCAATATAGCGGATTTCGTTTCCGATAAGGTACCGACTGTTGTTGGGAAAATACTTGAGCTGCTGTTGAATATCGGGTTCCTGGATGAGGGAAGAAATCAGGTTGTACAACACGTGCATATCCAGGCGGGTATGTCTGGATATGGGTGCGCCCGCCCCGGTTTCGGTAAACCCGTGGTCGGCCCAGACCGCCATTCCGCACGTGGAAAACAACCCAAAAGGCGTGCTTCTGGTCCTCATTCTCGACAGGTAGCGGTTCAAGCTGTTGAGGACTTTTGTTTGCTCTCTCGTCGTTTTGAGCGCTCCTTCCCGGAGCTTGCGGCACTCGTCGTAGAGCAGCGGCGAGGCCACGTACAGCGCTTCCAGGAAGAAGTTGTCGTCAAGCAATGCCAGCACATCCTCCTGGCAGTTGACGTTTTTGTAGGGGTACATGGGGGAACGCACGATGAGTTCATCGACAAATTCCAGAGAAGCGTTTTTCATCGAATGGAGCGGGAATCCCCTATGCCTTTAGGCCAGGGGTTGGTTACAGGGGCTAACGGTTCGTTCCTGGCACAAGAACGGAGTGGTTTTGGGGGCAGAGAAGGGATTACGTTTGGCTTTTCCAGATGCTGTGGTAATACCCTTCGGCCCCCACCAGCTGCTCGTGGACTCCTTGCTCGACTAACTGGCCATCCTTCAACACCAGTATGTTATCCGCGTGCTGAATGGACGAGAGTTTGTGGGTGATGATAACCACGGTCTTGTGTTCTTTTTGGAGTTCCTGAATAATCTCCTGCACATAGGAATCACTGAAACCATCCAAGGACGAGGTGGCCTCGTCCATCAGGAGAATATCAAATTTTTTGTAAAGCGCCCGGGCGATTCCAATTCGTTGCCGCTGCCCTTCTGACAAGGTTGACCCATTTTCCCCGATGTAGGTATTGTACCCATTGGGGAGGGTTTCGATAAAGTCCGCAATCCGAAGCTGTTTGCAGATTTTGAGCACTTTAAGCACATCGGGTTTGGGGTCCCCGATGGTGATGTTCTCCAAAATATTCCCGGCAAACAGCACGATGGATTGCGGGACGATGCTGATGACCTTTCGCAAGGAGTCGCTGGATACATTCTGCAAATCACAGTCGCCGACGAAAATCTTCCCTGTTCCAACCGGATAAAGCTTTTGCAGTAGGCCCAGGATGGTGCTTTTGCCCGACCCACTCACCCCAATGATGGCGGTGACTTTACCGAGCGGAATGGTGAAGGAAATGTCGTCAAAGACTTTGGCACGGGAACCGTAGCGGAAACCAACGTGCTCAAACCGAATGTCCCCCAACAAATCGGGGGTTAGAGCGAATTGCTGTTGTCGCGCATCAACCTGTTCCAAGTCCATTATCTCGAACAAGCGGTCGGCTGCAATGGAAGCTTCCTGCACTTGGCGGTTGGAGCCGACCAGTGCCTGAATCGGGCCGATAAAAAATCCTATCAGGGAGTACAAGGAGAACAACTCCCCGGGAGTCATCTCGTTTTGGAAGATATAGTAAGTTCCAAGCCAAAAAACCGCGATGGTGAGCACTTTGGCGAAGGCGTCTCCCGTAACCCCAAACGAAAGGTTATTGACCCCAACCCGGTAAACATCAGTAAGCACGGAAATAAATTTTTCCTCGGTTTTGAGATTGGCGTAATCTTCCAAGCCAAACTGCTTAATCGTTTCCATCGCCGTGATGCTTTCCACGAGCTGGCTTCCCAGGTCCGCACTGCTCTCCATTAAGGCCCGCACCTTCGTTTTATTCAGTCGGTTCGATAGCAAGTAAAGCGCCCCGTAAAAAGGAATACAGGACGAGATAACCAGCGCCATCTTCCAGTTATAAGAGTACATCAATACAAAGGAGAAAATAACAATCCATATGTTAATAAACAACGTCACCGCCACGTCATTGATGAACGTGCGGATTTTTACCGCATCGTTTACCCGGCTGATGATTTCTCCCACCCGCATGCTATCGAAAAAACTTTGCTGCAATTGCAGCAGCTGCTTATAATACCCCAGGATTAGCCGGGCGTCGAGAATCTGCCCGATTCGTAAGGACAGAACACTGCGAAAGAGCCCGATAATCAGCTGGACGACGACGAGGACCACCATTGCCGCGCTCATCAGATTCATCAGGCTCTGGTTGTTGTTTGGAATAACCAAATCGGTAATCTTGCCGATATAAATAGAGGTAGCGATGCCCAGGACGGTGTAGAGCAGCGCCCCCACGATGATTTGCACAATGCTGGCCTTGTTGGGCTTTACCAGCGAAAGGAGCTTGGCGGCATTTGTGGTGCCGACAATGCCTTTTTTGAAATCCGCGTCGGGCGCGAGGAGCACCAAAAAGCCGGTCCACTCCTTTTGAAAATCGGCGTGTGTCAGCTTTTTGAGTTCGCCTTTTTCCGGGTCCATTATCTGGACATACTTGGCGTGCCACTTGTAGAGCACGACGTAGTGGGGGTACTTCCCTTGGGCCAGCACGTGCGCAATCGCGGGCAGTTGGATTTCGGGAAGAACGGCCGGCGTGGCCTTGACCGCTTTGGCGGCAAACCCCATCTTTTTACTGGCTTCCACCAAGCCCAGCAAATTGGTCCCTTTTCTATCCGTGTTCGCGTACTGCCGGACCCGCGCAATGGGTATCTGGAACTTGTAGTGCAGGCAGACGCTTGCCAATGCGGCCGCCCCGCAGTCCATTGGGTCGTGCTGTTTTATTTTTATCCCCATAGAAAGGTGCGCGTAGTCTGCGCACGGAGCTGATTAAGGTGAGAGGGTGCTGGCGCTGGGCGCACACCACGGGGCCGGCCTAATGCTGTTTTGGGTCCAGCCAATCGTTGAGCTTCGTGAATAAAAGCTGCCACAATGTTTTGGTGGTAAGGTTAAAGTTTGCCCTTCCAGTCATGCCTTTGATGATGGTGCCCGAGTACCCGGATTTTAGGGTTAAATGCGTTTTGTCCAGCTTGCAGTGCACCAGGTAATAGGGCCGGTTTTCAATGATTTTCACGTCCGTGATAATCTCCGTCACCGACGCATTGAGGACGCCCCAATCGGAGTAGTTGTAGGCATCAATTTGCAGCCGGACCCGTTGATTGGGCTTGACAAAGCCAATGTCTCGGGGCGAAACCAGGCAAATGGCGATGAGATTGCTATTGGGAATGATTTCCGCAATCTTCTGGCCTCCCTGGACGTAGGTGCCGTTTTGAATCCCTTCGGCCTTGTAGCCGGTTCCCGCCGTGTTGGCCACCACTGTGCTTTTGGCAATCAAGTTCCGTAGCTCGTTTTCTTTGGCGACGAGGTTATCAAATTCCTGTTGAAGGCCATACTTGGCGGTCTGCCATTGCGCCCGTGCGTTGGTGTCGTGCACCTTTAGGTCCCGCAATGCCTGGTTGTAGTCCAGCTCGTACTTCTCGTACTCACTCGCCGCGATGACCTTTTGCGCATACAAGCGCGTGTAGCGCGTGTACGTTTTGGTGGCGTTGTCGAGCCGCGCAGTGAGCAAAGCCCGTTGCTCGACGTAGTGCGCCAGCTGCGTTTGGTACTCGGTGGTGTATAACACCGCGCCGCCCCGGCTTTTCGGGGTATCGCGCAATACGCCAATGTCGTGGAGGGTTTGTTTTGCCAGGGATTTTCGGCCCTCGGTTAGGGCAATTTCTTCCTTGAGTTGGGCATTGTCGATGGTCAGGAGCGTGTCGCCCCGTTTGATGGGTCGATTATTCGCCACCCGGAGCGAGGCAATCTTCCCGGGCATCGGCGAATACAAGGTTTCCGGGAGGTTGTTCGTTTGAATGGAAGCCGGCGAGGAGGTGGTTATGTCTACGGTGACAAAGGGCAAAGACGCCAGTATTGCCAGGACGACAAATAAAATAAAATTATATAAGGCATTTGAGGGCTTGGAGAGCTTTTGCAAATAACCAAATTGGCCACTGTTCAAATCCGTAATCTCGGGAAACTCGTCGCTGTTCATGCTGCTATAAATGTTTGACAACCCTGCGCCCTCTGGTTGGAGCCTTTAGTCACGGAGCACGGACCGCTGCATTGCCCGTGGCCCCTCCCCTCCCCCACCGGGCGGCCAACGGCAGCCGGAAGCGGGCCTGGTCGGGGAAGGGCACGAAGGAGTCGCCCACGCCGGCGAAGTTCGCATCCAAGTCAATGCAGTAGCCCACATCCACGACCAGCACAAACAGGGGCTCGTCGGGCGGCAAGGCGCGCACGTAACCCAGGGCTTGCTGCCGGGCCGCTTGCATCATTTGCTCCCACTTCACGGAGCCGCGCAGGGCGTGGCCCTTGCGGCGCTTCTCCGCGGCAAAGCCCAGCTCGGCGCAGTCCGACCTCTCGGCCTTTTGCTGGGAATCGGGCGAGTCCGTACACTGCTTGGTTTCCAGGATAAAGCAGCCGCGCTTGTTTAGGTCGATGCGGCCGGTGCTCTTCTTCGGGCCATCGTTGAAGGTGACGGCTCGCTCGAGCACGTACTGGTCCTGAGTCGAATTGTCGGTGGTGGGGTCGGGTTTGGGGACGCCGAGTAAGTCGCAGAGGTCTTGCAGAAAGAGGCCGTAGTTGGCGCGTTCGGCACCGCCAGATTTTTGCCAGCGGGCCGCGAAGTCGAGGTAGAAACAGCATAGGGGGTAAAAAAACCGGAAGATAGAGGAATTCGGGGCTAATTCCGCCAAATGGGCGCATAAGGGCCGGTTGCCTAATCTTAATTCCTTGGTTGAAAAAGGTAAATCAACTTTACTGGATACCCCGTGTCATCATCCTTTCGTAGCATAAGGCAGTTCCGGGCAAACTATTTCGTGAGCCGATGGGGCCACAACCGCATGCGCCGCGATGGTATTGCCGCAGAGTTGTGTACCTACGCTTACACCACGGTACTCCCTATTGAATCACCACATCAGCCAAAGGCAAACAATGGTTCGGAGTACGTCGCGAGGCCTCTTCATTCCCTACGTTCTTCATCATCCGCAGATTGAACCAGCGGATGGAAGAAAGCAACACCTCGTTGTTGAGTATTCCCACGAAGTCTTCCTGCTGGCAACAGACCCTGATTTCATCCGGCCAGGCGTTCGCAAATGATTCATTACACTGAAAGTGCAGCGTGGGCAACTTCGCGAATGTGTCCTGAAAGCCTGCTTTTTCCTGGAGCGTGGACAAAAAGGGCGCTTTGGAGGCAAACAACACTACACTCAGGTTTTGCGCCTCATCGCCAAAGACGGAGAGCACGGGCACTTCATTTATGTTGATTCGCGTGATGCACCCCTCCTTCAGCAGATGACGGGGCAGGCACGAAATGCTCCAGTAGGTGTACTCGCTGGCAAGGTAATTTGGAATGGTCTTTTTAACATAATCAGCCAGAAACTGGACTAGGAAGGCGTAATACGGCTTGGCCTGCAATTCCTGGAATCGGGGCTGGTATTTCTCCCGGACCATAGCTTGGCGAAACCGCGCTCCCGTTACCTGATTGTACGTGTTGTCGCCCATCCAGCGCAGCTGCTTGGCCGTGTCAAACAGGTTGGTGAAGGAGACTTGCTGAGGTGGTCTAGGTAGGCCGGACAGAAGGAGGACGTATATTTCTTCTGTCATGACAGCAAAAA
>NZ_BAABDK010000018.1:0-18331 GCF_039539585.1 Hymenobacter glaciei | reverse complement strand
ACGACCGCCGTTTGGGTGAAGAGGACACGCGGGTCCAGGGCCCTGGCCAGCTGGGCTTGCCCCCAACTGGGGCCGGCCACGCCGCCGAGCAGGGCCATGAGCAGTAACGTGAAGTGGAGGGAGGCCGAACAATTCTTCATGCAACGGGAGAGAGTGAGCCAAGCAGGGTGGGACCTTGGCAACGTGAAATCAGGAGAGCAAGCTACCACATTACTGGGCGCAGCGCGCTCATCGAAAGGGTTCACAAAAACGGTCCGAAGGTAAACAGGCTCTGTTCACTCAAAGGAGGGGATTACCGGTAGTTAACGCTGGCCTGGGCTCATCCACTGCACATTGTATTCGAGTGCTGCCAATAGGTTCTGTTTAACTTCCCCTCGCAACGGCACCCGGTCGCGCGCCACCTCCTTTTTTACGCCGTTCAGTAAGGCGGTGACCGTTCCCTGGTTGGTCAGGTCCCGCCGGTACTCGGGGAACCCGTCGCGGGTGACTACGACCGTAAAAAGGGCGTTCCGGGGGGTGCGAACCGAATCGGACAAGGCCGTCACGGCGCGCAGTTGCTGTAAAACCAGAACGGCGAGGCCGTCCGCTTCCCGTTCACTCACTGTGAGGTGGGCCCCGAGAAACCCCTGTTCGGAACGGGTGGCGGTGTCGGCACTCACGCACACGAGCAGTCCGGGGGTGCGGCCATCGCCACTATTGGCCACGACTGAAACCACGCACCGAGCGGGCAAACCCGCCAACGCAATCAAGGCCAACTCCTGAGCCGTCCTCTCCGGTGGTTTTGCGGCAGCACAAGCGCCCGTTGCGCCCGCAACGGCCCCTGCCAAGCTCAACACAAGCAGACGCCTCCACCGCATCCAAGTGTTTCGGGGAGGTAAAAACGCCAACAGCCTCATGCTGAAAGGTAGCGAGATTCGTTCAAGAAAACGGTGGATTTTATTTCAATATGCCTGCTTCCTGCAGTGGCCGAAGCTTCCAACAAGTCCGGGTACTGCTACCGAATAGCGGAGAGCCGTCCCCAACACGTCGGGGGTGGATTACAGTAATCCAGAACCCGCCCCCGACAAGGCGGGTACGGGTTCTGGTGATTTAAAAGCGGTTCCCGCCTTGTTGGGGTGGGCTTGGAGCCAGGCAAAACCCGGCCCCAACAAGTTGGAACCGGGTTCTGGTACCTCAGGAAGCCGGGGCCGACAAGTCGGGGGCCGCTGCCGCTTTTTTGGCGGCCTTCTTCTGCGCCTTACGCGCGTATTCAGCCTTCGCGAAGTCGAAGAAGCTGTACACCTTCTCGGGCTGCTCGAACTTGAGCTCGAGTTGGGCCTTGAGGCGGTGCTGGGCGCGGGCAATGGCGGCGCGGTCGTCGGCCAGGGCAAGCTGAGCGTCGGTGATGTCGCCGTCCTGGGTGTCGCGGGTTTCGTCGGCGGCATCGAGCGCGGCGTACAACTGCTGGGCATCGGCCCCGAGCGTGGGGTACAGGGCTGCCTGGTTGGCCACGTAAAGGTTCAGCAGCAGCTTCGAGTCGGTGAGCAGCTTCGGCTGGTTGCGGCCGGCGAGCTTGCTCTTGCCGAACTTCTTGAAGTCGGCGTAGACGGGCAGCTTGCGCAGCTTGGGCGTCACGTAGTCCTTCATGGTGTCGTCCACGAATTCGAGCCACTTGGCGCGGGCCGCGTGGAACGCCTCGGTGCCACCGGCCGTGGACTGGTTGCGGTCGGTCAGGTTCTCGTCGAAGCCGGCGATGGCCGTCTCCAGCTCGGCCAGCAGCGGCGTGAAGGCTGCTCCCAGGGCCGCCTCGCGCAGGGTGCGCAGGGTGTACTGGGCCTGGGCTTTGTATTCGGGCCGCGCCATGCGCAGGCTCAGAAACAGGTTGTCGAAATAGGTAGAATACGCGCCTTGCATGGAATATGAAATGAGGGGAAAGGAAGTACCGAGTAGCCGGCAGCGGACTGACAATCAGCCGCACCGCAAGAGTACGGCGAATTTCACGGCCGCCTCATTGCTTATGGCGCGAAGCTTGCATTTGCGGGCCTTGCACCGCGCAAATCTGGCCGGTGGACTCTTTTTACCGTTAAAGGCTCAGTCAATTTGTTTCCTACTATGAAAAACGCTCCCCTTTTTGCGCTGCTATTGGCCCTGCCCCTGGCGGCCCACGCCCAGACCAAAACCACTACCCCAGTTAAACCCAGCACCTCCACGGCCACGGCCAAGCCTGGCACCGAGCAACAAATAACCGAAGTAACCGAAGACCTTGACCCGGCCACCGGCAAGGTTATCCGCCGCACCACCCGCACCACTACGGTGCCCGCTGGCACCGCCGCCCGCCCCGCCACCACGGTCATCAACCCCAGCCCGAGTACCCGTTCCAGCAGCGTCGAAACCGTACCCAGCGGCGCGGCCAGCGACACGGCCGTATCGAACTTTTTCCGCGAGCGCATCGTGGTGGGCCGCCTCACCGCCCCGCAGCTGCTCGATACCTACACCCGCTTCCTCGATAAAGTACGCGAAGACCGCCGCAGCTGGTCGCCCAACGATTGGGCCCGCGCCAGCAACGTGCTCAGCAGCCTCAACGGCCGCTACGAGCAGCTCCGCAGCGGCTACACCCTCGACGACAAGCTGACCATCCGGGGCGTGCAGGGCGAATTCCAGGCCCTGCGCGCCGCCAAGCAGATTTCGGGGTCGGTATCGGATAAGCTGTAGCATAGAGAACCATTTTAAACGAGAACACCCGACGCCAGCTACTGGTGTCGGGTGTTCTCGTTAAGGGGTGAACGGTGTAGGGGCGGGGCTCGCCCCCGCCCGTCGGTCGCACTATCTGTTCCGTTCAACAACGGGCGGGGGCAAGCCCCGCTCCTACACTGTTCAGGGTTGTTACCGTGCTACACGCCCACCAATTGCCAGAATAACCGTGTCGTCGGCCGGCTGGCTGACAACCTGGGTCCGCGTCGCCGGGTTGCCAAACAAGCGGCGCAGCACCAGGTGAGAGGGCACGTAGAACAGCAGCAGCAGCCCCGCCATCCAGGCCATCAGATACAGGGGAGCGGGCAACCACGTCTGCGGGTGGGCATCATCGAAGCCAAACACATAGTTGATGTTAACCGGGATTTTGGGGTCCGACAGCACGGTGCCGGCTGCAGGCATAAAGAAGTACGCCACCAGGCACAGGCTCCAGCCCAGGGCCGTCCAGGCCAGCAGGGCGCGGCGGTCGTAGCCCAGGCGCTTCACCAGGAAGATGAGCAGGAAAGGCAGCCAGCCGTGGAAAAACGACAGGCCCCGCAGAAACAGCGAGCGGTTCTCATCGAACATGTACCCCGTAAGGCCCACCAGATGCACGTTGAACAGTTCACCCAGAAAATCGGCGCACCACAACACCTGGGGCACCAGAATGCCAACGGCGGCCATCGAAGCGGGCAATGCTTTCTCCGTCCAGAGGGCAATAAAGCTCAGCAGCAACGCCACGTCGCAGAAGTAGAGAAAGTTGGTGGGGCCGTAATCGTGGTAATACACCGGCACCATGATGGCCAGAAAGGCACTAACAACCAATTTGAGGGCAAAGGGCAAACGGGGCGAGGCAGCGTTCATAAAAGCCTGTTGGGAAAGGTGAGCTGGGGGAAGCAGGCGGCGTTGCCTGCTACTAGAACCGATACAAAGGAAGACCAGCCCTTATGCGCTCCCAACCCAAAAACCACCTTTACAGGACTTACCAGCCGCAGTTCACAAAAAGCAATATATTGCAAACTAACATGATACACGCCAGGTGTCAGACTTTTGAACCTGGCAACCGCTGGCTTTATCCCTCCAATGCCTGCGATAAATCAGTCCGCAACTCCTCTACCGGCTCACTGCCTACGCTCAGCCGCATCAGTCCAACGGAGATGCCCAACTCGGCCGACTAGGCGTCGGTCAGGGCCCGGTGCGAGGCGCAGAGGCGAAACGAGCACAACGGAAGCCCCCCGCCTCCTGCCGGCGGTAGGGAGTGCCCTAGCGCGGCAAGGCTACCCGCACCGTGGCCAGGTAAGCCGCCACCGCCAGGGCCGCCCCGGCCGCCAGCCCAAATGTGAGGCCCGGGCCCGCTACCTCCCAGAGCAGGCCGGCCCCGGCGCTGGCCACCAGCGCGGCCAGGCTGCTAAGGCCGCCCAGCGTGCCCAGCGCCGCGCCCACATCGGCCCGGGCGCAAAGGGTGCTCACCCAGGCCTTGCCCACGCCTTCGGTGGCAGCCGCATATAGGCCATACAGCCCGAACAATAGCGCCAGGATACGCACATCGTGCACCAGCGCCACCCCGCCATACACCACGGCAAACATCGCCAGGCCTGCTACCAGCAGGCGGCGCGGCCCCAGCCGGTCAGCCATGTGGCCCAGCGGCCAGGCACTCACCACGTAGGTGATGTTGTAGAGCACGTAGAGGCCAATTACGCCCGGGGCCGACACCCCGCGCTCGCGGGCCAGCAGTAACAGGAAGGCATCGGAGCTGTTGAATAAGGCAAACGCCAGCAGCCCGCCCACCACGCGCCGGTAGCCCGCCGGGGCCTGCGCCCAGTACCGGAATGCCCCCCAGAAGGGCACCACCGGCCGGCCCGACGGCTCGGCCCGCCGCTCGCGCAGCAGCAGCGCCACGCCCACCGCCAACGCCCCCGGCACAAACGCCCACAGAAACAGTGGCCGAAACTGTCCCGGGTGCCCGGCCAGCCAGCCCAACGCCACCAGCGGCCCCAGCACCGCGCCCAGCGTGTCCATCGAGCGATGGAAGCCGAACACCTTACCCCGGTTCAGCGGCGTGGTTTCGTCGGCGAGCAGGGCATCGCGGGCCCCCGTGCGCAGGCCCTTGCCCAGCCGGTCGATGGTGCGGGCCAGCAATACCCACGCCGGCGTAGCCAGCACGGCCAGCAGCGGCTTCGACACGGCGCTGAGGCCGTAGCCGGCCTGCACAAAGGGTACCCGCCGCCCCAGCCGGTCCGACCACTGCCCGAAATAGCCCTTGCTGAGCCCCGCCACGGCCTCGGCCACACCTTCGAGCAACCCGATGAAAAACACCGAAAAGCCAATGGATTGCAAATACAGCGGCATTACCGGGTACAGCATCTCGCTGGCCAGGTCGGTGCCCAGGCTGATGAGCGACAAGAGCCAGACGGCCCGGGTGAGGTAGGAGAAGCGCCGCATCAGATAACGCAAAACTGTTGGTAACCCAGGACATGCCGGCCCGGTAGCTCACATATGTGCGCAAGCATCCCCGGCTACTTATGCCAAGGCCTGCGATAAATCGGCCAGCAATTCCTCTATCGGCTCAATGCCCACGCTCAGTCGCACCAACCCAACGGAGATGCCCAACTCGGCCCGTTGGGCATCGGTCAGGGCCCGGTGCGAGGTGTAGAGGGGAGACGAGCACGACGAATCAACCCCCGCCAGCGAGGGTGCAAACGGAAACCGCTTGCTGCGCTGCATAAAGCGGTTGACAACTTCCGCATCGTCCGGTAGCCGCATCGACAGCATCCCCCCGAACCGGCCGCCACCCTGGTCGGCCGCCAGCTGGTGCTGTGGATGCGCGGCCAGTCCGGGGTAATACACCGCCTGCACGGTGGGCTGCTGGTCGAGAAATTCTGCTACCGCCCACGCGTTTTCACTGTGAGCAGCTACGCGCAGGCGCATGGTTTTCATGCCGCGCACGCTCAGCCAGCTTTCCATCGGGCTCAGGGTGAGGCCGAAGACAATGCCAATCTGGCGCAGGCGGGCTACGTCTTCGGTGGTGCGGGCCACTACGGCGCCGGCCGTCACGTCGGAATGGCCAGCCAGGTATTTGGTCACGCTGTGCAGCACAAGGTCGGCCCCGTAGCTCAGTGGCCGGGTCAGCACTGGGGTAGAAAACGTGTTGTCGACTACTAGTTTCAGGCCGTGGCGGTGGCATTCGTCGGCGGCGGCGCGCAAGTCAACCACGCGCAGTAGGGGGTTGCTCATGGTTTCGCACAGCAGCAGGCGCGTGGTGGGCTGCACGTAGCCGGCCAGCTCGTAGAGGCTTTCGAACGGCACGTACGTTACCGTAATCCCCAGCCGGCTTAGTTCCAGATTCAGCAGGGCTGCCGAGCCCCCGTAGATGTCGGCCGCGCACAGCACGTGGTCGCCAGCCTGGCAATAGGTGAGCAGCGCCGCGAAAATAGCCGCCATGCCCGAGCCCGTGGCCACAGCCCCCGCGCCGCCTTCCCATTGCGCCACGGCACTGGCCAGCTCGTCGGAATTGGGGTTGCCGTTGCGCGAGTACAAGTAGCGGCTGCCCGGCTCGTCGAAATACTGCTGCACCGCGTCAAGGTCCTCAAACTTGAACACCGACGTTTGGTAGATGGGCGTAATTTTAGGCTGAATGTTGGACATGAGCGGCACTGGATACAGCATTTTGGTTGGCGCGCAAAGGTAGGCCCGAGCCTTTGTGCTCAACAGGCAGAATACTTCGAATTTTAGCTCGCCTCCGCAAAGCAAGAACGGCAGGGTGCACATGCACAGGCCTACTCTTCCAAGCGGGGCCGGTTGCTTTTATCCTTCCGGGGCCGGTTCACCAGCCGGCGGACTTGCCGCCACTAGCTCTGTCGCTTCATGTGTCAATTGGTGGGTCCGGTTCTCGCGCCGGAATACCTCCATCAACACCAGGAAATACGACACCAGCAGCGGCCCAACCACCAGCCCAATAAGACCGAAAATCTCCACGCCCAGCACCAGCCCAACCAGCGTCACCAGCGGGTGGATGTCGCCCATGCGCTTGGCCAGCATGATGCGCAGCACGTTATCGACGTTGATAATCACAATAAAGCCCACCAGCAGAATGCCGATGGCTTGCCCGTTGTTCCCCACCGAAAACTGGTAGAGCGCGGCAGGCCCCCACACCAGCGGTGTGCCTAGCACTGGCAGAAAAGCCATAAAAAACGCCACCACGCCCCAGAACAAGGCATCGGGCACGCCAAAAATCCACAGCGTCAGCCCCGTCAGAATAGACTGCACCATGGCCACCAGTACCTGCCCGAGCACATTGGCATTCACGTTGTTTTTCAGCGACTCGCCCAGACTTTCCAGCGTCTCGTTGCGAAAGGGCAAATACCGGTGCAGCCCCAGCAGGAAGTAGGTTTCCTGCATAAACATGTAGTACATCGTAAACAGCATCAGGCCCACGATTACCAGGAAGTTGAGGGCGCTGCTGGCCAGCGTCGGTAGCCAGCCACTCACCTTCGCGGCGCCCTGTAGCAGTACCTGCCGCACATTCAGCTGCTCGGCCAGGCGCAGGCCCGTGGCTTTTTCCACGCGATGCACTACTTCCATTATTTGCTCGGGGTTCTTCGCAAACACCACCAGCCGGTCAAGCAGCAGCGAACTCAGCGCGTAGAAGGGCACCACCAGCACCACCAGCGTTATCAGCAGTATTCCAACTGTAACTAGCCGCGCATTCCAGCGCCGCTTGTGCACCAGTGCCACCCACCACGGCCGAAACACCACGAACAAAATACCCGCCGCCAAAAAGGCCGTGAGGTATTGCGCCAAGCCCAGCAGCATCAGGGCCGCCAGCCCCAACAGCGAGGCTACCAGCAGCACATAGCGTTGCCGGGGGGTGTAAATATTTTCGACGGCCGCGAACAGATTAAACGGTTTTTGCATAGAAGAGAAGAAAGCAATAGGGCCCCAACTGCAAGCTATACGGCCGGCGGGCTTTTTGGCTGGCTGGCGCAATAAAACCAAAAAGCCTTTCCCCAATGGAGAAAGGCTTTTCAGAGTAGCCGCTGGGCAACGGCTACAGCTTTTGCATGGCGCTGGCGAAGCTGTCGGCGGCTGGGCCACCATTGGGCAGCTTGCGCAGCCGGGCCTGGTAAGCAGCGGCCTTGTCTTTCTCTTTTAGCTCGATGGCCATACGCGTCAGGTTCATCAGCGTCGATATATCATTGGGGTCGAGGGCGTCGGCCTGCTGCATCTTCTCGTACGACTCCTGGGTTTTGTGCAGGTGGGCGTAGTACACCCCCATATTGAAGTAGCCCAGCGAATTCTGCGGGAAGTATTGTTCCATTAGCTCCGCGATGGGACGGCCGTTTTCCAGGCCTTTGTCGCCGGGCTGCTTCCAGTAATTGCTGGCGAAGGGTTCGATGGCCGCTGGCACAAAGGCATTTTCGGGGCCGGGCAGCGGTACTCCGTCGCGCCAGAGCCACGGCTTGCCGCCATTTTTGCGGGCTTCCAGGGTTTCGCGGATGGTCTGCAGCAAGGGCCCGGGCTGGCCCACCATCTCATAGCTTTTCGCCAGGCCCATGCGCATATCCAGTCGCTCAGGCGCTAAGGCAATGCCTTGCTTCAACGTTGCGGCGGCCTGTGCCATGGTGGCCGGGTCATAGCTGATTACTACCTGCGGGCGCGGAGCGGGCGTGGGCGCTCCGGCTACTGCGGCAACCGGAGCAGCCGGCACGGGCGTGCGCCGGGTAGCCTTGTTCAGCAAAAAGTTGAAGCGAGCCACGTACAAATCGGGGTCCTTGGGCGTAGCCTTTTCCCACTCAGCAAGCACTTTTTCGGCTGCCGTCACATCACCGGCCTTGAATGCTGCCCGGAATTGCTCCCGAAAACCATCGGCCCAAACCAGACTGCTAAGTCCAGCCCACAACACTGCTAGAAAAAGAATTCGCCGTACCATCGCCTGCATGTAAAAAAGATTTAATTGCACTGCAAGGTAATAAACTTCCCGTTATGCCCACAAAAAATCCCCGCTACCTGTTCAGGTAGCGGGGATTTGTCAGTCGGGAATAGTACCGCGAGCAGCTTACGCCACTGCGCCTTCGGCTAACACAATCACATTATTGCGCAACACTTCCACCACGCCGCCTTCGATGCGGATGACCTCGCGGCCGCCAGCACCGCCAGACAGCGTCACGTCGCCAGCCTTCAGGGCTGCGATAAGCGGGGCGTGGTTGTTCAGCACTTCAAAAGAGCCATCGGCCCCCGGAAACTGGGCCGACGTCACTTCGCCTTCGAAAACCTTGCGGTCGGGGGTGATGATTTCTAAATGCATTTCTTAGTTATCAGTTGTTCGTTGTCAGTTGTCAAGCTTCAGCGACATGTTACCAGCAGTCAGAACAAACCAACAACTGGCAACAAGCAACTGACAACTAAACCTATTTTGCTTCTGCAATCAGGCGCTCGCCTTTTGCTACGGCATCCTCGATGTTACCAACCAGGTTGAAAGCCGCCTCGGGCAGGTGGTCGTACTTGCCGTCGATGATTTCGTTGAAGCCTTTGATAGTGTCTTTGATGTCAACGAGCACACCTTTTAGGCCAGTGAACTGCTCAGCCACGAAAAAGGGCTGCGACAGGAAGCGCTGCACGCGACGGGCACGGTTTACTACCTGCTTGTCCTCCTCCGACAGCTCATCCATACCCAGGATGGCAATGATGTCCTGGAGTTCCTTGTAGCGCTGGAGCAGCTCTTTCACGCGCTGGGCGGTGTTGTAGTGCTCGGCACCGAGGATGTCGGCCGACAGAATGCGCGAGGTCGAGTCCAGCGGGTCAACGGCCGGGTAGATGCCCAGCTCGGCGATTTTGCGGCTCAGTACCGTCGTGGCGTCCAAGTGGGCAAAGGTGTTGGCCGGGGCCGGGTCAGTCAAGTCATCGGCAGGCACATACACAGCCTGTACCGAGGTGATGGAACCGCGCTTGGTCGAGGTAATACGCTCCTGCATGGCACCCATTTCGGTAGCCAGCGTGGGCTGGTAACCTACGGCCGAAGGCATACGACCCAGCAGAGCCGATACTTCCGAACCTGCCTGCGTGAAGCGGAAAATGTTGTCGATGAAGAACAGAATGTCGCGGCCGGCACCGGTGCCGTCGCCATCGCGGAAGCTCTCAGCAATGGTCAGACCCGACAGGGCCACGCGGGCACGGGCTCCGGGGGGCTCGTTCATCTGGCCAAACACGAGGGTAGCCTGCGATTTCTCCATCGCCGCCATGTCCACCTTGCTCAGGTCCCAGCCACCTTCTTCCATCGAATGCTTGAAGGCATCGCCGTACAGAATGATGTTGGATTCGATGAACTCGCGCAGCAAGTCGTTGCCCTCACGGGTACGCTCGCCCACGCCGGCAAACACCGACAGGCCTTCGTAGGCCTTGGCCACGTTGTTGATAAGCTCCTGAATCAGTACGGTTTTGCCCACACCGGCACCACCGAACAAACCAATTTTGCCACCCTTTACATAAGGAGCCAGCAGGTCGATAACCTTGATGCCGGTGAAGAATACTTCCGACGAAGTGGCCAGTTCTTCAAACGCCGGGGCATTGCGGTGAATGGACAGACGCTCGCCGCTCTTGGGCTGCGGAATACCGTCAATGGCCTGACCAATAACGTTGAACAGACGGCCTTTCACGCCGTCGCCGGTGGGCATCGAGATGGGGGTACCCAGGTCGCGCACCTCGGCGCCCCGGGCCAAGCCCTCGGTCGAGTCCATGGCAATGGTCCGAACCCGGTCCTCGCCCAAGTGCTGCTGGCATTCCAGCACTACCACTTGGCCGTTCTCTTTGGTTACTTCGAGGGCGTCGAGGATGTTGGGCAGCTTGGTGTTGTCGCCCGCGAAGCTCACGTCAACGACGGGGCCGATGACCTGAGTGATTTTGCCGGTATTGGCCATTTGGTTGTATTTATGATGAAGTTGATGCTCTTTTCAGGCCGCAAAATTACGGCCCAAACCCCGTTTTTCCAACCCCAATCCATTGCGGTAGCCGGGCTGCCCCCTCCCCTACTGCATATTACTTAGGCCGTGTAAATCAGCCTATAGCAGGAATTGGCAGCATTTCACCCGTTGGTTGGCCTATTTTTTTACAGAAAATTTTTCACCAAATACTTGCCTCGAATATTTTCAGCTGTACATTTGCACTCCCAAACGGCACGTAGCCCGCTGGGAAATTGTCCGATGGTGTAACCGGCAACACGCTTGATTTTGATTCAAGAAAGTCCAGGTTCGAGCCCTGGTCGGACAACGACAACGCTCGAGTAAACGAAAAGGCGCTGGCTTCTCCAATTTCCGGAGTGGTCAGCGCCTTTCGCTTTTCTACTTGGCTGGTTTTTCAAGCCTCAACTGTAGCAGGCCTTCGCGCATCAACTCACCATCAGCACCTTCCCCAATGAAACAGGTCAAAATTTTCGCCGGCAGCGCCTCCCAGGTCCTCGCCGAAAGCATTGCCGCCGCCTATGGCACTTCCCTCGGAGACCTTACCGTGCAGCGCTTTGCCGACAACGAAATGGGGCCCAGCTTCAACGAAAGCATCCGCGGCTGCGAGGTGTTTCTGGTGCAAAGCACTTTCCCGCCGGCCGAACACCTCATGGAGCTCATGCTGATGGTGGATGCGGCCAAGCGCGCCTCGGCCCACAAAGTTGTCATCGTAATGCCTTATATGGGCTACGCCCGGCAAGACCGCAAAGACAAGCCGCGCGTGAGCATCGGTGCTAAAGTAGTGGCCAATATTATCCAGAGCGTAGGCACCGACCGCCTGATGACCGTGGACCTGCACGCCGGCCAAATTCAAGGCTTTTTTGATATTCCCGTCGACCACCTCGATGGCGCGACCGTGCTGGCGCCCTACATCAAGTCGCTGAACCTGGAAAACCTGATTTTCGCTTCGCCCGACGTGGGCGGCGTGGTGCGTACGCGGGCCTTCGCCAAGAAATTTGGGGCCGAAATTGTGGTCTGCGACAAGATGCGCGTGCGGGCCAATGAGATTGCCTCGATGCAGGTAATCGGCGACGTGAAGGGCATGGACGTGGTGTTTGTAGATGACATGGTCGACACTGCCGGCACCATTTGCAAAGCCGCCGCGCTGGTAATGGAGCGCGGCGCCCGCTCGGTGCGCGCCGTGGTGACGCACCCGTTGCTCAGCGGCCCGGCTCACGACCGCATCCGGGCCTCGGCACTCACGGAGCTTATCACAACTGATACCATTCCACTGGCCCAGGAGAACGATAAAATCCGGGTGATTTCGCTGGCGCCGCTGTTCGCGGCCGCTATCCGCAACGTGGTGACCCACGAGAGCATCAGCTCGCTGTTTGTGTAGAAACCTAAGGCCCAGGCAGGCTTCGACAAGCTGTTGGCTTCGGCTGGCAGCTTGTTTGTTTTGCTCGCCGGTCCCGACATTCGGCCTGATGCCTATGCTAGCCCCTTTCCGCTTTGCTGCTCGTTGCCGGCAGTTAGCTGGCTGTGCACTTGCGCTATTCGTGCTGCTGGCAACCGCCAGTGCGGGGCGAGCGCAGAACTCGCAGCGAATCGACTCGTTGCAACGCATCGCCACCACGCAAACCGACACCACCAGGGCTTGGACGCTCACCCGGCTGGCCTGGGAGTACCGCCCCTACGACCGCACCAAAGCCCTGACATTTAACCAAGAGGCGCTGGCGCTGGCCGTTCGGGCTGGCCACGTAGAGCAGCAAGGATTTTGCTGGATGGCGCTGGGCAATGTGTACAGCTTCCACGAGGAGGAAGGCCCGGCGCTGGCAGCTTACCAGCAGGCCGAGCCGCTGCTGCGGGCGGCGGCGGGCCGGCGGCTATCGCTCCGACTGGCGCAGCTACACTACAATTGGGGGCTGTTACTGCGCGAGCGCCTCAGCGACAACGCGGGAGCGGTACCGCACCTGCTCTTGTCGGTGCGGGCCTATGAACAGATGGGTCGCTACCGCGAACAGGCTATGAGTCTCAATGCCATCGCCAATTGCCTGTACTACGAGCAGCGAACGGCCGAAGCTTTCGCCTACTACCAACAGGCCGAAACGGCCGCCCAGCGCGGCGGCAGCCTCGAAGAGCGGTTGGCGGTGATGAACGATTTTTACTGCAGCTACCTCGCGCTGTACGCCAAGGACCCTAAACCCGCTTACCTGCGGCTGGCAGTTGAGCACTTGCAGCAGGGCGTAGCGCTTATCCGGCAACACCCGCAGCAGGTGTCGCCGCAGTACCTGCCCACTTTTCTCACGAACCTGGCGGAAGCCTGCACCTGGAACCGGGAATTTGACCGGGCCCGCCAGTTCCTGCACGAAAGCACGGCCCTCGCCACGTCCATGGGCATTGATAACCTGCTGGCCCACAACTACGGCATCCTGGCTGGGCTCGAAGCGGAGCAGCAGCACGCGGCCGCGACGGCTGCCGCCGACCAGGCTTACCGCAACCTGCCCGCCGTTAACCTCGAAGACCAGGCAATAATCGCGCAGCAGTTGCAAAAAGCATATGCCCGCCTGGCCTTGTGGCAGCCCGCCCATCGGTGGCTAGCCCGGTACACGGTCCTGCGCGACTCGCTGGCGGCGCGCACGAACGCGCAAACGGTGCGGCGCCTGACGCTGCAATACGAGGTGGAGAAAAAGGATTTGAACATCCGGGCGCTGCAGCAGCAAGCCACCTACCAGCGCTGGCTGCTGCTGCTCATCGTGGGCGTGGCCGGGCTGCTGCTGGCGGCGGCGGTGGCCTTTGCGCGTTCGAGCCGGCTGCGCCGTCGGGTGGCCGAACAGCAGCTGCTGCTATCGGAGCAGCAAGGGATGGTGGCGCGCCAGGAGCACTTGCTCACGCAGCAGCAGCAGTTGCAGCTGCAGCAGGAGGTCGACTACAAGCACCGCGAACTCACCACGGCCACGCTCAACCTGGAGCGAAAGAACGAGTTGCTGCTGGCTTTGCGCAAGGAGCTGGAGCAGGTGCCCGAAACAAGCCAGCAGCTCAAACCGGCCTTCCGGCTCATCAACCAGAACCTCCAGCTCGATGAGGACATCGACCAGTTCCGCCTCCACTTCGAGGGCGTACACCCGCGCTTTTTCCAGAACCTGAGTGCCCTGGCCGCCCTCTCCACCACCGAGTTGCGGTACTGTGCCTACCTGCGAATGGGCCTCGCCACCAAGGAAATTGCCAACCTGCTCAACATTGAGCCGCACTCGGTGCGAGTGGGTAAGCACCGCCTGAAGCAAAAGCTCCAGCTAAGCAAGGAGATTGATTTAGAGCATTTTATTCAAAATATATAGCGCTGTATACACTTTGTAACGCCCCATTGTTAGGTTATGCTGGCAGAGCACTGGCACCTTTGAGCCGTCGCGACAACCAAGGGACCGCCGAAAACCTTTCAGAGTAGGCACCTCACTTTTTACATCCGGGCATTTTATTGGGCAGCCCGCTTGGGCCGGGCCCGCACCCGCCGTTTCCCGGCGTCGGGGCAGCCGGCCTGCGTTTGGCAGCGCGTGCAACAGCCCTATCAGGCTGCCGGGATGATGACGTTTTGCATTCAATCAATTGGCCATCCAGCCGGCTACTCCAACCTTAGTTGGATAGGCGGCCGGCCACCTCACCTAACCCTTTTTCACCATGAAATCATCCTTCTTTTCCAACTTCGCCCCCAAGGCCATCCTGTTGGCATTCGCTTTGGCTGCTGCTTCCTGTAGCAGCAAAAAAGAGGAAACCACACCGACCAGCACGACAGTCGAACTGCCTGCAGCAGTTATCGCCACGTACGGCGGGCAGCTATCCTATACGGGCAGCTCAATAATTGGCAGCTCCAACGGCACAGCCACCATCAGCAAAAGCGGAGACAAAACGTATTCTATCACGTTCAGTGACAGGGTGCCGGCCATCACCAACCTAAAGTTTCAATCGGCTAGTGGGGGAAACTACGCCACCGTGGGCAGTGATGGAAGCACGGCTGGCATGACCCTCACATCCAGCGACCTCAACATTGGCGTAACCAAAGGCAGCGAAACCTGGGGTTTCAGCGGCACCAAGTAATCGGGATACACCGTTTAAAATTTGTTTATCAGCACAATAAGGCCGGCTTTCGTTCTCACAACGAAGGCCGGCCTTCTTGGTGCGCGCGCCGGCAGCAAGCCAAGCGGAAAGATTAACGCGCTACCATTCGATTCTGGCACAATTTTGTAGAAAGGGCTTTCCAACTGGAACTTTTTTCTGCAAACGTGATGAACAAGCTTTACACCTCCACTTTCACCCTTTTGTGTGCGTTGCTGCTTAGCGCGTGCGCCTCGTCGGTGCACATTCGGGCACTGGCTCCCGCGGCAGTTCCCATGCCGGCCAACCTGCAAAGTGTGGCCACGGCCAACCGCATTATTCCGGAGTCGCGCCGCGACAAATTCTTCGACGCATTGGAAGGCGCTTTTACCGGCGAAGGCCTAGGCGTGGACCGCGCCGGTGCCGATGAGTGCGTGAACGTGGTGGGCCAGGCCCTGGCCAACAACAGCTACCGTTTCCGGGTGACGCAGGCGCAGCTGCAACTACTGGGCCGCAGCCGTGAGTTCTTTCTGCCGCCGCTGGCTCCGCGCTACGTGCAGGATTTGTGCCGCCGCACTCAGGTCGACGGCCTCGTGGTGCTCGAAGCCTTCGACTCGGATATGCTACTGAGCCACACCAACGGCTTCCGCACTTATAAAGACAAAGAAGGCACCGAGCACAAAGTGCCCACGGTGCACGTGGAAATGATAATGAAAATCGTAACCGGCTTCCGCACTTACGGCGTGGCGCAGGGTTTCGTGCTCGACCAAGCCCGGCAGGAAGACCAGCTGGTGTTCAGCGGCAATGGCGACAGCTATCCCGAAGCGCTGCGCCAATTGCCCCCGCCCGAGGAGTGCATTCGCCGGGTGGCGCAGCGCGCTGGCGACGGTTACGCTCGCCGCATCGCCCCTTCTTATATTGATTTGAACCGTAATTACTTCACGCAAGCCAAAAAAGACGCCCGCATGAAGGAAGCCGCCCTACGCGCCGAAGCGGGCGACTGGACGGGAGCCGCTACCCTCTGGCAGCAGTCGGCCCGCCACCTCGACCCTAGAATTGCCGGCCGTGCTTTCTATAACCTGGCCGTTGCCTGCGAAGTGCGTGGCGACTTGCCAGCGGCCATCGACTGGGCCAAAAAGTCGGCTTTCACCTGCGACAATGCCCAAGCCCGCCAATACCTGCGGGTGCTGAACGACCGCATGCAGGCCCAGGCGGTGGTGCAGGAGCAGCTTAAAAGCGTGCCAAGCGGCAACTAACTTGCTGCTATGTTCAAGGTGTTGCGGTTGCTCATCGGGCTTGGTCTTGTCGTAGGCATGCTGGGAGCACAGCCTGCGCTAGCCCAGAAGGCCATCACCAAACCGTGGGGACGCACCGACCTGGACACGCTGATTTCGGTGCGCACACCTTACCGAGTCCAGGACATCCAGGAGCCGGGAGCGCCTTGGCTCACTGCGTTCTTCACCAAAGGCAGTTACCATCATTTCGTGATGATGCGGCTGGACGTAACCGCGATGCTGCAACAGCGACTGGATGCCGGTTCGCGCAAGAGTCATTCGATGCGGGCCGATAGCACAAAGCTGACCGCAGTGACCCTGGACATTAACAAATGCCTACGGCTACTGACAAAAAGCCCACTGCTGGCTATCAACAAACCCAGGGCGGGCCGCGATTACGTCGTGGGTTTGCCATCGACTCCCGGTGGACAAGCCAGCCGCCGGGTTTATACCGGCGCCGACCCGGACTCGCACGAACCAGCTCTGATGGAGGTGCAATGGTTCGAACTGAACGGCGTAGTTTATTTCTTCTTTTGCACCACTGTGGACCCCGATGGCGAAGATGCCCGTCAGGAAAAACAGAAGTATTTCAGCACGATAACACTAAGCGGCCGTAGGAATTACTCTGGGCCGTGTAGGCAGCCCCTTTATGTGTTCTGCTGTTCCTATTCGCTTCCGCAGAAGCAAGGGAGCACCGAAGTCACGAAGCACTCCTTCAGCATTATTGCCTTCAAACCAAGTCAGCGCTAGGTTTTTGTGGGCATAACCGCTACCTTTGCGGCCCGTTTGCCACCAACTCCGGTAGCAAACGGGCATTTTTTATCTTCTCAAAAAACCACTTTTATGAAAAGCCTCGAGATTGTAGGGTTTAAAAGAGCGAATCTCGGTAAAACGGACGCCAAGGCATTGCGCCTCGACGCTCAAGTACCGTGCGTATTGTATGGCGGCACCGATACCGTGCACTTCTCCGTGCCCGCTATCCTGTTCCGCGAGCTGTTGTACACGCCGGAGGCTCACATCGTGGACCTGAACGTAGAAGGCACCATCTACAAAGCTATTGTGCAGGATGCCCAGTTCCACCCCGTGAACGAGATGCTCCTCCACGTTGACTTCCTCGAATTGGAAGAAGGCAAAGAGGTGAAAATGGACATCCCCGTGAAGTACGTTGGCGTTTCGCCGGGCGTACTGGCCGGTGGCAAACTGGTGAGCAAGCTGCGCAAAGTGCGCGTGCGTGCTACGATGGACAACCTCCCCGACTACGTTGAAGTGAACATCGGCACCATGGAGCTCGGCAAATCCATCAAGGTGGGTGCCGTTGAGCCAAAGAACTACACCATCCTCACCAACGCGGCGGCACCTATTGCCACCATCACCATCCCGCGCGCACTGAAGGGCGAAATGGCTGCCAACAAGTAATCCTGAACTGCAGATTTAGCGGATTAAATGAATTTCAACAATTCTTTCATCCATTAATTTGCGTTTCAATCGAAAAGCCGCTCCAACTTTGGGGCGGCTTTTTATTTGCACTGCGAAAAGGCTTTGGTTAGCCTTTCAAAAGGCAGCAGTTTCTGCGCATTGATGCCGGAATCTGTATAATCCGTTTACTCCGTTTACGCTGCGGTTCAGATGAAATTCCTCGTCCTCTGCCTGGGCAACATTGGCCCCGAATACGCCGATACCCGCCACAACATTGGCTTTATGGTGGCCGATTATCTGGCGGCAAAATTCGATGCTCCACGCTTTGAAATCGGCCGCCATGCGTTCACGACCGAATTCAAGCACAAAGGCCACACCTATGTGCTGGTGAAACCCACCACCTACATGAACCTGAGCGGCAAAGCAGCGGCGCACTGGTTGGCCACGCTGAAAGCCCCCGTCGAAAACATGGTGGTGGTAACCGATGACTTAGCCCTCCCCTTCGGCAAGCTGCGCCTGAAGGGCCAAGGCTCGGCAGGCGGGCACAATGGGTTGAAGGATATTCAGGCTACGCTGGGCACCGATGTATACGCCCGCCTACGTTTCGGCGTCGATGCGAATTTCCCCAAAGGCCGGCAAGTAGACTATGTCCTGAACGCGTTTTCGGGCGATGAATTAATTGAGCTGCCCACGCGCATTGAAAAATCTGGTGAGGCCATTTTGGCCTTTGGTGCAATGGGCCTGGAACGAGCAATGAACGTGGTAAATGTGAAATAATAATTACTCTTTTTCCAGCGGCAGGAACACAACGCAGCGTTATTTCGCTTGGTGAATAAATCCTGATAACTGATGTTACGCAGCCAGTTTGGTCAAAGTGTAGTGCATGGCTTTGAGTCCGCGCAAATAAAG